>NZ_JAFBBV010000001.1:3399337-3708367 GCF_016907365.1 Oerskovia paurometabola | reverse complement strand
CGAGAGTCCACAGCACGTCACCCGTCGCCAGGTCGTGTCCCGAGGTCCGGGGCGCCCCTTCGGAACCGTGGGCGACGACGACCAGCTGGGACCCGTCGGTCGCGACACCGAACGGGTAGATCGAGTCCTCTCCGGGCACGGTCCACAGCCTGCGGCCCGTGCTCGGGTCGAGCGCGGTCAGGCCGTTCGCGCCGTCGTCGACGACGATGACGGCGTTCGTGTGCACGTACATCCTGCTCGCGTACGCCGAGACGTCCCAGAGCTCCTTGCCCTCGGGCGTGAAGGCCGCCAGGCCGCCCAGGACGTCGACGAAGACCGTGCTCTCACCTGTCCCGTCGGTCGTGGACGGGCGAAGGATCTGCCCGGTGACGTCCCACGCCGGGGAGCCCGTTCGGTCCAGCACGGTCGTGTGCGTGGTCGTCTGGTCGAACCTGTTCACGGCTGTCGCCGTCAACGGCTCGACCTGGTCTTCCGGGGCTGCCGGGTCGTCCAGGCGGGCACCGCCGGCGTCGAACGAGGCACTGATACCGCAGCCGTCGACCTGGACGACGTAGCCGGTCGTCCAGGTGGTCACCTGGTCGAGCGCCAGCACGGGCTCGGTCCCGCGCCCCTGGCACTCCCAGACCTCGTCCGGCGCGACGAACGGGACCCGGTTCTCCCAGAGCACGTCCCCGGAGAGCGCGTCCTCCAGGGTCACGACGACGCCTCGCCCTCCGGGCACGTCGACGAACGTCGGGGACCCGTTCTCGGTCCAGACCTCGCGCCGGCCGACCGGCGGGCCGACGGGGCCGTCGCGACGGACCGTCACGACCGTGCTGCCAGGCCCGACGGCGTAGCCCGACGCCTCGTCGACCGTGCCGAGGTCCCTGCGCCCCGTGACCCGCCCGTCCGGGTCCAGGGCCGTGACGGTCATGGCCTCCAGTGCGCCGGACAGGCACAGGAGGGGACCGTCGTCCACGGCGAACGGCTGCCAGAAGCTGCTCCGACCGCAGATCGCCTGGGGCCCGACCGTCGCCTCCCACACGTCCTGCCCGGTCAGGACGTCGACGGCGGTGACGGTCTCGTCGCTACCGCTGGCGTCGCGGCCGAGGAGCAGCCCGCCCCAGGGCGTCCAGACCTGATCGGCCACGTCCCTCGACCAGATCTCCTGCGGCGGTCCCGTGAAGGGCAGCACTCCGCCCTCGCTCACGACGAGGCGCGACTGCGTGCGCCGCTCCTCGATCTGGCCGCCGACCGCGAGCCCGCCGGCCACGAGGGCAAGGACACCGGCAGCAGCGGCCCACGGTCTCCAACGCTTCCTGCCCGACGGCGCGCCGCCCCCTGCCCCGGGGTCCCCGTCGCCCAGGTCGTCACGGGAGCCGTCAGCACCGGACGCGCCGCCCGTGGCGACGGCCGACTCGTCGGACCCGGCAGCCTCCGCACTCTCGGCCGGACCTGGCGGCGCCGAGAGAACGTCGTCCAGGTCCTCGACGACCTCGAAGGACACCGTGCGAGAGGCGGCGGACTGGCGGCGGCGCATGGAGCGGAGCCTAGCGGCCCCGGCAGCGCGCCACGAGCACCACCGCGGCCCGCCACCGAAGGAAGAGGCTCGTCAGCGCAGGAACAGCCGGGCGGCCTGGGCCTCGGCGTCCGCGTACGTCTGGGCCGCGGAGCCCAGCGCGGTCGTGATCGAGTCGAGCGCGGTCTCGACGTGCACCTGGGCGCCCTGCCACTCGGCCATGACGCCCGCGAACGCGGTCGCGGCACCGCCCTGCCAGCTCGCCTGGAGGTCCTGGAGGTTGCGCAGCATGGCCCCGACCTCGGCACGGATGGCCGTCACCGACCCTCCGACCGCGGCGCTCGCCTGCGCGACCCGCGCACTGTCGACCTCGTACCTGCTCATGCCGTCCTGCCTCTCACCGAGCCTGCGGGGCACCGGTCGCGCCCCGCCCCGGGCGCAGTGCGCGACCGGGTGAGCAGGACGCTAGAGCTGAACGGCGCCGTCGGGCAGGGGACGTCCCGTGGCCTGTGGGAGCGGAGTCAGGACGCGTGCCTGTGCACGGCTCGCCGCCCAGCAGCAGCGCGCGACCGCCGCTGACACCTCAGGGCAGCTCAGGACGGAGAGGGTGCGACCAGCGCGGGAGGGGCCGATGCCTCGAGCTTCTTCTGCTCCTTGCGCAGGCGCTGCAGCTCGGCGTCCAGGTTCTGGCGCGCGGGCTCCTCCCACGCGGCACCGAGCGGGCTCGAGAACAGCGAACGACGCTCGAGCAGCTTGGTGATGATCGCGGTGCGTGCCCGCAGGTAGTCCGCGAGCGGGATGTGCGCGTACTCGTCGCGCACGTCCTTCAGGTACTCCTTGTACCGCTGGGGCTCGGCCGCGAGCATCGCGAGGTCCGCGTCGCACAGCACGGCACAGTCGAAGTCCGCGGGGTCCGGCGCGTGGCGCACGAGGGCGTTGACGAGGAACTCGACGCGTCGGCACGCCTTCTCCGGCACGCCCAGGCCCGAGAGCTGCTCGAACGCGAGCGCCGCGCTCGCGCTCGTGTCCTCGCCCCCCTTGTTGGCGTAAGCGGCCTTGCGGGCCGCGTCGAAGATCGCGCCGTGGTACCAGGCCGCGAGGCGGACCACGTCGGCGTCGTGCGTCTCCTCCGCGAGCTCGTCGACACGTCCGAGGACGTCGGCGAGGTGACGCAGGTTGTGGAAGTGGCGGTCGGGCTGGTTCCAGCGCTCGAGGAGCCCTTCGCCGACGGCGAGGATCTCCTCGGTGGGGGCTGTCGCCCCGGCGCCCTTGCAGCTACGGGTCCAGGAGGTGAGCAACCACTGCGGTGCGTCAGAGGTGGTGACGCCCATGAGATCAGCCTTCTTCGATGCGGGAACAGGATGCGTCGTCGAGCGCGGATGCTCCTTCGAGCCTACGTCCGATCCGCCGACGACCCGCCATCGTAGCCCTGTGTCGGGAGTTCCACATGAACCGTGAGGCCACCGCCCTGCGTGGGGGCCACGGAGATGTGCCCGTGGTGCGCCCCGACGATGGCCGCGACGATCGCCATGCCCAGCCCGGAGCCCCCCGACGCACGGTTGCGCGACGAGTCGGCGCGGTAGAACCGCTCGAACACGTGGGCCGCCTGCTCGGGCGTGATGCCCGGCCCGTGGTCGCGGACCTCGAGGACGCCCACGGGAGCCCCACCCGCCGAGACCTGCGTCCCGAGCGCGATCTCCACGGGGGTGCCTGCCGGGGTGTGCTGCGAGACGTTCCCGATGAGGTTGGCGAGGACCTGCCGCAGCCGGTCCTCGTCGCCGATCACGGTGACGTCCGCGGGGGCGTCCACGGGCGCTCCGCCCAGCCCCACGAGGCGCACCTCGCGCGTGGGGTCCAGCGCGTGCAGGTCGCCCGCGGAGTCGCGGGCCAGGGCCGCGAGGTTCACGGGCTCGTGGCGGATGGGCCTGCCCTCGTCGAGGCGCGCGAGCGCGAGGAGGTCGTTCACGAGGGTGCCCATGCGGGTCGCGGAGTCCTCGATGCGGCGCATGGTGTCGTCCATCTGCTCGGGCGTCGTCAGGGCGCCCATGCGGTAGAGCTCGCCGTAGCCGCGCACGGTCGCGAGCGGGGTCCGCAGCTCGTGGCTCGCGTCCGAGACGAAGCGTCGCATGCGCGCCTCCGAGGCCTCGGAGGCCGCGAACGCCCGTTCGATGTGGTTGAGCATCGTGTTGAGCGAGTCCGCGAGCGAGCCGACCTCGGTCGTCGGCGGGGCGGGGCGCACACGGCGCGTCAGGTCGCCACCGGCGATGTCGGCGGCAGCCTCCTCGATCTCGCGCAGCGGGCGCAGCGCACGCTGGACCGCGAGGAACGCGAACGCGCCGCCGACCAAGGCGATCACGACCGCACTGATCGCCAGGGTCCACCCGAGGAACTTGACGGTCTCGTGGATCCCGCTCAGCGGGAGGGCGACGAACGCCGTCGACCCGTCGGGGCCGATGAGCGGCATGACGCGCCACTGCGTCGGCTCGGTCGGGGTGAGGACACCGCCCTGCTTGGGCGGTACCGTGAACGGGCCGTCGATCCGTCGCACCTCGTCGAGCGACAACGCCGGGATGTCCGGCACCCCGTACCTCAGGACGGTCTTCGCGAAGTACCGCGGCTCGTTCCGCCCGCTCGACCACCGGTAGAGGATGTAGTAGTCGCTGGGGAGGCCGACCGTGTTCTGGTTGAACTGGCTCTCCGGGTCGGCCGCGACGTCCACCGAGGTCGCCTTGAGCTGGTCGTCGACCTGCGTCACCAGGAAGTTCGACACGAACGCGCTGGTCGCGACCGCCGCGATCCCCAGCCCCGCTGCGAGCAGCAGCATGATGATCGCGACGAGCCGTGTGCGCAGCGGGATGCGTGCGAACCAGCCCCAGTTCTCGGTGGGCACGGACTTGCCGTAGGGGCGCGGCTCGTCGGGCGCGGGCAGCGGAGGAGCGGGCGGCGTCGCGCCGTCCCTCGCGCCCGACGCCGGATCCTGTGTCCCAGGACGTGCCTCGCCCGGGGCGGGGCGTGCCGAGGAAGGTCGCGACGTCGTCGGGCCGGGCGGCGGGGGGACCGGGGGCAGCGCGCCCGAGCGGCCCGGCGCTCCGGCCGGACCGCCGGGCGAGGAGGGCGTGCTCATGACCGGCGGGTGCCCCCGGACTCCGGGGGCGTGCGCAGCAGGTACCCGACGCCACGCTTGGTGTGGATGAGCGGCTGGACGGGCTGCTCGGTGCCGTCGGGGCCGGTCACCGTGAGGTTGTCGATCTTGCGGCGCAGGTACGAGATGTAGGACTCGACGATGTTCGCGTCGCCGCCCCAGTCGTACTGCCAGACGTGGTCGAGGATCTGCGCCTTCGACAGCACGCGGCCGGCGTTGAGCATGAGGTAGCGCAGGAGCTTGAACTCGGTGGGGGACAGGTCCACGACCTGGCCCGCGCGGCGCACCTCGTGCGAGTCCTCGTCGAGCTCGAGGTCCGCGAAGCGCAGCACCGCGGTGTCATCGGGCTCGGCGTGCGTACGGCGCAGCACCGCACGGATGCGGGCCACGACCTCCTCGAGGCTGAACGGCTTGGTCACGTAGTCGTCCCCGCCGACCGTGAGGCCCGTGACCTTGTCCTGCGTGTCGTCGCGTGCCGTGAGGAACAGCACGGGCGTGTGCTGGCCCGTGGCGCGCATGCGGCGCGTCACGGTGAACCCGTCCATGTCCGGGAGCATGACGTCGAGCACCACGAGGTCCGGCTCGACCTCGCGCACGAGCTTGAGCGCGCTCGTGCCGTCCGCGGCCGCGTAGACCTCGAATCCGGCGAAACGCAGGGACGTGGACAGCAGCTCGCGGATGTTGGGCTCGTCGTCGACCACGACCAGCCGTGCCTCGGGTTCGCTCATGGTTCCAGTGTGCGACCGAACCCTGGGAGTCGCCTGGGCGGCAGCGGTGCGACGCATGGCGCGCAGCATCGGCCACGTGGCGCGCGGCCCGTGTCGGCGGACGGTGGTTGCATGGGCCTGCACGCCCCGGGCCCGGGACGGGCGCGGACGACCAGGACGAGGACCAGGATGCGCATCAGCGACCACGACCGCAGGGCGCGCCTCGTCGCGCACCAGCTCGACCTCGGGGCTGCGGGCCCGCGACCCGAGACCACGGTCGAGGGCGTCGTCGACCGCCTCGTCGCGCTCCACGCGACGGATGCCCCCAGCGTCTACCTCTCGGTCCTCGCGCGCGTCCCCGCGCTGCGCGTCGAGGACGTGCAGGCCGCCCTGTACGAGCGGCGCTCCCTCGTGCGCGTCCTCGCGATGCGCCGCACCCTGTTCGTCGTGGCGCGCGACCTGGTGCCCGTCGTCCACGCGGGGGCGAGCGCCGCCGTGGGGCGACGGCTGCGGGCCAGACTCCTCAAGGAGCTCGCGACGATCCCCACCGACCCGCCCGTCGAGGACGCCGAGGCGTTCCTCGCGGGTGCCGAGGAGCAGGTCCACGACGCCCTCGCGCAGCACGGGCCCCTCACGGGCGCACAGCTCTCGGCGCGGGCCCCCGTGCTGCGGACCGCGTTCCTGCCGACCACCACCAAGTCGTGGGACGTGCGGCGCTCGCTGACGTCACCGCTGCTGTCGATGCTGTCGGCGGAGGGTCGCGTCGTCCGGGGCGAACCGACCGGCGGGTGGTCCTCCAACCGCTTCCTGTGGCGCCCCGTCGAGGACTGGCTGCCCGGTGGCATCCCCGAGATCGACGAGGCCGAGGCGCGGGTGCGGATCGCGTCCGCGTGGCTCGAGTCCTTCGGCCCCGCGACCGTCGCGGACCTCCAGTGGTGGACCGGCTGGAACCTGGGGCAGGCGCGGGCCGCGCTCGCGGCGCTCGACGTGCGTGAGGTCGAGCTCGACGGGCTCGGCGCCGGGGTGGCGCTCCGGACCACGGACCTGGCGCCCGCACCGGACGCCGCCGCCGGTCACGTGGCCCTGCTGCCCTCGCTCGACCCCACGGCCATGGGCTGGAAGCACCGCGACTGGTACCTCGGGCCGCACCGCGAACAGCTCTTCGACACGGCGGGGAACATCGGGGCGACCGTCTGGTGGGAGGGGCGCATCGTCGGGGCGTGGGCCGTGCGGGCCGACGGCTCGCCCGCGGTGCGCCTGCTCGAGGACGTCGGGACGGACGCTGCGGCGGCCGTCGACGCCGAGGCGGCGCGCATCACCGGGCTGCTCGACGGCGGGGGCGTGACGGCGTCGTTCCCCACACCGCTGTACCGCGAGCTGCGGGGCTGAGCGCTTCCCGCCGCCCGGGGACACGACGAGGGCGGGACCGCGCGACGTGCGCGGCCCCGCCCTCCCGGGCTCCGAGGAGGCTCAGAGGTAGCGCAGCGGGTCGAACTCGTCGAGCGGGATGATCCGGACGCGCGGCAGGACCGTGGTGAACGCGCCCACGTTGTCCTCGAGGTCGTGGAAGCTCAGGCCGCGCGACGCGAGCTCGGAGAAGCGCGAGTTGACGAACTCGCGGAAGCACAGCAGCCCGACGCGGCGGTCGCCGTCCTCGAGGAGGTCCTCGACCTGGGGGATGAAGTCGCCGTCGTGGCTCGCGAGGAGCACGTCGCCGGGGCGGCCCTGGAGCGCCTCGAGCGTGCGCTGGATACCGATGTCGACGACCTTCTCGGAGCTCGACCCGGCCAGCGGGATGGGGCGGTAGCCCATCGCGAGCAGCGCCTGGACGAACGCCATGGGCATCTGGCCGGACGACGCGTTCAGGAAGAACAGGGGCGTGACGTCCTGGCCCCACAGGTTCGCCGCGAAGTCGACGATGCGGTCCCAGCGGGGGCGCTCCTCGGGGTTGGGGCGGTGGCCCAGGACGCTCATGCCGAGCGTCGCGTCGATGTTCTCCCCGTCGACGATCAGGTAGGTGCGCCGCCTGGCCTCACCCTGCGTGCTGACGAGGCCGTTCGACGTGCTGGAGTCCGACATGGGGTCCAGCCTATCCGTCACGGCAGGTCGGGCCGGCCGTCCGGTCGCAGCCCGCGGCTCGCTGGGCGACCCGTCCTCTGACACGGATCCCGCCGAGGCGTGGGCACGGTTTGCATGTGAACCCCAGGTTACGAGTACCTTTCAGCGGTGAACCTCCAGCTTCTCGACCCGGTCCGGATCACGGTCGTCCAGAACTCCCCGGACGTCACCCTGGACACCTTCGCGGACCGGCTCGGGCCGGACGTCCGCCTCGTGCGCCCCTTCGCGGGGGACGCCCTGCCGGACGTCGCCGACCTCGGCGGCGGCCTCGTGGTCCTGGGCGGACGGATGTCCGCCTACGACGACGACGTGGCCCCTTGGCTCCCCGCGCTGCGCGACCTGCTGAGCGCCGCGGTGCTCGCCGCGGTGCCGACGCTCGGCGTGTGCCTCGGCGCCCAGCTCCTCGCGGTCGCGGGTGGCGGTCACGTGCAGGTCGCGGCCCCTCCCGGGCGCGAGGTCGGCCTGACGCGCGTGTTCTGGAGGTCGGGGGCGGAGGCGGACCCGGTGCTCGGGGCGTTGGCTCGGGCCGCGGCAGGGACCGGCAAGCGGGCCCGCTCGCTCACGCTCAGCATGCACGCCGACGCGATCATCGACCTGCCCGAGGACGCGACCTGGCTCGGCATGTCCGACATGTACCCGTACCAGGCGTTCCGCCACGGTTCCGCGCTGGGCGTCCAGTTCCACCCCGAGGCGACGCTCGACACGGTCCGCCGCTGGGCCGCGGACCACGGCGACGTGGACACCGAGAACGTCCTCGCCGAGGCCGCTCCGTTCGAGGGCGAGGTCCTGGAGACGGGACGTCTGCTCGCGGAGTCGTTCCTCGCCGTCGTGCACGACGACGTCGCTCGCCGGGGCGTGCGGGCGTAGGTCCTGCGGCGGGAGGCCGCACCGGGCTGCCCGCGCCTGCTGCGTGTCCGGCGATCGCCACCGGGTGGTCGGTGGCAGGGTGTCGGCATGATCCGACACACCGTCGCCTTCCGCCTGCGCCACCCCGAGGGGTCCGCCGCCGAAGCCGCCTTCCTGACCGACGCGCGCGTCCTGGCGCAGATCCCCGGCGTCGAGAGGTTCGAGCAGCTGCGCCAGACGAGCGCCAAGAACGCCTTCACGTTCGGCTTCTCGATGGAGTTCGCCGACGCCGACGCCTACGCGGCCTACGACCGGCACCCGGACCACCGGGCGTTCGTCGCGGACCGCTGGGTCCCCGAGGTCGAGGACTTCCTGGAGATCGACTACGAGCCGCTGCCGACCTGAGCGGCTGCTCGTGACACGACGGCGGCCGGCGCCCCACCAGGGCACCGGCCGCCGTCGTCCGTCGAGCGACGGGCCTACCAGCCCCCGGACGGCGCGTCCTCGGTACCGGCCTCGATCGACGTCACGGTCGTGGGCGTGATCTGCGGGGCGGGGGAGGACCCGCCGCTCTTGAGCGCCGCGAGCCGTGCCTCGACCTCGATGTTCGCTCCTGACGCCTCGAGCTCCTCGAACTGCGCGTCGAGCGAGGACGCGGCGACCTCGGCCTGCCCGAGCGCCTTGGCCTCCTCGCGGCGGACCTTCTCCTCGAAGCGTGAGACCTCGCTCGTGGGGTCGAGGACGTTGATCGAGCTGATCGCGCCCTGGACGGTCTGCTGCGCCTCGGCGGACTTCTGACGGGCGACGAGGGAGTCGCGCTTGGACTTGAGCTCGCCCAGCTTGCCCTTCATCTGCGCGAGGCCGGTCTTGAGCTTCTCGACGGTCTCGCGCTGGGACGCGATGAGCGGCTCGGCCTGACGGACCTCGCCCTCGGCGGAGATCTGTCGCTGGAGCGCGACCTTGGCGAGGTTGTCGAACTTGTCGGCGTTGGCGGCGTTCCCCTCGGCGCGGAACCGGTCGGCCTGTGCTGACGCGGCGGCGGCCTTGTCGCCCCACTCGCGCACGGCCGCGACGTCCTCGTTGTAGTCCTGCTCGGCGAGCCGGAGGTTGCCGATGGTCTGCGCGACGGCCTGCTCGGCGTCGGCGATGCTGTTCGTGTAGTCGCGGACGAGCTGGTCCAGCATCTTCTGCGGGTCCTCGGCGCCGTCGAGCAGCGAGTTGATGTTCGCCTTGGCCAGCTGGGTGATGCGTCCGAAGATGCTCTGCTTCTCTGCCATGGGTCGTGCCTTCCTGCTCGTGGATGCGGGTACGCGGTGCTGTCGTGCGTGGTTGCCGTTCGACCTGGGGACCGCGGTTCGGTCCCTAGAACCGTCCTCCTCTGCTGGACCGGCCGCCCGACGAACCCCGGGAGGACCGGCCGCCCGACGAGCCTCTCGACGACCCGCCGAAGCCGCCGCCGCCGAAACCTCCGCCGCCGTAGCCTCCGCCGAACCCGCCTCCGGAGCGGCGTCCGCCGCCACCGCCGCGCAGGATCTGGTCGAGGAGGATGCCGCCGAGGACCATGCCGCCGACGTTGTTCCCGCCGCCTCCCGTGCCGCCGCCGAACATCCCGGCGTCGTTCTGCTGGGACTCCCACGCGGACGCGTCGCGCTGGGCGAGCTGCGCCGCGGTCTGGGCGAGCGTGTCGGCCTGCTGGGCGGTGGCGAGCGCGCGCACGGGGTCGGAGGGCTGGAGGGCGCGGGCCTCGCCGAGGTAGCGGATCGCCTCGGAGAGCCGGGTGCGGGCTTCCGGCCCGACGGCGCCGCGTCGGGTCTCGATGAAGTCGTTCGTCGCGCGGATCTGGGAGTCGACGCGCCCGATCGTGTCGCGCAGGAGCGCCGCGGCGCGTGCTGCCTGCTCGGCGCTCTCGCGGAACGGAGCCAGTGCGGCGTCGATCGCGGCCTCGGCGTCGGTGAGCCGGCGCAGCGCCGCGATGGGGTCGCCGCCGTCGCGAGCGGTCCCGGCCTCGGCCACGGCGGCCTGGGCCTCGGCGGCGCGGGCCGTCACGGTCGGGTCGGCCGGTGCCAGGCGGGCTGCGTCGGCGAGGTCGGCGGTGATCGACGCGACCGCGACGTCGAGTCGCTGGCCGGCCTGCGCGAGGACGTCGCCGGCCGAGTCGATCGCGTCGAGGAGGGTCACGGCCTGGCCCACGGCGTTCTCCGCCGCGCGGGCGTGCGCGACGGCGGACGCCCGGTCCTTGCCCTCGAGAGCCGCACGGCCTGCGGCGACGGCCTCGCGTGCGCCTGCGACGAGCCGGAGGGCCTGGTCGGGGTTCGCGGACACCGACGCGAGCGCCGCCGCAGGGTAGGTCGTGGACAGGGCCGCGAGGGTGCTGCGGGCCGGGGCGACGCGAGCCTCGACCTCGCCCGCGCGGCGCTCGACCGTGTCGAGGACCTCCGGGGCGCGGGCCTGGAGGTCGCGCAGCTCGTCGAACTGGTCGGACTCGGCGTCGAGGGACTGGCTGACCTCGGTGCACAGCGCGATGATCTGCGCCATCATCGTGCGGGCCTGGGGCTCGGCCTCCGGGGTGTCGTCGTCGAGCTGCTGACGCAGCGCGAACGCCTGGGACACCTTCTGCTTGCCCGTCTCGAGCGCCACCTGGAACTCCTGCGTCGCTTCGAGGCCGAACTGGGCCTGTGCGAAGCCGAGCTCCTGCTCGGAGGTCTTGATGGCGTCGTCGATCGCGACGAGAGCCGAGCTCGCCCGGCGGTTCAGCTCGTCGGTGGGGAGCTGGGCGAGCTCGTCGGCCTCGTCCGCGCCGCCCGGCTTCGCGGCTGTCCCACGGCGCTTGTTCAGGATCGCGCGGACCACGAAGAAGCCCGCGATGGCGAGCAGGCCGACCACGAGCGCCACGAGCCAGCCCGAGCCGCCCGACGACGACGAGCCGGTCGCCTCGGCGCGCAGGGTGTCGGCCGCGGCGACCGCGGCACCTGCCCACTCGTCCTGGCTGAGCTGGTCCTCGATCGCTTCCTGCACCGTGTCGAGCGACGCCTCGGACAGCCCGATGTTGTGGTCGGCCGACAGGTCGTAGCGCCGGTCCTGGGTCGCGACGGCCAGCAGGACGTCGTCCCTGCCCATGCCCGACAGGTTGGCCGTCGCAGCGGCCCAGGACTGCGCGTCCTGCCCGTCGAAGGTGTCGACGTAGACGACGAAGAGCTGGTACGGGGTGTCCTCCTCCAGGCGGTCCATCGCGGCCTCGACCTCGTCGGTCTGGTCGCCGAGCACCCCCGCCGGGTCGGTGATGCGGCCCGGGAGGTCGAGGGGCTGCTCGGCGGGGAGCGAGGCAGTGGCCGGGGAGGCCACGGCCGGTGCGGTGAGCGAGGCGGCACCGAGGCCGGTGAGGGTCAGCGCAGCAGCGATGCCGAGCGACAGACCGCGTCGCAGGACGGGCCGGCGCCCAGGGCGGGACGGGCGATGGAGCGCGGGGGAGACGGACGACGAGGCCACTTCGTGATCCTTTCCCACCGGTGCGGGGGCCGCAATCGCGAAACGGGACAGCGGGGGGCATTTCACCCGACCTGGTCGCCCGACGTGCGCGGCAGGCGTCGAGAAGCCCGCGTGGGGAATGTTCGTACGGCGTACTGTGTTGCGGAGAGGACGTCGACGAGAGGAACCCATGACGACCACGACCACGACGACCACGACGACCACGCCCGCGCACCCGACGAGCCCGGGCGCGGCACTGCCGCCGCTGGCCGACCAGGCCGAGCGCCTGATCGCCCTCGGTGTCCACACCCTCGCCGGACTGGCCGTGGACGAGGTGCGTGACGCCGTCGGGCACCTTGCGCACGGCGCACCCGACGGCGGGCTGCTCACCGTGCACCCCCGCCTCGCCCCGCCGTCCGCCCTCGCACCCCTGCTGAGGCTCGGCGACAAGGAGGGGTTCGTGGTCGTCGACATGGACGACGTCGACCGCTTCGACCCCCTCGAGGGGCTCACCCTGCCGGGCGGTCCGCTGTACGTCGTGACCGACGTCGACCGCGGCGACGACATGGCGAACTGGTCGCCCGACGAGGCGCTGCCCGAGATCACCCGACGCGGCCGCACGCCGCTCGTCCTCAGCGAAGGGATCCACTGGGCGCTCCAGGCACCCGACGTCGTCGAGCGCAACCACTGCTACATGACGATCGGGTCGCGGCTCCGCAAGGACAAGGGACGCCTCGACTCCCGCACGCCCGCCGTATGGATCTCGAACGGCACCGGCCGCGACGGCAAGGAACGCCGCGGTGCGCCCAAGGTCGGCTGGTGCTGGGCCGGCAACCGGCACACGTGGCTCGGCTTCGCGTCGGGCGCGGGTCGTGTCGGGACGCCGCAGGGGTAGCTCGGGCGCCGCGCGCGAGCTCGACAACGAGGGTGTCTCCTTCGCGCAGGCCGGCGAGCACTCGGGTGAGCCCGGGGCGGTCCTCGCAGGTGCCGGACGCCTTCTCCGCGACGGCGTCGCGCTCGTCGAGGTTCTGCTGGTGCCTGCATGGCCGGCGCAGGCGCTGGCGCGCGTCAGGGGCCGATGTGCGCTGCGCGCAGGGCGGAGACGGCTGCTTCGATCGCGTCGGGGCCGTCGCCGATGTCGGGCGCGTAGGCGCGGGTGGAGGGGTCGAGCCGCCCTCCCAGGTGCGCGAGCTCGACCAGGAGCGGCATCGTCGCCAGTCCGAGTTCGGTGAGCGAGTACCTGCCCTGCTTGCCGCGGGCGGTCTCGGCCTTCGTCAGGAGGCCCTGATCGACGAGGTCGGCCAGGCGGCGCGACAAGACAGGCGCGCTGATGCCCTCCTGACTGCCGGTGAGCAGCTCGCGGAAGGACCGCCGGTCGTGCAAGGCAATATCACGCAGGATCAGCAGGCTCCACCGATCACCGAGCAGCTCCAGGCTGCGATTGATCGGGCACGACGATCGCGGTTCGGAGATCATCGCCCTCCATCCAGGTAGTTGCACTTCGTGATCACTCACTCTACGCTGAAACCAAGCAGTAACACAATGCAACTACTTGGCTGGTTTCGGCCGGCCCGAGGAGACACGATGAAGGCCTTCGTCCTGGAGACGTACGGAAAGCCGCTCCGGGCGGTCGAGATGCCCGAGCCGATGCCGGCCCCGCACGAGGTTCTCGTGCGGATGGTCGCGGCCGGGGTCAATCACGCCGACGAGCGCACCCGCATCGGCGAGTTCAAGGCCGTCTTCCACCTCGACCTGCCCAAGGTCATGGGTGGCGAGCTCTCCGGCGAGGTCATCGCCGTCGGTGAGGACGTGACCGGCTTCGGCCCCGGTGACCGGGTCTACGGCTACACGGGCGTCGTCGGCATGGGCTCCTGGGCCGAGGTCGTCGCCGTCGACGCCGCCGCCCTGGCACCCGCCCCGTCGAGCATCCCTCTCGTCGACGCTGCCGCCCTGCCCGTCGTCGCCCTGACCGCATGGCAGGCGCTCGTCACCCTCGGTCAGGTCCGGCCGGGGCAGACCGTCCTCGTGCACGGCGGGGCCGGCGGAGTCGGCTCGGCCGTGATCCAGCTCGCCAAGCACCTGGGTGCCACCGTCGCCACGACGGCATCGGCCGACAGCGCCGACCTCGTCAGAGCCTTGGGCGCCGATGTCGTCATCGACTACCGCAGCGAGGACTTCGTCGAGCGGCTCGCCGACGTCCCCGTCGACATCGTCGTCGACACCCAGGGCGGCGACATCACCACCCGCTCCCTCCGTGTCCTGCGTCGCGGCGGCCTCGTCGTCGGGATCGCCGGGACACCCGACCCGCACCTGGCCGACCAAGCCGGCGCGGGACGCGTCGTCAAGGCCGCGCTCGCCGTCCTCAGCCTCCGCCTGCGGCGGCAGGCCCGGCGCCTCGGCGTGCGCTACCGGTTCCTGTTCATCCAGCCCGACGGCGAAGCCCTGGCCGCGGCTGCCGGGCTCGTCGACGACGGTGTCCTGCGCCCGGTCGTCGACCGCGTCCTGCCGTTCGACGACACCCTGGTCGCACTCGATCAGCTCCTCGCTGGTCGAGCTCGCGGCAAGATCCTCGTCACCACGACCCCCGAGGAGGGCGTCAACCATGCCTGACGCACCCGCCACCCCGGCGAGCCATCGCATCCGCGAGACCGTCAGCGGCGCAGCACGAGCGATGACCTGGGTCACCGCCCCCACCCTCCATCTGGACGTCGCCGGTGACACCCTCGCCTACCGCGAGCTCGGCGCCGACGCAGGGACGCCGGTCCTGCTCCTCACCCACCTGGGCGCCACCCTCGACGAGTGGGACCCGCGCGTCGTCGACGCCCTGGCCGCCGGTCGTCGCGTCATCGCCCTAGACCTACCCGGAGTGGGCAGATCGACCGGCACCGTCCCCCTGGCCGTCGAGGGCATGGCCGACGCCGCGCGTGCGTTCGTCGCCGCGCTCGGCCTCACCAGGATCGACCTGCTCGGCTTCTCCCTCGGCGGGTTCGTCGCGCAGCAGGTCGCCCTCGATGATCCCGGACTCGTGCGGAGGCTCGTCCTCACCGGCACCGGGCCCGCGGGCGGCACCGGGATCGACCACCCCACCGGCGGCGCCTACATCTACGTCGACATGGTCCGCGCCGCGCTCGCCCGCACCGACGTCAAGGGGTTCCTCTTCTTCCCCCGCACGCCCGCAGGCAAGGCCGCTGCGAAGGACTACCTCATAAGGATCCGCGAACGCGTGATGGACCGCGACGACCCCATCACTCTGACCGCATTCCGGCGCCAGATCACCGGCATCAAGGCCTGGGGCCGCCAGCGGCAGCAGGACCTTACGGCGATCACGGCGCCGACGCTGATCGCCAACGGTGACCACGACCGCATGGTCCCCACCGCACTGTCCCGCGACATGCATGCCCGCATCCCCGACAGCACCCTCACCATCTACCCGGGATCAGGCCACGGCGGCGTCTTCCACCACCATCGCGACTTCATCCCCACGCTCCTGGCACACCTCGACGCCTGACCCCGGGCCCCTTACAGCAGGAGAACGTCTACGATCAGCCGCCGAGCGCCACCGTCGATCGGTCGAGACATCCTGGACCGCCAAGAGGCCGCGGGCTGGTCCCGGCGGACCTGCTCGACATGCGCTCGGTCGCTCAGATTCTCGTGGTGACGAGACCACTGGCTCGCCCAAGATGCTGGCGCGAGATCAGGGGTCTCCTCGTCGCCCACGCAGCGAAAGCCCGGGGTTCTACGACGTCGCAGAACCCATTCGTGCGACGCCTGCCAAACGGTCGGTTCTGCCTCGTCGAACAACTCGCACCCGTCAGTCATGCTCTGGAGAGTCCGAGGTATCGGGTTCGCTTTCATGACGCAGATCCCGATCGTGCGAACTCAGATGGCGTGGGTGGAACCGGATGGCCTGGTGCTGCGTGATGGGGGGTATGAAGGTGTGGCGTGATGGTCGGCGTTGAGGTGGACGTCGAGGAGGACTGGCAGGCCGAGAGTGCCGTCGTCGACGTGGTCGTCTCCGGACGGTCGCGCGACGCCGAGTTCGTGGCCTTCGTGGCTGAGCACGGTGCGACGCTGCGACGGATCGCGACGCTCCTCAGTGGCGATCCGCATCGCGCGGAGGAACTGCTCCAGGCGACGCTCGAGCGGACCTACCGCGCGTGGGGCCGCGCACGTGACGGCGACCCGATGGCCTACTCCCGGCGCATCCTGGCGAACCTGCGCATCGACACCTGGCGCCGCACCCGCCGTGAGCTGTTGCTCACCCAGGACCAACTGCCCGACCACGGCGAGAGCGACCGCAGCACCGAGATCGTCCTGCGCGACGAGCTCACCCGGGCGCTTCGCGCACTTCCGGTCAAGCAGCGGCGCGTGGTCGTGCTGCGCCACCTGCTCGACATGTCAGAGGCCGAGGTCGCCGCCGAGCTCGGGATCGCCCGCGGCACGGTGAAGTCCGCCGGCGCACGCGGGCTCACCGCACTACGCCGGGCCCTGTCAGACCCCATCGATGGAGCGGAGAGCACGCCGTGACCGACGACTTCTCAACACGTCTGCGGGAGCTCGTGGACGAGGCGCTGCCAGAAGCGCCGATCGATCCGCACCTCGCCCTCGACGTCGCACGCCGCCGGGCAGGCCGGACCCGGAGCCGCCGTGTCGCGGCGTCCTTGGCTGTCGCCGCCGTCGTGGCCGCGGCTGCGGTCACTGTCCCGGACCTCGTGGCACCACGACCCCGTGAGACTCTGCTCATGCCCGCAACGAGCATCGCGACGACGAGCCCGGAACCTGCGGAGAGCGCGACCGAGGAACCGGTTCGGGCGATCGTCGACGAGGACGCGGGGACGATCACGACTCCGCTCGACGGTTGGTTCGTCAGCGCCGAGGAGCGCGCCGAGATGGACACCGCACGGGACGTCTTCGTCGCGCGGTGCATGACCGCAGCGGGCTACGAGGATCTCGTGCAGCTCGTGGGCCCTGTCCCCGCAGAGAAGACCTTCGACGGAGCCGGCTTCGGCCTGTGGCGTCACGGCTTGCTCGCGACGGACGGCTACACCCAAGAACCCGTCGAGAGTCCCAACCGGTTTCGCGCTCGGGTCGAGGACGAGGCCGCCATCGAGCAGCAGCGCTCGTGCTTCGGTCAGGTCAACGAAGCGGGGCTCTCCTACGACCCAGGTCAGTTCGAGGCGGTGGCTCCGACCGGTGTCACCCCGGCGACTTCCACGCCGGAGGGGATCGGTGTCGTCGACGAGTGGAAGCAGTGTCTGGCAGGGCGAGGGGTCGAACCCCCTGGGCCAGACGAGGGAATGGTTCCTCCCGGGGTGCGTGACGCGTCCCCTGACGAGGTGATCCGGATCGGTGAGCTCGACCTTGCGTGCAAGGACGAGCTCGGTACCGTCCAGCGGCTCGCCGACATCCAGGCTGCCCGGGAGAGCGAGTACATCACCCGCGCCAGGGACTACCTCGAGCTGCGACGTCCCGTCGAGCAGGCTGCGCTCGAGGCCTCGCGGGCATACCTCCAGGAGCAAGGCCTGTCGATGGACCCGGCCACATGGTGAGCGACCCCACCATGAACCGGGCCCCTGCCGACTGGTACGCCGACGCCCAGCGCGACGGCCACGAACGGTGTTCTGTGCGGCGGGACGCTCGGCGTCGCCAACCTCGTCGCGTGAGCCAACCGCTGGTGCGTCACCACACATTTCGCCGCTCTCTCTCACCAGCGAAGACGCCGACTTTGTCCGAGGGGTCTACGAGCGCCTGGAGTACGTGCACGAGACACTGCTCACAGCTGCACTGTTGCTTCTCGCCACTGGCGCCGCCGCGACCCTCGGCTCATGCTTGGCGAACCGCACACGCCGCAGCGATGCGGCCGTGGCGGACACGACTGTGTGAGGACCGGCGTTTCTCCGACGTCGCACCACCTTCTTCCATGACGCCCGACTAGCGGTCGTCAATGACACGACCGCCGCACTCTCTGCCGACTCGACGACCCGCTCCGCCGCCGTCGACGCCGTGCTCGCGTCGAGCGTGCGGATTCGCCCGCAGGCGCGGTGCCGATCACGTGCTGCCGTCGGGCGCTCGCAGACGACCGCTGATGCGTGGCGACAGGCCCGACTACGCCTGTCGTTTGCTGTCGGCGCGTCCGATCGGATCGGTGCTGGTCGTGAGGGCGGCACGGGCGGCCGGCCAGCTGTTCTCGTCGACGTGCAGAGCGGTCCGAAGGTAGGCGGTGCTCATCCGCTGGACGACTGCGACCCGTTCCGGATTCTCGTCGGTGGTCTCGGCGACTTCGTATCCGACGATTCCACCGAGCGCGTGCTCTGCGCCGTAGAGGGTGAGGAGGTCTGTCGCGCCGGGGCTGTAGGTGTAGGCGTCGGTGAACCAGTCAGGTCCACGGCTGGACATCTTCGACTGGTCGTGGTCGCCCGCGACCACGAGGGTCGGAGTCGTCAGCTCCTGGAACGAGGGGCGCATGAAGGGGAAGTTCGCCTGCGCGAACGGGTGCAGGTCATCCCCGCCGACTCCGGTTGCGGCGAACAGGATGCCAGCGGTGACGCGCCCGTCGGTCATGTCCGCCCCGACGTGACCCGCTTCGTCGAAGACTCGGGCGCCGAGAAGCGACTGCGCCGTCTGGCCGCCCCAGGAGTGACCGGTCGCGGCGATGCGGCTGCGGTCGATGCGCCCGGCCAGTCCGGGGACCGCTGCCTCGACGGCGTCGAGCTGGTCGAGGATGCGGACGAGATCCGTGATTCGCTCCGTCCAGATCGTCGGGAAGACCGGGTGGTCAAACCCGAATCCGTTGCGGCGTGAGTCCAAGTGGGTGGGCTGGATCACGACGAACCCGCGGGAGGCCCAGAACGCTGTGAGCGGCGCGTACCCATCCAAGTTCCATCCGTTGCCATGGGAGAACACCACGACAGGGAGATTCGCGCCTGTGGCAGGGGCAGACACGCGCACTTCCAGCGGGACCGGTCGATCCGGGGCGAACAGCTGAATCGGAGCGACGGAGACGACCGGTGCGCCGGCACCGATGGTGCGGTCCAGGGAGTCGAGGAGTGATGAGGCCATGACGAGGTCCTTCCGAAGGGCGCGCTCTGCAGTACCCTCGAACGGAGCACCGTTCCGAAACTTTACGGAACGTTGCTCCGTAATGCAATCCACGGACGAAGAATTCGGTGAGGACAGGCGTGGCTGAGACCCAGGGCGACGAGTTGCGCAGTGCGGGGGCACCCCGAGCGGGCCGTCCGCGCCGGAGCGAGCAGGCGCTCCTCGACGCAGCGGCAGCGGTGTTCGTGACGTCCGGGGTCGATGCTCCAGTGCGGGAGATCGCAGCGAAGGCCGGCGTCGGCGTGGGGACGATCTACCGTCACTTCCCGACGCGCGCAGAGCTCGTGGTGGCGGTGTACCGGCACCAGGTCGAGGCATGTGCAGACGCCGGCCCGCGGCTGCTCGCGGAGAGCGAGACGCCCGAGGCAGCCCTGCGGGCATGGGTGGCACTGTTCGTGGAGTTCCTCGTCACCAAGCACGGGCTCGCTGCCGCACTGCAAGGAGACAGCGCAGGGTCCGACGCGTTGCACACCTACTTCGTCGGCCGTCTCGTGCCGGTAGCTGGCGCCCTCCTCGAGGCAGCGCTGGAGCCCATGGATACAGCTCCGCCGGTGGATGCGTACAACGTGCTCAAGGGCATCGGAAACCTCTGCATCGGTGCAGCGGTCGATGACCGGTACGACGCCGCCGTTCTCGTACAACTACTCGTCTCGGGCGTGCTGAGCCGACGAGTTCACTGACTCAGGCCCATCGCCTCCTCGCGCGGAGCACGACAGGATGCGCTGCGAGAATCACGCGACCTGCTGCTGCGATGCACGACGCCCGACGACCGGTCGGTCCAGCGGCGTCCAGACACCGCTACCGGTGGGCCGTTCCTCGAGGACTCGTGACGGACGCCCGGCCCGGGTGCAGGACCAGCGTGACGAACCCGAGACCACCGCGGTATCCCTGGAGCCAGCCGTCGCGGTGCTTCTCGACCGCGGCGAGCACCTCACGCGCCTCGGGGTGGTCCGGGTTCTCGACCGCCCAGCGAGCGGGTGCCCCCGTCCACGCCCACTCGTAGTCGTCCCACTCCTCCTGCGTGCTGACGTGCCCGTGCACCGTCGCCCACCCGTGCCGCGTCACGAGGTCGACGGTGCCGGGCAGGTCGAGGTACTCGTCCGCCGAGAGGCCGCCGAGGCCGTCGAGGACGGCCGCCGTCGGAGGCGCAGGCCAGAAGCAGTCACCGAGCAGGAGCAGGCCGTCGGCGGCGAGGTGGCCGCGCGCAGCCTCGAGCGTGGGTTCCAGGCCCCCGAACGCGTACGCCGCGCCCACGCTGAGCACCGCATCGAACGGCGCCTGGCTCACGTACTCCCGGACGTCGCCCTGAACCAGCGTCAGCCGGTCCACCACGCCCGCGGCAGCAGCCTTGGCCAGCGTCTCCTCGAACCCGACGTCGGACATGTCCACCCCCACCGCGGTGAGGCCCGGTTCGCGGCCCAACGCCCGCAGCAGCCATGTGCCGTCACCGCACCCGAGGTCCAGGACGCTCCGTCGGCCGCCCGTCGTCCGGTCGAGCAGGCCTTCGACGCGGGCATCGCTCAGCGGCGACGCGATCGGGTGCTCGGAGTGCGCCAGGCGAAAGAGGGTGGATCGTTCCATCCCCGGACCCTATGCGAGGAGCAACGGTCGGGACACGGGATGCGCGAGGCCGGGTGCGCCTACGCGAGCGTCTGGACCGGAGGCGACGACGGGCACGGGCCCGCCCGCGCGATGTACGAGGCGTGCGGGTTCACCGCGCTGCCGCTCGTGCACTACTACCGCGAGCTCTGAGACGCGGCACCCCGAGCGGCGCGGGCTTGACCGGCGGTCGGGGCGCAGGGGCGGGGGTGTCCTGCTGCGGAGCGGCAACAATTGTTGCCGCTCCGCCGCGAACACACCCACCACCCCGCGAGCCTCGCGCCCCTCTGCTGGACGACGCCCGGGGCCCCGCCGGTCACTGCACGACGCCCAGGTCCTCGGCGTCGACGATGCGGTAGGCGTAGCCCTGCTCCGCGAGGAAGCGCTGGCGGTGCGCAGCGAAGTCCTGGTCCACGGTGTCGCGCGAGACCACGGCGTAGAAGTGCGCGGTGCGGCCGTCCTGCTTGGGGCGCATGATGCGTCCCAGGCGCTGGGCCTCCTCCTGGCGCGACCCGAACGACCCGGACACCTGGATCGCGACCGACGCCTCGGGCAGGTCGATCGAGAAGTTCGCGACCTTGCTCACGACGAGCCGGGAGATCTCCCCGGACCGGAACGCCTCGAACAGCCGCTGGCGCTCGCGCACGGTCGTGGCCCCTGTGATGACGGGCGCGTCGAGGTGGTCGCCGAGCTCCTCGAGCTGGTCGAGGTACTGGCCGATCACGAGGACCTGGTCGTCGGGGTGCGCGGCCGCGATCTGCTCGACGACGCGGTTCTTGCCCGCTGCGGTGGCCGCGAGCCGGTACTTGTCCTCGGGCTCGGCGGTCGCGTACGCCATGCGGTCGCGGTCGGACAGGGTGAGGCGCACCTCGACGCAGTCCGCGGGCGCGATGTACCCCTGGGCCTCGATGTCCTTCCAGGGGGCGTCGTACCGCTTGGGCCCGATGAGGCTGAAGACCTCGTCCTCGCGTCCGTCCTCGCGCACGAGCGTCGCGGTCAGGCCCAGGCGGCGGCGCGCCTGGAGGTCGGCGGTCATGCGGAAGATCGGGGCGGGCAGCAGGTGGACCTCGTCGTAGACCACGAGTCCCCAGTCGCGGGCGTCGAGCAGCTCGAGGTGCGTGTAGACACCCTTCCGCTTGGTCGTGAGCACCTGGTAGGTGGCGATGGTGACGGGCTTGATCTCCTTGCGGGCGCCCGAGTACTCGCCGATCTCGTCCTCGGTGAGCGTGGTGCGTCGCACGAGCTCGTCGCGCCACTGGCGCGCGCTCACGGTGTTCGTCACGAGGATCAGGGTCGTCGTGCCGGACTTGGCCATGGCCCCGGCGCCGACGATCGTCTTGCCCGCGCCGCAGGGGAGCACGACGACGCCGCTGCCCCCGTGCCAGAAGCCCTCGACGGCCTGCTGCTGGTAGGGCCGCATGGCCCAGGGCTTGTCCTCGTGCGCCGGGTCGGTCGGGGAGAGGTCGATCGGGTGCTTCTCGCCGTCGACGTATCCCGCGAGGTCCTCGGCGGGCCAGCCGAGCTTGAGCAGGACCTGCTTGAGGTGGCCGCGCTCGGACGGGTGCACGATCACCGAGTCGTCCCCGAGCCGGTCGCCCACGAGGCCCGCGGTCCGCTTGGACTTCAGGACCTCGGCGAGCACGGCCTTGTCGGTCGCCTGGAGCACGAGCCCGTGCGTGGGGTGCGCGACGAGCTGGAGCCGCCCGTAGCGTGCCATGGTCTCCGCGACGTCGACCAGCAGCGCGTGCGGCACGGGGTAGCGGCTGTACTCGAGCAGCACGTTGACGACCTGCTCGGCGTCGTGCCCCGCGGCGCGCGCGTTCCACAGCCCGAGCGGCGTGAGCCGGTAGGTGTGGACGTGCTCGGGGGCGCGTTCGAGCTCGGCGAAGGGGGCGATCGCCCGTCGGGCGTCGCCCGAGCGCGGGTGGTCGACCTCGAGCAGCAAGGTCTTGTCGCTCTGCACGATCAGGGGGCCGTCGGCCATGGGCGTCCTTCCGGGTGGTGCGCCGTGTCGTGACGCGGGTGGTGCGGGCTAGTCGTTCGGCGCCCCCGCCGACGCGTTCGTGGTCGTGTCGGTCGACGCGTCCTGGGTGGGGGCGGGGGCGTCGGTGAAGACGCCCGCGATGCGGTGGACGGCGACGGTCAGCTCGGCGTCGCGCGCCGGGTCCAGGGCGCGCAGGCGGCCGCCTTCGAGGACGAGGGGCTTGACGCGGCGCCGGGTCGGCTGACCGGTGGGGTCGATCGTCTCGAGGACCACGTGGTCGCCCGCGTCGATCGCGTCGCGCAGGAGTCCCAACGCCGCGGGGGGTTCGGTTGTTCCGCGAGGTTCGGGCACGACGTCGTCACGGGTCGTCGCCGCAGGTGGTGCGGCGAGGGCCGCGTCGTCGGCCGCGCGCAGGCGCGGGACGAGCTCGGCGTACCGCTCGCGCCGGGCTGCGGCATCTTCCTGGTGCACCGCCGGCCCGACGGCGGAGCGCCCCCGGGTGGCAGTGTCCAGCGGGCGTCGCCCGCCCACGCGGGAACGGGCTGTGGTCCGGAGCCGCTCGGTGCGCACGACCCGCCCGTCAGGTCCTTCGACGGTCGAGGCGAGGCCGCGGTCGCGCAGCGCGGCCTGGAGCGTCGCCGCGGGGACGAGCGAGACCAGGACGGTGGGCGCGATGCGGAACAGCGAGAGGTGTCGCAGCGACGGGTCCTCGACGAGGCCGGTCAGGAGCGCGGCGTCCTCGGCACGCACGTAGCTCGACGCGCTCCCGACCCGCAGCCGCCCGTGGCGCCGGGCCGTGTCGCGGACCAGGTAGTCGAGAGGTTGGGGGAGCGTCGTCCGGGAGTGGCCTGCGAGGTCGGCCAGCAGGTCGTCCGCCGTGCGGCCCGCGTCGAACGCCCGGGTCAGGGACTCGGGCGTGAAGCGGACCGTGATCGCGGCCCCGCGCGACTCGACCTCGGCGGCGTCCTCCAGGAGCCGTTCGAGAGCCGTGCTGGGACGCCCCGGGACGATGCCCGTGAGGTCGCCCTGGAGCAGGAGCTCGTCGACCTCGGGCGGCAGGACCGACTCGAGGGCGGTCGCGAGCGTCGTCTCCGCGGACGTGAGCGCGGGCGCTCCCGACCTGCTCGCCGCCGCGGGTGCGCCGGGTTGCACGGCGGGCGTGGCGCCGTCGGGCAGCAGGAGCGCACGGCCCGTGGGGGCGAGCGCCCCGACCCCCGTGACCCCCAGGAGGTGGGCCTCGTGGAGCAGCCCCTCGATGGCCTGGACCGGTGGGACGGACCGGGGCGAACCCCAGCGCAGGACGGCCAGGAGGTCGGCCGAGGTCAGCGCCGTCCCGGGACGGTCGGCGAGCGCGGACAGCAGGTCGAAGCGCAGGCGCGGGACCCACGGGCGGCTGAGGTCGGGTTCGAGCGCCGCGCGCAGCGTGCCGCGCTCGTCGCGGCTGCCGACGGTCCACGGCGTGCGGCCAGAGCCTGCCCAGGCTGCGGCGAGCAGCGCCCAGCGTGGCGCGAGGGGGAGGTCGAGCCAGTCCTCGCCCGCGACCGTGACGGTGAACGTGGGAGGGTCCTCGCCGTCGTCGACCACGAGTCCCGCGGCGAGCGCGAGCTCGGCGACGAACGCGGCCGTCGGCTCCTCGACCTCGAGCGTCGTCGCGAGACGGCGCAGGTCGCGCACCCCGAGCCCGCCCGCGCGCAGGACGCTCGGCGGCGAGGCCTGCCACAGCGCGAGGAGGTGGGCGACGAGCCGGACCGCGTCCTGCGCCGCGCGCGCGGCCTCTGCGGCGATGGTGTCCTCGGCGAAGTGCGGGGCCTCGGGCTCGGGCGGGTGCGCGAGGGGCCGGGCGTGCGTGCGGCCCCCGCGCAGGGCGAGGCCGACCTCGCGGGGCAGGACGACGTGCCGCTCGTCCGAGGCGAGCAGGAGGCGCCGACGCAGGAGCCAGGTCGTCGCCTCACGGCCCGCCGGGTCGGCGCGCGGCGCGACGCCCACGGGCGGCCCCCACGTGAGGGCGTCGAGGATGTTGCGGGCTCCGGGCGGCGCGTCCGCGAGGAGGTCGCCGAGGGGCGTCGTCCCGGGCGGGCCGAACGCCGGGGCGCCGGTGGGTGGAGCGGCGAGCGGCGACGACGGGTCGGCGGGGCCGAGGCCCGCGGGGTAGGGGCCGAGCACCTCGGACAGGCCCGGCGCGACCGCGAGGTCGGTGCGCGGCGACGGGTCACGGTCCCACAGCAGCGCGGCCTCCTCGAGGTGCGCGACCGCGGCCCGGACGACCGGTGCGTCCCCGTCGCTCGCACCGAGCGCCGCGAGGACGCGGTCGACCGTCACGGCCGTGTCCTCGCCCGCGGGACGGGTGGCGGGGCGGGAGGGGGCGGGCCGGGACGTCGGCGTCCGCGGAGCGTGCTGGTCCCCGAGGACGAGGACGGACTCGAGGACCTGGAGCTCGAGGGCGTCGAGCCGGGCGATCGCCCGGTCCAGGCTGGTACGGCTGGTGGCACGTGCTGCGAGCGAGCGCAGCGTCGACGGCGAAGGAGTGGCCAGGTCAGGGCGCTGCAGCAGCAGCGCGACGAGGTGCTCGTCGCTGCGGGAGCGAAGAGCCTCGGGGAAGGTCCGGCGCGGAGCCGGAGGCGTTGAGGCCATCCGTCCGATGTTACGCGGGTCGGGGGTTCTCCCGTCTCGGGCACCCTTCGCGCGGACGGGAGCATGATCTATATTCGGAATATGCTGAATCTAGAGGGACGTCTGCGGCTCGACGGGGCCACCCTGGCGTTCCACGACTCCGGCGGGCCCGGTCCCGCCGTCGTGCTCTTCCACGGCGCGGGCGCGGACCACCAGACGTTCGCCGACCAGGCGACGGCGCTCGCCGCCCACGGCTGCCGAGTCGTCCTGCCGGACCTGCGCGGGCACGGTGCCTCCCGTCCGACCAGCACCCCGCTCACGGCCCCCCTGCTCGTCGCCGACGTCGAGGCCCTCGTCGCGGCGCTCGGGCTGGACAGGCCGGTGCTGGTCGGGCACTCGCTCGGAGGGAACCTGGCCCAGGAGCTCGTCCGGCGCACCCCCGAGAGGTACGCCGGGCTGGTCGTGCTGGGAGCGACCTGGAACACGGGGCCGCTGAGCCGGTGGGAGCGTCAGCTCCTGAGGCTCGCCGCGCCCGGCCTGTCCCTCGTCCCCGCGCGGCGGCTCCCGCGGCTCATGGCCACCGCGTCGGCGACGACCGAGGCCGCCCGCCGGGACGCGGAACGCGCGTTCGGCCAGGTGTCGAAGGCGCAGTTCCTGCAGATCTGGCGGGCGACGACGGCGTTCGTCGCTCCCGACCCGTCGTACCGGACCCCCGTGCCGTTGGCCCTGGTCCGCGGCGAGGAGGACCGCACCGGGAACATCAGGACGGCGATGCCCGCGTGGGCCCGGCACGAGAACGTGAGCGACGTCGTCGTGCCGCAGGCGGGTCACCTCGTGAGCCAGGACGCCCCCGAGGCCGTGACCGAGGAGCTCGTGCGCTTCCTCGACCTCCTCGGGGAGGCGCGATGACGACGTCCGACCAGCACGCGTTCCTGCACGCGGTGGGGGACCTGCTGGCGTCGTGGAACCTGTCGCGCGCGACCGGGCGCGTCTACGGCGCGCTCCTCCTGGAGGACCGACCCGTCTCGCTCGACCACCTCGGCGAGGTCGTGGGGCTCAGCAAGGGGCAGGTCAGCACGTCGACGCGCGAGCTCGCGGCCTGGGGGCTGGCCCGCACCCTCCCTCAGCCGGGCAGCCGTCGCCTTCTCGTGGAGGCGACGCAGGGCCTCGACACCCTGCTCGAGGCGTCGCACCGCCGGGTGCGGACGTTCGTCGACGCCCTCGAGGCGGGCCGGACGCTCGTCGACGGGCTGCCGGTCGCCCAGCAGCGGCTCGCGGACGTCATCGACCTGTTCGACGGCTACGTCGCCGCGGGCGAGCAGATCCTGCGACGCGGGGGCGGTGCTCGCTCCGCGCCGGGAAGGTCGGCGACCGGTCGCCCCGAGTGATCGCGACCGGCCGCCGGCTACCCGGACGGGCGGGTCTCAGTCGAAGCTGACGCGCAGGCTCGTGAGGCTGTGCCCGCCGTCGACACGGCTGGAGAGCCCGAGGGCGCGCAAGGGCTCGACGTACGCGATCCACGAGTCGTCGCCGCCCGTCGCGTCGATGTTCGCGCGGGCGGCCGACTCGAGCGCGTCGATGTCGAGGTACGCCGCGTTCGCCGCGCCCTTCGCGTCGGGCACGACGGTCCGGAAGGCGCCCACGGTGCCGAGCGTCCCGTCCTGGGCGAGGCGCGCGGCGTACGCCTCGTTCGAGGCGACGACGAGCCCGTCCTTCGTGGTCGCGCTCGTGAGCCTCTCCGCACCGGCGTCCACGAGGATCGCGTCGATCCGGCCGAGCAGGTCCTCGAGCGCGGCCTTGTCCCCGATCGTGCGAGCGCCGAGGTCGAGGTCGGCCAGGCCGGTCACGGCCGAGACGTCGTCGAGACCGGCGGAGTCGAGCGCGACGACGACCTGCTCGCCCAGGAGGGTCTTGAGGTCCTCGGGCAGCCGCAGGTCGTAGGTCTTCTCGAGCTCGTCCACCGTCTCCTGGAAGCCGAGGTCGCTCGACAGGAGGTCGTCGGTCGTCGTGCCCGCCTGCGGGTCGTCCCCGAAGAGGTCAGCCTCCTCGGTGCCCGGGGCGGTGTCGAGGCCCTGGTCGAGCGACGAGTAGTCCCCCGTGCAGCCCGCCATGAACGACTCGTCGTAGCTCTGGGTGACCTCGGCGAGCTCCTCGGGCGTCAAGCCCCAGCTCGACGCGTCCAACGCGTTCTCCGGCAGCGCGAGCAGCGCCGCGCACTCGGCCTCCGTGGCGGTGGGCAGCGTCCCTGCCGTGCGGACCTCGTGCGAGGACAGGGTCCAGTCGTCGCCGAGCAGGTCCTCTCCGGAGCCCAGGCTCCCCAGGCCGCTCGACCCGAACGTGTCGGCGAGGGTGCTCAGCTGCTCCCAGAGCTGGTCGACCGACGCGGGGTCGATCGTCGCGGACGACGCGAACAGGGTGCTGTCCGGCAGGCCGGTGAGGAGCGACGTCCCCGAGCCCTTCAAGGGTGCGAGGACCTTCTCGTCGGCGCCGACGGCGATCGCGATCTCCAGGTGGTCGGTGCCTGCCCGTGCCGCTCCGGAGACGGTGCGCAGACCGTCGCCGACGGCTGCGCCCAGCTCCTCGGCCCCCTCCTGTCCTTCGAGCGCGGTGATCGCGCCCTCGACGTCCGCCCAGTAGGAGACGAGCCCTGGGTCGCCCAGGGCCTTCATGTCCGCGGTGAACCGCAGGGCGTCGGCCAGCGGTGCCTTCTTCGCGGCTGCCGCCACGTCGGCGGCCGCGACCCGCTCGGAGGTGATCAGGGCGTACCCGCCCGTGAACGCGACCTGTGCGGCCTTCGCGCCGTCGCCGCAGCCCAGGCCCGACTCGATGGCGGTCCGGGCGGCGGCCTCGTCGGTCACCTGGAGGACGAGCACCGGTTCGGGTTCGGGTGCGGCTCCTGCGTCCCCGGTCGCTGCGCCCTCGACGGGCGGCAGCGCGGCGAGGGCCGCGCGCTGGCCGATCCACGGTTCGACGTCGGCGGCGTAGTCGATCTCGCACGTGCCGCTCTTCGAGATCGCGTCGACGACGAGCCGGCGCAGGTCGGCGTCCTCGCCGAGGTCCACGTCGAGGTCCGTGGCGAGATCGGGGAACCTGTTCGCGAGGCGCAGCAGGTTGACCTTCTGCGTGGCCGACGGGTCGAGGTCCACGCGCACGTAGGCGAACGCGGTGTCCGGGAGGGCGGCCTCGGGCTGCGCTCCGCCGCCGTCGAGCGCGCTGTAGGCGAAGACACCCCCGCCGACCAGGACGAGGGCCGCGGTCGCCGCGCCGCCGAGCACCAGGCCGGTGCGCAGCCGGGAGGGCCGGACGGTCACGACCGTGACCGGGGCGGGAGGCGTGTCACCGGCGGGTGGTCGCCACGCCCCCGAGGGATCGGCAGGAGGGAAGGTGGGCGGCGTGGTCATGGGGAACCCTCTGGGTCGGCGTCGGCTCGACCGGCGCGGTGCGTCGGCGGTCGAGCCGAAGGCTAGTGGAGGCCGCCGACGGCTCGCAGCCCCCATCCATGGGGAGAACTCCCCGCCGCGGGAACTCACCCGGACCATGGGGAGAACTCCCCGCCGCGGGAACTCACCCGGACGTGCTCGGCGGGGTGCGGCCCGGCGGATGCGACTGTGAGGGCTCTGTCCCGGTAACCTGGGAGTTCTGATTCCCACGAGCACAAACGAGGTTCACGTGCCCACCGGCAAGGTCAAGTGGTTCGACACCGAACGAGGGTTCGGCTTCATCGCGAGCGATGAGGGCGACGAGGTCTTCCTGCACGCTTCCGCCCTGCCTGACGGCGCGGCGCCCAAGCCCGGTGCCAGGGTGGAGTTCGGCGTGGCCGACGGGCGGCGCGGCCCGCAGGCGCTCGCGATCAAGCTGCTCGACCCGGCGCCCTCCGTGGCCAAGGCCCAGCGTCGCCCGGCCGAGGACCTGGGGGTCGTGATCGAGGACCTCATCAAGGTCATGGACAAGGTCGGGGGCTCGTTGCGCCGTGGCCGGTACCCGGATGCCGCGCAGGGAGCCCAGCTCGCCAAGGTGCTGCGCGCCGTCGCCGACGACCTGGAGGCATGACATGGCTGCCGTAGCCGCCGCTGAAGGATCGACCCGTCGTGTGAGCGCGCGCGCCGCCAAGGACGCCGTGCTCACGGGCGCGGTGGACCTCGCGCGTGCTGCGGCGGAACAGGTCGCCGAGCACGTGGGGGACGTGGGTGAGCACCTCGGGACGGTCGTCGAGGAGGACCGCCTGATCTCGCACCAGTTCGCGTGCACCATGCTCGGCTACCGGGGGTGGCGCTGGACCGTGACGGTGGCCCGCGTCCCGCGCGGTCGCACCGCGACGGTGTGCGAGGTCGAGCTCCTGCCGGGCGAGGGCTCCATCCTGGCGCCCGAGTGGTTGCCGTGGTCGGAGCGTCTGCAGCCGGGCGACATCGGTGTGGGCGACGTCCTGCCGTTCCAGGCGGACGACCCGCGCCTCGAGCCGGGCTACGTGCCCACGGGCGACGAGGAGCAGGACGCCGTCGCGATCGAGGAGCTCGCGCTCGCCCGGGTCCGGGTGCTGTCCCCCGAGGGCCGCGACGAGGCGGCCGAGCGCTGGTACCGCGGTACGCGCGGTCCTACGGCGCCGGGCGCGGTCGCCTCGGGCGCGGAGTGCGGGTCGTGCGGGTTCCTGGTGCCCCTGCAGGGGGCGCTCGGGCAGGTCTTCGGCGTGTGCGCGAACGCGTGGTCGCCCGACGACGGCAAGGTCGTGAGCCTCGACCACGGGTGCGGTGCGCACTCCGAGACGGACGTCGAGCCGCACCCGACGGACTGGCCGGCCGCCGACCCGTTGATCGACGAGATGGACGTCGAGATCGTCCAGCTCCTGGACGCCGCCCGTGATGCGGCGAGCGCCACGGCCGCCACGGCCGTGGCTCCCGCGAGCCCGGCGACCGAGCGGTCCGCGGAGGCTGCGGCGAGCATCGAGCTGGCGCTGTCGCGGATCGCCCTCCCGGAGCCCGGGAGGTCGTCGTCCGCGACGGACGCCTCGGAGACCGGACCGGACGCCTCGCCGGACGCGGACCCGGACGAGCCGGCACGGTGACGACGGACGCCTTCGGGACCTCGGCTCTTCGCCGGGCCGTCACGGAGGCGTGGCTCGCGTCCCCGACGCGCTTCCGGGAGGACGCGAACACCGAGGAGGACCACGCCCGCGGCTACTACCGCGACCGGGTGGTGGTGGAGCTCGCGCAGAACGCGGCCGACGCCGCGGCGCACGCAGGCTCCTCGGGCCACCTGGTGCTGCGTCTTGCCCGGGACGTGGGCGGCGCGTGGTGGCTGACGGCGGAGAACTCGGGCGCACCGCTGGACGCGGGGGGCGTCGCGTCGCTGGCGTCGATGCGCGCGTCGGCCAAGGTCGCGCGCCCGTCCGGCCCGACGGCGGAGCCTGGGTCCATAGACGGCCCACCCGGGCGGGTGGGCAGGTTCGGGGTGGGCTTCGCGGCCGTGCGCTCGGTCGCGGACGAGATCTCGGTGCGCTCGACGCTCGGGGGAGTGACGTTCTCCCTGGACCGGACGGTCGCAGCACTGTCCGACGCGGTCGCAGGTGCGCGGGAGGACGGGGGAGCGGCGGCGGCCGACCGGCTCGAGGCCGCGGTCCGCGAGCGGGGCGACGCCCTGCCCGTGCTGCGGCTCCCGTTCGCGGCGGACGCCCTGCCCGGCGACATCGCCACGGGTCTCGCGACGCCGGCCACGGTCGTGGCCCTGCGCCTGCGGGACCGGGTCGCGGTCGAGGCCGTCCGTGCCCAGCTCGACGAGGTGGACGACGCGCTGCTCCTGGCGCTGCCCGCCCTGGCGGAGGTCGGGGTCGAGATCGAGGACGACGCCGGGAACCGGCGGTCGCGTCGCCTGCACGACGTGGCCGCCCGCTGGACGGTCGTGCGCGAGCGCGGGGTTCTCGACGCGCTCGTCCTGGACTCGCTCCCGGTCGAGCAGCGCCACGGGGGCTGGAGCCTGCTGTGGGCGCTGCCGCGGTCGGCTGCCGCACCGAGCGAGGCCGTCGCGGGCGTGGTGCACGCTCCCACGCCGACCGACGAGCCGACGACCTTCCCGGCGCTGCTCGTCGCGTCGTTCCCCTTGGACCCGAGCCGTCGGCACGTCCTGCCCGGGCCTGTGACGGACGCGCTCGCCGCGTCTGCGGGGGAGGCCTTCGCCCGGCTCCTCGGTCTGGTCGCCGCTGAGCGGGGGGCCTCGGTCCTCGCTCTCGTGCCCACCGGGTTGCCGTCCGGGGCGCTCGACGCGCAGGTCCGGGACGCGGCGCTCGCCGCGTTGCGCGGCACGCCGCTGCTGTCGCCACCGCCTCCGGTGGCCGTCCCCACCGGCGATCACGACGCGCAGGACGCACCCGGCGGGCCCGCCGGCCCCGTCGACCTCGACGGTCCAGGACTCGACGAGGAACCCGTGCGCCCCGGCGGACGGCACCTGGTCGCGCCCCGCGACGCCCAGGTCCTCGCGGGCGAGGTCGGTCGTGACCCGGCCGTGGTGGCGGTGCTCGGTCGGGCGGTACCGGACCTGGTCGACGTGCCGTCGTCGCTGCACGCGGTCGCACGGTCGCTCGGGGTGCGGTCCCGCGAGCTCGCGGACCTGCTCGACGAGCTGCCCGCGGGGATGGGTCCTGCGGCGTGGCGCGAGGTCTACGCGACCCTCGCCCCGCACGTGGGGCAGCCGGGGGTGCGCGACGCGCTCGGTGCGGTGACGGTCCCGCTCGCCGACGGGCGGACCGCGCGGGGAGCCCGCGGGGTCCTGCTCCTGGGTGCCGAACCCGCAGCCGAGGAGGCGACGGCAGGTTCCGGCTTCCTCACCCTCGCGCGCTCGCTGGGCCTGCGCCTGGTGCACCCGGACGCCGTGCACCCGCTCCTGGAGCGTCTGGGCGCGACGCCGTCCTCGTTCCGGGGGCTGCTGACCGAGCCTGCGGTGAGGGAGCACGTGCTGCACCTCGCGGACCTGGCCGCGGACGACGACCTGCTCGACGGGACGGACCCCGGCCGGGACGACGGCGAGCCGTTCGACGACGGGGCGCACCCAGGGGCCTCCGCGCCCGGCACCACCGACTCGGACGGGGGCGTGACGGACCCGGTGCCCGCCGCCGTCGGGCAGGTGCTGGCCCTCGTGCGCTCCGCGCTCGCCGAGGGCGCGCAGCCCGAGGACGTGCCCTTCTGGTGGGGCGAGCTCCCGCTGCCCACGGCCGAGGGCGACCTGTCGGCGGCACGTGAGTGCGTCGTGCCGGGGTCGTGGGCGGACGGGGTCCTGGACGGTCTCGTGCCGCTCGCGGACGGCGTGGCCGAGCGCTGGGGCGAGGACGTCCTGCGTGCGGTCGGGGTCCCCGCGGACGTGACGGTCCACCGGGTCCGCGACGTCCTGACGCCGTGGGACGCCGACGCGGACCTGCCCGACGACCCGGACGACCCGCAGTCGTGGCTCGACGGGTGGGCCGACTACCTCGCCTTCCTGGGCGGCCACGTCGGGGGAGGCGCGTTCGTGGGCGACCTCGACGCGGTCGCGGACCTGGACGCCGTCGCCGGCGACGCGTGGCCCGTGTTCCTCGCACGGCTCGCCGGCGACCCCGACGCCCGCGCGGCCCTGCTCGCCCCGGTCCGGAGCCAGGGCGGCGCCCGGGCGGGGGACGCGCCGTCGTACACCGCCTGGTGGCTGCGCCGGCACCTGGGCGCGCCCTTCGCGGCCGTGCCGGGCGGCGCGCCCTTCCTGCCCGACCCGCCCGACGAGGCCCACGGCCTGGACGCGGAGGTCGTGCGCGCGCTGGGCGGGGTCGCGGACCTGGGAGACCTCGCCCCGGCGGACTGGCCGGACTACCTGGCCGCGCTGCCCGACGTCGGCACGCCCCTCGACCTGCCCGCCGCGCTCGCGGTCTGGCGCGGGTTGGGCGCGCTCGCGCGCACGGCGAACGGTCACGCGCTCGACGAGCTGCCCGACCGCCTGCCGGGCCTGCGCGGGTCGACCACGACGTGCGTCCCGGCCGAGGACCTGGCCGTGGCGACGAGCGCGATGTGGGCGCAGGTACGGACCGTGCTCCCGGTCGCGTCGGTCGCGGACGGGGGAGCCGTCCTGGCGGACCTCCTCGACCTGCCGTTGCTGCCGCCCCCGGGTGCGCCGGAGGTCCCCCTGCCCGACGACGCCGGCTCGCCCCAGGTGCTCGACGCCCGGGTCGCGCGGCTCGTCCCGGGCGTGCCCGGCAGCTGGTTCGAGCACGAGGCGCTGTCGGTGGACGGGGTCGAGGTCGACTGGTGGGTGAGCTCGGGCGGCGCAGGACCCGAGGTCCACGCCTCGACGACCGCCGGCCTGGCCCGCGGGCTGGCCGCGGCGGCCGGCCGGCCCGCGGCGCGGCACCTGCTGGAGTCCGCGTTGCTCGACCCGGCCTCCGCCGACGACCTGCTCGCCGAGACGGCGTGGGACGAGGCGTGAGCCGGGCGGCGGGACCCGCGCCCGGACCGCCCGGCATCTTCGACCGTCGCCTCGTGGGCGGCGTCTACGTCCCGACCTTCGTGTTCGAGGCCGGGGTGAGCGCGATCGTGCCCGTGGTCGCGCTGAGCGCGATCTCGATGGGGGCCGGGATCGCGCTGGCGGGGTTCGTCGTCGCGCTGCTGGGGCTCGGGCAGATCGCCGGGGACGTCCCGGCCGGGGCGTTCGCTGCGCGGTTCGGTGACAGGCGGGCCATGATGACGGCCGCGGCCGCCTCGATCGTCGGCCTCGTGGCGTGCGCGCTCGCCCCCAACCTGTGGGTGCTGGGCGCCGGGGTCTTCTGCGTCGGTATGACCAACGCCGTGTTCATGCTCGCCCGGCAGGCCTATCTGACCGAGGTCACGCCCGTCCTCAAACGGGCCAGGGCGCTGTCGACGCTCGCGGGCACGCACCGGATCGGTGCCTTCGTGGGGCCGTTCGCCGCGGCCGCGGTCCTGTGGCTCTGGGACCTGCCCGCGGTGTACTGGCTGGCCGTCTGCACGAGCGTCGTCGCCGGGCTGGTGACGGCCCTCGTGCCTGACGTCGCGGCGGGTTCGACGGCCCACCGGCGGTCCGTGGTGCCCGTCAGCTTCCGTACGGTGCTGGCCGCGAACTGGCGGGTGTTCGCGACGCTCGGGATCGCGGTCGTGATGGTCGGGGCCACGCGGGCCGCCCGGCAGGTGGTGCTGCCGCTGTGGTCCGAGCACCTGGGCTTCAGCCCCGCCACGACGAGCGTGATCTTCGGGCTCTCGGGAGCCGTCGACATGCTGCTGTTCTACCCCGCGGGCAAGGTCATGGACCGGTGGGGCAGGCTGTGGGTCGCGATCCCGTGCATGGTCGTGCTGGGCGGGGCGATCGTCGTGCTGCCGCTCACGAGCACCGTCGCCGGGGTGGCCGTGGTGGCGATGGTCATGGGCTTCGGCAACGGGATCGGGTCGGGCATCCTCATGACTCTCGGCGCCGACGTCGCGCCCCCGGACGTCCGCGCGCAGTTCCTCGGGATCTGGCGGCTCTTCCAGGACTCCGGGACCGCGCTCGGTCCGCTGGTGGTCTCGGCCGGTGCCGCGCTGGGAAGCCTCGCGGGCGGGATCGTCGCGTCCGGCACGGTCGGCCTGCTCGGTGCGGTCGCGCTCGCGCGGTGGGTCCCGCGGTGGTCGGTGCACGCGAACCGGACCACGCGCCGTCGGGCGGGGATCGAGAGCTAGGCGGGGGTCCCCTGGGCGTCGTCGCCCGACTCGTCGGGGTGCGTCCGGTACTCGCTCCGGTTGCGGCGTTCCCAACCGAGCCCGATGATGCCGAGCACGATCCCGGCCGCGCAGCTCGCGGGAAGCTCGAACGTCGCCCTGTCGAGGAGCAGCAGGACGACCGAGACCACGAGGGCGACGGCCCACAGGCTCATCCCGACCAGGATCACCGGCCGCAGGTCGACGCGCAGCGCCGGCGGGTTGGGGCGGCGCCGCTCCGGGTGGATCAGCAGGGAGAGCATCGAGGGCACGCTCGCAGTCTACGTCTCGTGAAGGTTCCGTCGGGTGAAAAAAACTGGTGGCGCTGCCCGGCGTGTCCGGGCCCTCACCCGAGGGGCTCCCGTGTTATCAGGCCTAGGTGCGGCAACGAGGGCATCGCGCGAACCTCGCTTATCGGGGTGAACCAGGCGCAACCGGCCTCGGCGACCCCGACCGGGACCGCGACCCGCTAGGAAGACTTGCCCCTTTTCACCCGTGACCGCTGTCACAGGACGGCCGAGGAGCTGTCTCTCCTGGGTGAGACGTGCAGCGGACAGGGTTCCGAGGCCGTATCGCCAGCCGCTACGATCCGAACTTCGCCTCCCCTGCTTCGTTGGACAGGTGTGCAAGAAGTTGGGGACGGTACTTGCTCGTCGCTCCGAGGAATGCGGTGCATTTCTCGTTCTGGACATGTGTCCATCTCTATTGTCTGACCACACCAGTCTCCAGGTAGGGGCTCAAGATCCGCAGGATCCAGGGCTCGGACTCGCCGAGAGGCGGGGTCTTCTCACCCGGGTGAAAAGGTTGGTCGTTCGTTCATTTCTTTGTGTGCCGACTCTTACGATGAGGCGTTCCGGCGGTCCAGAAGCGGCTGACGGATTGATCGAGAGGTAGCCGGGCCCATGGCCGGAAGCGTCATTCACGATTCGCGTCGTGGACTCCGCCACATCCTGACAGCAGCGCCGCCCGGTCCACTCCGGGCGGTCCGTGCAGCGTTCGCGTCGGTCACGTGGGAGCGGTCGTACAAGGTCCGCCTCGTCGCCACGGACACGCTGGCCATCACCATCGGTGTCACGGCCGCGTACTTCCTGCGATGGGACCAGTTCATCAGCCAGCCCGTCCGGGAGAACCTGTTCCTCCCGTACCTCGCGCTCAGCATCCTGATCGGGCTCGCCTGGGCGGGTTCCCTGGCGTTCGCCAAGACGCGGGACGTGCGGGTCGTGGGCAGCGGGCCCACCGAGTACCAGCGGGTCTTCGACGCGTCCTGGCGGCTCTTCGGGATCCTGGCGATCCTCGCCTTCCTGCTGCGCTTCCAGGAGGCCCGCGGCTACCTGATCTTCGCCTTCCCTCTCGGCCTCGCCGGGCTGCTCCTGGGACGCTACTTCTGGCGGCAGTGGCTGCACCGCAAGCGGGCCGCCGGTTCTCACCGGACCGCCGTCCTCGCGATCGGGCACCGCGACCAGGCCGAGCGCCTGATCCGCGACCTGAACGACCGGGACAGCTCCGGCTACCGGGTCGTCGCCGTGTGCACCCCGAGCGGGCGGGCCGGCGAGGGGGACGCCATCCTGGGCGTGCCCGTCCTCGGAGACCTCCGTTCGGCGGGCGAGATCGCAGCACGCGTCGGCGCAGGCTGCGTCGCGGTGAGCGGGTCGGACGCCGTGACGGCCGATGTGGTGCGCCACCTCAGCTGGGAGCTCGAGCCCTTCGGCGTCGACCTCATGCTGACGACCGAGCTGGTCGACGTCGCCGGTCCGCGCATCACGATCACCCCGGCCGAGTCGGTGTCGCTCCTGCACGTCGACGCGCCCCGGTTCAGCGGTCCCAAGTTCGTCGTCAAGTCGATCTCCGACTGGTTCGGCGCGGCGATCCTGACGTTCCTCCTGCTGCCCGTCCTGATCGCGGTCGGCCTCGCGGTGCGGCTCACGAGCCGTGGACCGGTCTTCTACTCCCAGCAGCGCGTGGGACGCAACGGCGAGACCTTCTCGATGCTCAAGTTCCGGTCCATGCGCGTCGGGTCCGACATCGACCTCACCGCGCTCGCCGCGGACAACGAGGGGTCCGGGCCGCTCTTCAAGATCCGCAACGACCCGCGCGTCACGACCGTGGGCCGCTTCATCCGTCGCTACTCGCTCGACGAGCTGCCGCAGATCTTCAACGTCCTGCGAGGCGACATGAGCCTCGTGGGGCCTCGTCCGCCGCTGCCGCGCGAGGTCAGCACGTACGAGAAGAAGGTGCGCAGGCGCCTGCTGGTCAAGCCCGGCCTGACGGGCCTGTGGCAGGTCGGGGGACGGTCCGACCTGTCGTGGGAGGAGAGCGTGCGGCTCGACGTCTACTACGTCGAGAACTGGACGCTGTTCGGCGACATCCTGATCCTGGCGCGCACGGCCAGGGCCGTGGTCTCCGGGCACGGGGCGTACTGAGCGTCGTCGGCCGGACGGGCGTGACGGGGGACACGTCCTCCTAGCACGTAACGTGGACGATTCTGAAGCGCAACACGGGATCTGGCACCATTCTCCCCATGACCACCACGACTGACGAGCGCGAAGCCCCCCCGCGTTCCAGCGGCATCGACCGCTTCTTCAAGATCACCGAGCGCGGCTCGACCATCGGCGCCGAGATCCGTGGCGGTCTCGTCACGTTCTTCGCGATGTCCTACATCATCATCCTCAACCCGATCATCCTGGGGACGGCTCCTGACGGCACGGGGCAGTTCTTGGGCGGCGGCACGGACGGCGCGAACTTCCCGATGATCGCCGCGACCACGGCGCTCGTCGCGGGCATCATGACGATCGCGATGGGCGTCTTCGCGAACTACCCGATGGCTCTCGCGGCCGGTCTGGGCCTGAACGCGGTCGTGGCCTTCACGATCGCCTCGATCCCCGAGGTCACGTGGGCCGACGCGATGGGCATCGTCGTGATCGAGGGCCTCATCATCCTCGTGCTCGTCCTCACGGGCTTCCGGGAGGCGGTCTTCCGCGCGGTCCCGGTCGAGCTCAAGACGGCGATCAGCGTCGGCATCGGCCTGTTCATCGCGCTCGTCGGTCTGGTCAACGCCGGGTTCGTCGCCGCGGGCGGTGGCACGCCGCTCCAGCTCGGCGCGACCGGCTCGCTCGCGGGCTGGCCCATCCTCGTCTTCGTGGTGGGCCTGGTCCTCATGATCGTCCTGTGGGTCCGCAAGGTCCGTGGAGCGATCCTCATCTCGATCCTCGCCGCGACCGTCGTCGCGGTGGTGATCCAGGCGATCGCCGGGGTCGCCACCAAGGGCAGCGGTGCGACGAACGGCTGGAGCCTGAACGCGCCCGAGCTCGACGGCAGCCCGGTCGCGGTACCGGACTTCGGCCTGCTCGGTCAGTTCTCCCTCCTGGGGTCGATCGAGAAGGTCGGCATCGTCACGGTCGTCCTGCTCGTCTTCTCGCTGCTGCTCGCGGACTTCTTCGACACCATGGGCACCATGGTCGCGGTCGGCGCCGAGGGCAAGCTGCTCGACGAGACGGGCAACCCGCCGAAGTCGCGCGCGATCCTCATCGTCGACTCGGTCGCCGCGGCCGCCGGTGGCGCCGCGAGCGTCTCCTCCAACACGAGCTACGTCGAGTCCACGACCGGCGTGGGCGAAGGGGCGCGCACTGGTCTCGCGGCGGTCGTGACGGGCATCGCGTTCCTGCTGGCGACGTTCCTGTCTCCCCTCGTCGCCCTGGTCCCGAGCGAGGCCGCCGCGCCCGCCCTGGTCCTGGTCGGCTTCCTCATGATGACGCAGATCACGGGCATCAAGTGGACCAACGTCGAGGTCGCGATCCCCGCGTTCCTCACGATCGCCCTCATGCCGTTCACGTACTCGATCACGGCCGGCATCGGCGCGGGCTTCCTGGCCTTCGTGGTCATCAAGCTGGCGCTCGGCAAGGTCAAGGCGATCCACCCGCTCATGTGGGTCTCGGCCGTCGCGTTCATCATCTACTTCACCCTCGACCCGATCAGCGACGCCCTGGGCGTCTGACGTACGCTCACAGGCGATGAGCACCCCGATCCTGCGCCTGACGCCGACGCTCCAGTCCTACGACTGGGGATCGAGGAGCGCGCTGCACGCGCTCCTCGGGCTGGCGCAGGACGGGGAGCCCCTCGCCGAGCTGTGGATGGGGGCGCACCCGAAGGGCCCGTCGTCGGCATCGGCCGACGGCGGGCCCTCGGCGTCTCTGGCGGACCTGATTCACGCGGACCCGCTCGCGATGCTCGGCCGACGTGTGCTCGACGACTACGGCCCGCGGCTGCCCTACCTGCTCAAGGTGCTCGCCGCGGACCGCGCGCTGTCGCTGCAGGTGCACCCGCAGCCGCACCGTGCGCGCGCAGGGTTCAACCGGGAGAACCGGCAGGGCGTCCCGCGGGAGTCGCCGGAGCGCAGCTTCCACGACGACCAGCACAAGCCCGAGATGGTCGTCGCGGTCTCGCGGTTCGAGGGCCTCTCCGGCTTCCGGCGACCGGAGCGGATCCTGGAGCTGCTGGACGGGCTGCGCGGGGACCTGGTGACCAGCATGAGAGCGGCGCTCGAGGCCCAGCCCGCCGCGGCCGGTCTGCGCGAGGCGTTCACGCTCGCACTGCGCGCGCGGACCTCTCCCGACGTCGCCGCGGACCTGGCGACGACCGTCGCCGACGTCGGGGCTCGCCTGGAGTCGGGAACGACGTCGCCCCGTGCCGACGCCACCGTGGTCTCGCTCGCGGAACAGCACCCCGGTGATCCCGGCGCCCTGGTGTCGATGATGCTCAACCGGGTCACGCTCGAGCCAGGGGAGTCGATGTTCGTCCCGGCCGGGCACGTGCACGCCTACCTGTCGGGGTGCGCGGTCGAGGTCATGTCGAGCTCGGACAACGTGCTGCGCGCCGGACTGACCACCAAGCACGTGGACGTCGAGTCGTTGCTGGCGTGCGTGAGCTATGCCCCGGGGCCTGCGGCTCGACCGCGGATCCGGCGGCTGGCCGACGCTGCGTCGAGGAGCCACGACCTGCCGGCGGTGGACGGCGGGCTGCGCGAGTACCGGGCGTCGATCGCGGAGTTCGCGCTGGTCATGGGGGCGGTGAGCACGGTGGACGCCGAGGCCGTGGCTCTGCCGACCGAGGGGCCGCGGATCGTCCTCGCCCTGGACGGTCTCCTCGAGCTGGGGCGGGCAGAGGCGGACGGAGGTTCGCCCCGTGGCGCGGACGGGCGGGTGTCCCTGAGGCCGGGCGAGTCGGTCTTCGTCCCGCACGACGCCGGTGCGCTGGACGTGCGAGGAGTGGGCGACCTGGTGGTCGCCTACGTGCCGTGATCTCGCTCACTCCCCATTTCATTACTTAAGGTAATGAGTTAAGGTAAAGAGATGCCTCCCGCGGAACAGACCACGCCCTCGTCCCCCACGAAGGCGCAGTGTCGGCCCGCGACCCTCGGCGGTGACCTCCGCGTGGCCCTCACGCGCGTCTCGCGCGCCCTGCGTTCCCAGCGCGGTGGTGCCGACCTGCCCGAGGGCCAGTTCGGCGTCCTGACGGTGCTCCACAAGCACGGCGCGATGACCCCCGGCGCACTCGCGACCCACGAGCGCATCCGCCCGCCGTCCATGACCCGCACCGTGAACGCGCTCGTCGAGCTGGGCCTCGTCCACAAGCTCGAGCACGACACCGACAAGCGGCTCGTCATGGTGGCCCTCACCGAGGCCGGCGTCCTCGAGGTCAAGGAGACCCGTCGGCGCCGCGACGCGTGGCTCACCCAGCAGCTGACCGACCTGACCCCCGACGAAAGAGAGACCTTGGCCCGCGCCAGTGACCTGTTGACCCGGATCGCCGCCCGATGAGCGCGACGTTCTCCTCCCTCAAGTACTTCAACTACCGCCTCTGGTTCGGGTCCGCGCTCGTCGCGAACATCGGCACCTGGATGCAGCGCATCGCGCAGGACTGGCTCGTCCTGACCGTCCTGACCGCGAACTCCGGCGTCGCCGTCGGCGTCATCACGGCGCTCCAGTTCGCGCCTGTCCTGGCGCTGTCCGCCTGGGCGGGCGTCCTCGCGGACCGGTTGCCCCGCCGCAAGATGCTCATGGCCACCCAGGGCGCCTCGGGCTTGCTCGCGCTCGGGCTCGGCGCGCTCGTGCTCTCGGGGCACGTCGAGCTGTGGCACGTCTACGGCTTCGCGCTCGCGCTCGGGTGCGTGTCCGCGCTCGACGGCCCGGTGCGCCAGACGTTCGTCGCGGAGATGGTGCCGAGCGACAAGCTGTCGAACGCCGTGGGCCTCAACAGCGCGTCGTTCAACGCGGCCCGGTTGATCGGCCCCGGCGTCGCCGGCCTGCTCATCGCCGCGGTGGGCACGGGCTGGGTCTTCATCATCAACGGCATCAGCTTCGGCGCGACCATCTTCGCGCTGTCGCGCATGCGGACCCGGGAGATGCACAAGCTGCCCAGCGCCTCGCGCGAGAAGGGGCAGATCCGTGAGGGCATCCGGTACGTGCGCGGCCGCTCCGACATCATCGTCATCATGGTCGTCCTGAGCGTCGTGTCGACCTTCGGGCTCAACTTCCAGCTCACGTCCGCGATGATGGCGCGCGTCGAGTTCGGGATGGGCGCGGGGGAGTACGGCATGCTCGGGTCGATCCTCGCGATCGGTTCGCTCACGGGAGCCCTGATGGCTGCCCGCCGGGAGCGGCCGCGCGTGCGGCTCGTGATCGGGTCGGCGTTCGGCTTCGCGATCGCGACCGGGGTCATGGCGCTCATGCCGAGCTATACGACGTTCGCGATCGCCTGCATCCCCGTCGGGTTCATGTCGCTGACCATGATGACCGCGGCCAACACGACCATCCAGATGACGACCGACCCCGTGATGCGCGGACGCGTCATGTCCCTGTACATGATCGTGTTCCTGGGTGCGACGCCCGTCGGTGCACCGATCGTCGGCTGGATCGCCGAGGCCTACGGGCCCCGCTGGGCGATCGGGATCGGCTCCATCACGGCACTGCTCGTCTCCGTGGGGGCCGCGATCTGGGCCATGCGGAACTGGAAGTTCACCGTCAGCTATCGCGTGACCCAGCGCCCGCACCTCCTGGTCACCTATCCCGAGGGCGGTGCGGCCCGCCGGGTGGGGGCTCGCGGCGAGACGCGCAGCCGGCTCGGCGTGGACGACGCGGAGGACGCCGCGACGGCGGCATGACGGCTCCCGGCCCGACGGCGCCGCTCGCCTGCAGACGTCACGTCCCCGACGACGTCGCTCGGCCCGGAACGCACGACGCCCGCCCCGCCGTTCGTCGGCAGGGCGGGCGTCGTGCGTCGACGGTCAGGCCAGGGCGTCGACGACGAAGTCGATGCTTCGGGTGAGCAGCTCGACGTCCGCCGGCTCGATCGCGGGGAACATCCCGATGCGGAGCTGGTTGCGCCCGAGCTTGCGGTAGGGGAACACGTCGAGGATCCCGTTGGCACGCAGGGCGGCGATGACCTGTGTCGCGTCGATCGACTCGTCGAGGTCGATCGTCCCGACGACCGTGGACCGGTCCTCGGGGCGCGTCACGAAGGGGGTGGCCCAGTCGCGGGAGTCGGCCCAGGAGTAGAGGGTCCGGGCCGACGACGCGGACCGGGCGCTCGCCCACGCGAGGCCGCCCTGCTCGTTGAGCCAGTCCACCTGCTCGGCGAACGTCACGAGCGTCGCGACCGCCGGGGTGTTGAGGGTCTGGTCCTGGCGGGAGTTCGTGATCGCCGCGCCGAGCGAGAGGAACTCGGGGACCCAGCGGTCACCGGACTCGATCTCCTGGGCGCGCGCGACGGCGTCGGGCGACATGATCGCGACCCACAGCCCGCCGTCGGACCCGAAGACCTTCTGCGGCGCGAAGTAGTAGACGTCCGTCTCCGCGAGGTCGACCGGGAGGGCGCCCGCGCCCGACGTCGCGTCGACCAGGGTGAGTGCCCCCTGCTCGCGGGAACCCGCGACACGGCGCACGGGGGCCATGGCCCCCGTCGAGGTCTCGTTGTGGGGCCAGGCGTAGACGTCGATCCCGTCCGCGGCCTCGGGGACGGCGACCGACCCCGGGGGAGCGGTGATGACCTGCGAGGCCTCGAGGAAGGGTGCACGCGTGGTCGCGGTCGCGAACTTGGCGCCGAACTCGCCGAACGCCGCGTGCTGGGCGCGCTCGCGCACCAGGCACAGCGTCGCGACGTCCCAGAACGCCGACGACCCGCCGTTGCCCAGGACGACCTCGTAGCCCTCCGGGGCGTCGAACAGGTCGGCGAGGCCCGACCGGATCCGACCGACCAGGGACTTGACCGGTGCCTGACGGTGGGAGGTCCCCAGCAGGGACGTGCCCGCCTTCGTGAGCGCGCGGACCTGCGCCTCGCGAACCTTGGACGGGCCGCAGCCGAAGCGGCCGTCGCTGGGCAGCAGGTGCGGGGGGACGGTGATCTGGGTGGGCTCAGGCACGGGGCAACGATAGTCCGGCCTGGCGCGAACACCGCTCGCCGTCCACAATGTCGGTGGCTCGGACCTAAACTAGTGGTCAGCGGCCCGCCGGTGCGGCAGGTGCCCCCAAGCCCCCAAGCGACAGGAGCGCGACGTGACCGACCTGATCGACACCACCGAGATGTATCTGAAGACGATCTATGAGCTGGACGAGGAGGGGATCGTCCCTCTGCGTGCGCGGATCGCGGAGCGGTTGGGTCATTCGGGTCCGACGGTCTCGCAGACGGTGGCGCGCATGGAGCGTGATGGTCTGGTCGTGGTGACCGGGGACCGTCATCTTGAGCTCACTCCTGAGGGTCATGCGAAGGCGCAGCGGGTGATGCGTAAGCACCGGTTGGCGGAGCGGTTGCTGACGGACGTGATCAAGCTCGACTGGGAGTTCGTGCACGTCGAGGCGTGCCGGTGGGAGCACGTGATGAGCGAGCTCGTGGAGAAGCGGTTGATCGGTCTGCTGGACCACCCGCACCACGACCCGTACGGCAACCCGATCCCGGGCCTGTCGGAGCTGGGCGAGGACATCGTGGAGATCGAGTACCTCGACGGGGTCGTGTCGCTGCCCGCGTACGTGGCCGCGGCCGACCGTGCCGGGCGCGCCCCCGGGGCGCTGCGCGTGGTCGTGCAGCGCATCGCCGAGCCCCTGCAGACCGACACGGACCTGCTCGCGCGCCTGGCGGCCGCGGGCATCCTGCCCCGCCAGGAGGTCACGATCACCCCCGAGGCCGGGTCGTACACGGTTTCCGCGCAGGGCGCCGAGACCGTCCTGGACCTGCCCGACGACGTCGCGCGCCACCTCTTCGTCACCGCACCCTGACCACCACCCACCCCAGCACACCCCCACCGCCCCGCACCCCCTCCCCGGGGCACGGGGCGTCGTGGATTCCGGCCGCATGAGGCGAGGGCGCCGCCGTGCCCGAGGCAACGGTCTTGTGCCGGTTCGTCCCGTCGTCCCGGGGGGCTCCGGGGCGTCGTGATGGGAACGTGACATTCACCCCAGGGTCGTGTACGTTCGGTTCTGCTTCACGGAAGACTCATTCGTCGAAGCCCTCGCGCGGAACGCCTAACCCTGTCACCGCGAGAGGAACACCACGACCCGCTGACAGGGACGGGGGACCCAAATTCGGGTACCGGCAACGGTGCCCTTGGGGTGAAGCCAGAAGGACCTCGGTCCGGACGGCCGGGTGATTCTCCCACCCGAACCCGACAGCTGACCTCGCAGGCGTCCAGGAGAGGTATCCAGTGAACGCAGTGACGAACGGCGCACGCCATCGTGCAGCACGGCGCCCGCTTTCCACCCTTGCTTCGGCGGCGACGGCTTCCTCCGTCGGCCGCCGCACCGCTGTCGTCGCTGCCTCGTCGGGACTCATCGTCTCGATGCTGGGCGGTACGGCTGCCAACGCAGCGCCGGTCGAGCAGGACTCGACCAAGCTCAACACGGTCGACCTGAACGCGCTCACGGCCCAGGCCCGCGCTGCGCTCGAGTCCGCCCCGGCCGTCACGGTCGCCGCCGAGGCCGGCTTCGCGATCGAGAGCGCGGCCGTCGCCGTGACCCCGGCGCCGGAGCCCGTCGTCGAGCGCGTCGTCCAGACGCGCGCCACGCAGACCCCGTCGCGCTCCAACGAGCGCACCTCCGTCGCCGCCACCACGGCGACCACCGAGACGGCTGCGGCCGTCCAGGTCCCCGCCTCGGCAGCCGGCTCGTCGATCGTCTCGATCGCCAGCCGCTACGTGGGCGTCCCCTACGTCTACGGCGGCACGTCGCCCGACGGCTTCGACTGCTCGGGCTTCACCCAGTACGTCTTCGCCCAGGCCGGCATCAGCCTGCCCCGCACCTCGAGCGGCCAGGGCAGTGTCGGCACCAAGGTCTCGCGCGCCGAGGCCCAGCCCGGCGACCTGATCTGGACCCCCGGTCACATCTCGATCTACGCCGGTGACGGCATGCAGATCGACGCGCCGCGCCCCGGCAAGACGATCCAGATCCGTCAGATCTGGCAGTCGAACCCGACGTTCATCCGCGTCGCCTGAGACCACCCTGGACGAGCGGAGAACCTGCCGCCACCCAGCTGAGAACCCCGTCCTTCCGCTTCGTGCGGGAGGGCGGGGTTTCTTGCGTCAGCCGTGCCTCGCGGCGTGCGCGTGCCGGTGTGACTTTGCCAGTTCTTTCGATAGGTTTGTCTCAGGATGGACGTTTGCCCTCGGAAGGAGACGGAACCATGACCCGTGCGGAGATCGTGCTCGTCGGAGTCGACGGATCGACCCCCAGCCTGCACGCGCTGGACTGGGCGGCCGCGTACGCCCGCCAGGTCGGTTGGCCACTGCACGTCGTGTGCTCGTACTCGCTCCCCTCCTTCACCGCGGCCTCGCTCGACGGCGGCTACGCGGCGCTGGACGACACCGCGATCCAGGAGGGGGCCAAGGCCGTCCTCGCCGAGGCCACCCAGCGTGCCGAGGCCGCGGGCGTGAGGACGACCGCCGCGATCGCCACGGGCGACGCCGCCGGGGTGCTCGTCGAGCTCTCGAAGGACTACGGCCTGGTCGTGGTCGGCACGAGGGGACGCGGAGGCTTCACGGAGCGTCTCCTGGGCACCGTGTCCTCGGCGCTCCCCGCCCACTCGAGGTGCCCCACGGTCGTGGTGCCGCTCAAGAACGGACCGGGCGACGACGACACGCTTCCTGCCGTCAATCCGCTCAAGCGGATCGTGGTGGGCGTCGACGGGTCGCCGTCGGCAGACATCGCGCTCCGGCACGCGATCAAGCAGGCCCGGGCATGGGGGGCCGAGCTCGTCGCGGTGGCGGGCGTCCCCGTGGGTGCGGGAGCGGGGCTCCTCGCGTGGCTGCCGGCCTCGATCGACCACCAGCAGGTGCTCGACGACATCACCGAGGGACTCAACGTCATCGTGGACAGGCACGAGGCCGAGAACCCCGACGTCACGATCAAGCGCATCGTGCTCGACGGCACCGGTGCTGAGCTGCTCACGGAGTTCTCGACGGCGTCGGACCTCATCGTGGTCGGCTCGCGCGGGCGCGGCGGCTTCACGGGACTTCTCCTGGGGTCGACGAGTCAGGCGGTGCTGCACCACTCGGCGTGCCCGGTGATGGTCGTGACCAAGCGCTGCGAGGACGACTCGGCACCGACGGTGGACGACCAGGCCCGCTGACCGTCGTCGAAGGACCCGTCCGAGCGGGCGTGACCTCGAGGTCGCGCCCGCTCCGGCACGCCGGGGCTCCTGGGTCAGTTGCGCGTCCGGTACAGGTGCATCGTGATCGGGGCGAAGATCGCCGTGAGCACGACCGAGGCCAGGAGCACCCAGCCGATCTGGTCGAACGTCGCCGTGCCGGCCATCAGGGCCCGCACCGCGGTGGCCAGGTGGCTCACGGGGTTGATCTCCGCCCAGGCCTTGAGCCCCGAGGGCATCGTGTCGGGGTTCACGAAGATGTTCGACGCGAACGTCAAGGGCATGAGGACGAGCATCGAGACGCCCATGACGGCGTTGGGCGTCCGCATGACGAGGCCGAGGATCGTGAAGATCCAGCTGATCGCGAACGCGAACACCAGCAGCAGGGCCACGGCCAGCAGGACGCCGACCACACCGCCGTCGGGCCGGAAACCGATCGCCAGCCCCAGCCCGACCGTGATCGCCGAGGCGATCGTGTAGCGGACCGTGTCGCCCAGGAGCGCCCCGACGATCGGGGCGGGGCGCCAGATGGGCAACGAGCGGAATCTGTCGAAGACGCCCTTGGTGATGTCGGTGTTGAGCGTGAAGCCCGTGTAGACCGTGATGATCAGGACGGTCTGGACCAGGATCCCGGGCAGCAGGTACTGCAGGTACGTCTCGGGGTCACCGGCGATCGCGCCGCCGAACAGGTACGTGAACATGAGCGTGAAGATGATCGGCGTGAGCGTGACGTCGAAGAGCTGCTCCGGTACGTGCTTGATCTTGAGCAGCGCCCGCCACGCGAACGTCAGGGTGTTCGCGAGCGGCGAGGGTCGCGTCGGGTGCTGGTCGATCGCGATCGCCGCGCGCAGGACCTGCGCCTCCGGCGTCGTGATCACCTCGGTCTGAGTCGCGGCCATCAGGCCACCTCCCCGTTGCTGGTGCTGTCGTTGCTGTGACGGAGGCCGTCCCGGGGGCTGCCGTCGGCGCCCGGGCCGTTGCCCTCGGCACCCGGGCGATCGTCGTCGTCCTCGTCGACGGGCTGCCCCGTGAGGGCCAGGAACACCTCGTCGAGGCTCGGCTGCCCCAGCGTGAACTCGGGCACCGCGATCCCGGCGTCCGCGAGCGCGGGCAGGAGCTGCGCCGCGAGGTCCGCGCCGTCGTCGGGCACGCGGGCGGAGAACGCGTACGGGTCCTGGGCGAGCGCGACCTCCGCGCCGAGCACCCGCTCGACGATCTCCGCTGCCCGGCCGCGGTCGCCCGACGAGGCCAGGCGCAGTGTCACCGAGCCCTCGCCGACCGAGCGCTTGAGCTCGGTCGCGGTGCCCTCCGCGATGACCTTGCCGTGGTCGATCACCGCGATCCGGTCCGCGAGCTGGTCGGCCTCCTCGAGGTACTGGGTCGTGAGCAGGACCGTGGCGCCGTCGGCCACGAGGACGCGGACGATGTCCCACACCTGGTTGCGGCTGCGGGGGTCCAGGCCGGTCGTGGGCTCGTCGAGGAACAGCACGCGCGGGCTCATGACGAGGCTCGCGGCGAGGTCGATGCGGCGGCGCATGCCGCCCGAGTACGTCTTGACGGGCCGGTTCGCCGCCTCGGCGATGCCGAAGGCCTCCATGAGGTCCAGGGCCCGGCGCTTCGCGGCGAGCGTCGTGAAGCCGTACAGGCGCGCGATGACGACGAGGTTCTCCGCGCCCGTGAGGTCCTCGTCGACCGAGGCGTACTGGCCGGTGAGCCCGACGAGCGAGCGGACGGCGTCGGGCTGGGCGAGGACGTCGTGGCCCAGGACGTGGGCCGTGCCCGCGTCGGGACGCAGGAGGGTCGTCAGCATGCGGACGGCCGTGGTCTTGCCCGCGCCGTTGGGGCCCAGGACGCCGTAGACGGTGCCGGTCGGGACGGCGAGGTCGATCCCGTCGACGGCCCGGGTCTCCTTGAAGTGCTTGACGAGGCCGCGGGCCTCGATCGCGAGATCTGGTGCGCTGGTCATGCGTGCTCCCTCGGTGGGTGGTGCACGGGTCTGTCCAGTGTTCGACCGCTCGGGGCGTGGGAACTCATCGGTGCCGTGGGCGGCCGGGCGAGACCTCCATCATGCGACGACGGGCGGCCGCGGACCAGGGGTCCGGGGCCGCCCGTCGGGAGCCATGCGGTGAGGACGTGTCAGACGAGCGTCAGGCCGCAGCCTTCTCAGCCGCTGCGAGCAGCACGCACGTCGCCACGCCGTCGATCGCGACCCGGACCTCGTCGAGCGGGGGCAGGGTCGGGGCGAGGCGGATGTTGGCGTCGTGGGGGTCCTTGCCGTACGGGAAGGTCGCGCCCGCGGGGGTCAGGGCGATCCCCGCCTTCTTGGCGAGCTGGACGACGCGCGCCGCGGTCCCGGGCACGACGTCGAGCGACACGAAGTAGCCGCCGAGCGGCGCGGTCCAGGACGCGCCGGAGCTCGTCCCCAGGCGCTCGCGCAGGATCGTGTCGACGGCCTCGAACTTGGGCGCGATCACGTCCCGGTGCTTGCGCATGTGGGCGCGCACGCCCTCGGCGTCGCCGAAGAACTGGGCGTGGCGGAGCTGGTTGATCTTGTCCGGGCCGATCGACTGGGCCGCGAGGTGCTTCTTGTACCAGGTGATGTTGGCCGGGGAGGCGCCCATGAACGCGACGCCCGCTCCGGGGAACGTGATCTTGGAGGTCGAGGCGTAGAGCAGCACGCGGTCCGGGTTCCCGGCCTCGGCGGCCAGGGCCAGGGCGGGCGCGGACTCGGTCTCGACGTCCGTGAGGTGGTGCACCGCGTAGGCGTTGTCCCACATGATGCGGAAGTCGGGGGCTGCGGCGGGCATCGAGACGAGGCGCTCGGCGACCTCGCGCGAGACCACGGACCCGTCCGGGTTCGCGTAGGTCGGCACGACCCACATGCCCTTGATGCTCGGGTCGTCCGCGACGAGCGCGGCGACGGCCTCGGCGTCGGGACCGTCGGCCGTCATGGGGACCGTGACCATCTCGATGCCGAACGCCTCGCACAGCGCGAAGTGGCGGTCGTAGCCCGGCACGGGGCACACGAAACGCACCTTCTCCTCGCGCGACCAGGGACGCGGCGAGCCGGGCAGGCCGAACAGCATCGCGAACGCGAGCGTGTCGTGCATGAGCGTGAGGCTCGCGTTGCCGCCCGCGAGGAGCTGGGCGACGGGCACGTCGAGGAGCTCGGCGAAGATCCGGCGGATCTGCGGCAGGCCGTCGAGCCCGCCGTAGTTGCGCACGTCGGTGCCGTCGGCGTCCGTGACCGTTCCTGCGCCCGGCAGTGCCAGGAGGGCGTCGGAGAGGTCGAGCTGCTCGGCGGAGGGCTTGCCGCGCGTCAGGTCGAGCTTCAGGCCGAGGGACTGCAGGTCGGTGTAGGCCTGCTGCCACTCGGCGAGGCGGGTGGAGGTGTCAGAGGCAGGAGTGGTCACCCTCCGGACTCTACCGATCTGCGGCGAGCTGCGTCAGTGCGTCACGCAGAGCGGCCATCCCGAGGTCGAGGTCTGGACGGTCGATCACGAGCGGGGGTGCGAGGCGGATGGTCGAGCCGTGCGTGTCCTTGGCCAGGACGCCCCGCGCGAGCAGTGCTTCGCACAGGTCCCGGCCCGTCCCACGGGCCGGGTCGAGGTCGATCCCCGCCCACAGCCCGACGCCTCGGACACCGGTCAGCAGCCCGTCGTCGACCAGGCTCGCGAGCCGAACGTGCAGGTGCGCCCCCAGGTCGCGGGCGCGCGCCTGGTGCTCGCCCGTCTCGAGGAGGCCGACGACCGCGAGGCCCACCGCGCACGCGAGCGGGTTGCCGCCGAACGTCGACCCGTGGGTCCCGGGTGTCAGGACGCCCAGGACGTCGCTGCTGCCGACGACCGCCGACACGGGCACGACGCCCCCGCCGAGCGCCTTGCCGAGCGTCACGAGGTCCGGTTTCACGTCCCAGAGCTCGCACGCGAGCGTGGTCCCGGTCCGGCCGAGCCCGGACTGGATCTCGTCCGCGATCAGCAGGACGCCACGCTCGTCGCACACGCGGCGCAGGGTCGGCCAGTAGTCGTCCGGGGGCACGACGACGCCGGACTCTCCCTGGATCGGCTCCATGAGGACGGCCACGGTGGTCTCGTCGATCGCGTCGGCCACGGCTTGCGCGTCGCCGTAGGGCACGAGGCGGAACCCGGGCGTGAACGGGTCGTAGCCGTCCCGCGCGTCGGGGTCGTCGGAGAATGACACGATCGTCGTGGTGCGCCCGTGGAAGTTCCCGTGCCCGACGACGATGCTCGCCCGCCCGGCCGGCACGCCCTTGACCTCGTAGCCCCACTTGCGGGCGATCTTGATCGCGGTCTCGACGGCCTCGGCGCCGGTGTTCATGGGGACCATCATCGGGGTCGCGCCCGGGCCGCCGCCCTTGACCAGCGGACCGACGAGTCGCGTCAGACGGTCCGCGAACGGGTGCAGCAGGTCGTGGTCGAAAGCACGCGAGGTCAGGGTCACGCGTCCGAGCTGCTCGGTCGCCGCCTCGATCAGCGCGGGGTGGCGGTGCCCGAAGTTCAGCGCCGAGTACCCGGCGAGCAGGTCGAGGTAGCGCCGACCGTCGACGTCGGTGACCCAGGCGCCCTCGCCCGTCGCGATCGTCACGGGCAACGGGTGGTAGTTGTGCGCGAGGTGGTCGGTCGCGCGGGACGAGGCCTCCACGTCGATCGGCTGGACCGTGCTCATGAGCGGATCTCCAGCGTGCAGCACTTGGCGCCGCCGCCGCCGCGCAGGAGCTCGGAGGTGTCCACGGCGATCGTCTCGTAGCCGCGCTCCGAGAGCGCTCCGGCGAAGTGGGTCGCGGCGGGGGTGTGGACCACGTGGAGACCGTCGCTCACGGCGTTGAGCCCGAGCACCAGCGCGTCGGCCTCGGTCGCGTGGTGCGCGTCGGGGAACCGCTCGGCCAGGAGCTCCTGGGACGCGGGCGAGAAGGCCGGCGGGTAGTACGCGAGGTCCACGGTCACGTCGGCTGCGGGGCGGGGCGCACCGGGGCGCGGTGGGTCGGCGGGGTGAGCGGCGCCGTCGGGCTGGGGCGCGAGGAACGGCGGCGGCGTACCGCCCGGCGCGACGCGTGGAGCGCCCTCGCTGCCGCGCAGGACGACGAGCGCGGTGTCGAGGTGGTAGAAGCGCGGGTCGACGAGCTCGAGCGTGACGACCTCGCGGTCCCAGAGGCTCGCGGCCTCCTGGTGCGCGCTGCGCTCGGTGCGGAACCCCGTACCGGCCAGGACGACGTCGCCCGCGACGAGGAGGTCGCCCTCGCCCTCGTTGACGTGGTCGGCCGAGTGGGTCACGTACCCGCGGTCGGCGAACCACTTGAGGTAGGCCGGCCCCTCGGGGGCGCGCTCGGGGTGGCGGAACAGCGCCGAGTAGACGAGGCCGTCGACGACGGTCGCGCCGTTGGCCGCGTAGACCATGTCGGGCAGGCCGGGCTCGGGGTCGATCTGCTCGACGCGGTGCCCGAGGTCGAGGAAGACGTCGCGCAGGCGCTCCCACTGGGAGACGGCGAGCGCGGTGTCGACCGGCAGCGCGCGGTCCATCCACGGGTTGATCTCGTAGCTGACCGTGAAGTACGTGGGGCGGCACATCAGGTAGTGCCGGGGGACCTGCGTGGGTCCCGGGGTGCTGGTCGTCATCTGCGCCTCTGTCTGGTCCGGTGCGGGCGTGGGACGTGCGACGGTGCGGGGTGTGCGTCGTTGCACGGTGACTGCTGAGCGACTGCCGGTCCCGGGGTGCGAGCGCCGCCGGGCCTTCCCGTCACTGTACGACCTGGACGGTATCTCGCGCGGGCTCCGCAACCTGATCGAGATCCGGGGTTGACTATCGATACGTCAACGATATATCTTTAACTCATCGACGCGGAGAGTGCGGACAGACCGCACGGCGTCGAGGACCCGGATGCCAGGCCGAGGGCCCGTCGGAGACACCGACGAGAACCCGCCCGCACCCGCCCCCGAGCCATCGCTCGGCACGCCCCTGCGGAGGGGCACCCACAGACACACACGGACTCGTCAGGAGACACCCCATGCGTACCCCCCACCAGCACCCAGATGCTTCCCGCCCGCCCCGCGACCGCTCCGGCCGCGCAGGCACCTTCGACCCCTCCGAGGGCCGACCCCGTCGCCGACGCGACGACTTCCCCCGGCCCGAGGGCTTCGGACCCGACGTCGGGGGCGACTTCCCCGGCGGCCCGCGCGGTCGTCGAGGCGGTCGTCCTGACGGCACCGGTCGTCCCGACGGTTCCGGTCGTCCCGACGGGCACCACGACGGTCATCACGACCACCCAGGTCACCACGGCCACGACGAGCGGTTCGACGACCGCTTCGAGGGCCGCGGCCCCCGCGGGCACCGCGGCGGTCCGGGAGGCGGCCCCGGTGGCGGCCCGCGCGGTCGCGGACACCGTGGCCCCGGCGGTCGTGGACCGGGCGGTCGTGCCGGACGCGGCGACATCCGTGCCGCTGTCCTGCTCCTCCTCGCTGAGCAGCCCATGCACGGCTACCAGGTCATCCAGGAGATCGGCGAGCGCACCTCGGGTGCGTGGCGGCCGAGCCCCGGGGCGATCTACCCGGCGCTGAGCCTGCTCGAGGACGAGGGCCTCGTGACCATCACGGCCGAGGGCGGGCGCAAGCTCGCGAGCCTCACCGACGACGGTCGCACCTACGTCACCGAGCACGCCGACGAGCTCGGCACGCCGTGGCAGGATGCCGCCGACGGCGGCGTCCGCCCGGCCCGTCAGCTCCGCGGCGCGCTCCAGCAGGTCGCCGAGGCGCTCCGGCAGGTCGCGCGGTCCGGTTCGGACGAGCAGACGGCCCAGGCCGTGGCGCTCCTCGAGCGCACGCGCCGCGAGCTCTACCTGATCCTCGCGGGCCCGGCCGAGACGCCCGAGCCGCAGGCACCGGCGGCCGAGACGCCGCCGACCCCGGAGTCCCCGACCCCGGAGGCCTGACCCCCACGGTGCCGAACATGCGGTTGGCGTCGGAATCCAGTCGGATTTCGACGCCAACCGCATGTTCGGCCGACGCCAACCGCATGCTGGGCACCGGCACCGGCACCGGCACCGGCACCGTGGAGGGGCTCGGCCTCAGCCTCAGCCCCGGGCCACGATCCGGTCCAGACGGCGCAGCGACAGCCGGATCATGAGGTCCAGCACGCGCGCGGCGAACGGGGCCGTCACGGCCTTGGGCAGCGGGCCGGCGAGGTACACGTCCTCCCACCAGGTCACGGCGCACCGGGCGACCGGCTCGTGCGGCGACGCGGCGGGCAGGTGATGGCCGGCGAGGGGCACGACGACGATCCCCGCCTCCCCGAGCAGCGCCGGCCCGAGCTTCAGGTAGGTCGCGCGACCTGCCTGTCCCTCGGCCCCTGGCGGCTCCCACCGCGTGATCCGCATCCGGTCGGGGAAGCCCGGCGCACCCTGCGGGGCGAACGGTCCCGAGACCATCGTGAACTCAGCCCCGACCCCGGGCCGCCAGGTCGTCGCAGGCACCGGTGAGCCACCGGCCCCGTGGAACACACCGCGGCTGAGCGGCACCCACCGCGGGTGCGTCCGTACGTCCGCGACGAGCGCGAACGCGCGCTCGGCGCTGATCGGGAGCACGTGCGTGAGCTCGACCCGTCCGGGCGTGCGAACCTCCGCCTGGTCCCCAGGTGTCACGAGGACTTCTTGGGGCGGCGCCACCGCACCGACCGGATGCCCCGTGGCGGGCCGTCCGCCCCGGTCCTGCCACCGGCCCGTCGTGCGGCGGCTCGCTCGGCGGCCTCGTCGACCACTCCCGGTCCCGCACCCGGCACCGGGGCGTCGACGACGCCGAGCCGGTCGGCAGGTGCGGGGACGAGCAGCGGGGGAGCGGAGCCGTCAGGCACCTCGACGACCTCCAGCACGGGCCGGAACCCCAGGGGCGGCGGACCGAAGGCCCGCCTCGTCTGGCTGATCACGGTCTTGCCGAGGGCCCGCGATCCCGCGACCCCCACGACCGCACCCACGCCGAACGGCACGAGCCGCCCGATCGCGAGGCCGCCGTGCTTGACCATCTGCGTGCGCAGGAACTTGTTCGTCAGGGCCTTGTTGACCTGCTTGATCGTGCTCGACGGCATGCTCGTCATGAGGACCTTGCCCCAGGCCATGGCGGACCCGCCCACAGCCTTCTCGACCTGCTGCGACCCCTTGTCCCCGAGGACCGACGCGAGGAGGAGGGCGCGGCGGCGCGCGGCGTCGTCGACCTCGAAGCCGTACACGTCCGCGACCGCGAGCGAGAACGCCGCCGAGGACCCGAAGTACGTCGCGACGTCGCTCGCGGTCAGCGCGATGCCCACGCCCGTGCCGACGGCCGGGAAGGCCGCGGCCGCCCCCACCGCGCCGCCGGCCGTCCCGATGACCATGAGGTACTCGCGCTCGAGGATGCCGATGATCTGCGCGGGGGTCGCGTGCGGGTTGCGGCGGCGCAGGCCGTCGACGTGCGCATGGATGGCCGACGACGGGATGGTGACCGCCTTGTCCAGGGCGGCGTCGAGCAGGGGCGTGCCGCGCAGGTCTCCCCAGTCGTCGGTCGGCGCCCCCTCGGGGACGTCCTGGACGGCCGTCAGGCGCGTGTGCGGCTGCGGCACGGGTCGTACGCTGTCCGACGTTCCCCAGACGGCCATCTGGGCGTCGGTGTCCTTCTTCTTGCGACCCATCGGACGACTCCCTCCTGTGGCTCCTGGTGACCCCACGACCCGTGGCCGCGGGGTCAGGCGGCGATCACTCGCCGACCGCACCCACGACCGGGCCGAAGGTGTGCTCCACTGTCGCACCGTTCTTGACCGTTCGCCCCACGGTGCACGTGGTCTCGATCGCGCGGTCCGCGACCTTGAGGAGACGCTCGCGCGCGTCGTCCTCGAGGCCCGTCAGGTCGATCTCGAAGTGCTCCGTGATGGCCGTGTAGCGGTCCTCGGCCATGTCCTTGGCGCCGTCGACGCGGATCGTCACCTCGTAGTCGTCACCGAGGCGGCGGGCGAAGGGAGCGTCGCTGCTCATGCCCGCACACGCGGCCAGCGCGATCTTGAGGAGCTCGCCCGGGGTGAAGACCGCGCCCGCGCTCGCGGGGCCGATCGACACGCTCGCGCCGCGCGCCGAGAAGCCGGTGTAGGTGCGGGTGCCGGTGCGCTCGACCCACAGGGCGTCCGTCGGTGACGGGGACGACGCGGGGATCTCTTCGGCGGCTGTGGGGTTCGTCATGCTGCTGATCTTCCCATCCTCGGGGCCGTGCCGATCCGGGTGCTCGGACCGCAGGACGCCCGGTGGTCCGGAGCGCGCTGCGGTGATCGGGTTGCCTACACTCGCAACATGCCTGAGCAGCAGCCGATTCCCACGCCCTACGAGGACCTCCTCCGGCTCGTCCTGGAGACCGGGACGCACAAGTCGGACCGCACGGGGACGGGGACGCGCAGCGTCTTCGGCCACCAGATGCGCTTCGACCTGTCGCAGGGCTTCCCGCTCGTGACGACCAAGCGCGTGCACCTGAAGTCGATCGTCTACGAGCTGCTGTGGTTCCTGCGCGGCGACTCGAACGTGCGCTGGCTCCAGGAGAACGGCGTGAAGATCTGGGACGAGTGGGCCGACGAGGACGGCGAGCTCGGCCCCGTCTACGGCGTCCAGTGGCGCTCGTGGCCCACGCCCGACGGCCAGCACGTCGACCAGGTCAGCCAGGTCCTCGAGACCCTGCGCACCAACCCGGACTCGCGCCGCATGATCGTCTCGGCGTGGAACGTGGGCGAGCTCGACAAGATGGCCCTGCCGGCCTGCCATGCGTTCTTCCAGTTCTACGTCGCCGACGGCAGGCTCTCGTGCCAGCTCTACCAGCGCAGCGCGGACCTGTTCCTGGGCGTCCCGTTCAACATCGCCTCCTACGCGCTGCTCACGCACATGGTCGCGGCGCAGTCAGGGCTCGAGGTCGGCGACTTCGTGTGGACGGGCGGCGACTGCCACATCTACGACAACCACGTCGAGCAGGTGCGCGAGCAGCTCAGCCGTGAGGCCTATCCGGCCCCGACGCTGCGCCTGGCTCCGCGCGACTCGTTGTTCGACTACACGTACGAGGACGTCGAGGTCGTGGGCTACCAGCACCACCCGACGATCAAGGCCCCGGTGGCGGTGTGAGCCGTCCGGCGCTCGGGCTGGTCTGGGCCCAGGCGCGCGACGCCGCGGGCCGTCCCGTGATCGGTGCCCGCGGCGGGATGCCGTGGCACCTGCCCGAGGACCTGGCGCACTTCCGCCGCGTCACCACGGGTCACCCGGTGGTCATGGGTCGCGTCACGTGGGACTCGCTCCCGCCGCGCTTCCGTCCCTTGCCGGGACGGCTCAACGTGGTCGTCACGCGCCAGGAGGGCTGGGTGCCCGACGGCGCCGCCCCCCCGGGCGGAACCGGCACCGGCGTCGTGGTCGCCCCGTCCGTCGAGGAGGGGCTGGCGCGCGCGTCGGCCGCCGCCGAGGAGTCGGGCTCGGGACAGGTCTGGGTCATGGGCGGCGCGCAGATCTACGCCGCGACCCTGCCCCTCGCGGACCGCTGCGTGGTCACGGAGATCGACCTCGTGGTGGACGGCGACGCCTTCGCGCCCGCGCTCGGGGCCGGTCCGGACGGTGACTGGGCGCTCGCGGGCGGCGCGGCGGGCGATCCCGGCACGGACGGGGACGGATGGCAGGCCTCGGCCGACGGCGTCAGGTTCCGGTTCCGCACGTACGAGCGACGGCCCTAGCCGGGCAGGGCCGGACCAACCCGGCCGCGTCCTCGTCTGCGGGTGCGCTTCCGGGCGTGCGGGTCGATCCTTGTCGTGCACCGCGACCTGCGACCCCGGAGGCCCCGCATGACGACCGAGACCACGCTCGCCGAGTCCTTCGACGGACGCCGGTTCACGTACCGCCTGCCGAGGGAGTCGAGCATCGGGCCGGGGGACTTCGTGACGATCGGCGTCACGTTCCCGGAGGCGGCCGAGCACCCCGGCGACGCCCTGGTGATGGGGCAGGTCCTGACGCGTGCGACCAAGGCGGGTGACGCCGTCGGGCACGGGCGGGTCCTCGGGGAGCTGCGCCCGGACGGCACGGTGGCCGGGTCCGGGGGCGACCCGTTCACGTCGCACGACCTCGCGCCTGCCGGCGCCGGGGTGCTCGAGGCGCTCCAGGCGCGCGAGCGCGCGACCCTGCGCATCGGCGAGCTGCACCACAGCCGCGGGAACGTCGACGCCCTGCTCCAGCCGCACCGCTTCAACCGGCACACGTTCCTGTGCGGGCAGTCGGGGTCGGGCAAGACGTACGCGCTCGGGGTGCTCCTCGAACAGCTCCTCATCGACACCGACCTGCCCATGGTCATACTCGACCCGAACTCCGACTTCGTGCGGATCGGCGAGCTGCTCGAGTCCGCGTCGCCCGACGACGCCGCGCGTCTTGGCGAGCTCGACGTGCGCGTCCTGCGCAACGACGGCGACCACCACCCCGTGACCGCCCGGCTGACCGCCATGGAGGCCGCGAGCCAGGCCGCCGTCCTGCAGCTCGACCCGCTGACCGACCGCGGCGAGTACAACACGTTCCTGCGGATGCTCGAGAGCGCCGAGGGGCCGGGGGACCTCGCGGGCGCGGTCGGCGCGGCCGCGGCAGGTCACCGGAGCATCGCGGCCGAGGGCATGCTCAACCCCCACTCGATCCCCTCGGCCCTGCGCGCGACGGGGGAGCCCGACGCGCTGCGCCTCGCCCAGCGGGTCGAGAACCTGGGGATCCTGGACTGGGACGTGTGGGCGGGCGTCGGGCAGTCGGTCAGCGAGGTGCTCGACGAGGGGCCGCGCGCGGTGGTGGTCGACCTCGGCAGCCTGCACACGCACGAGGAGCAGCTCGCGGTCTCGCTCGCGCTGCTCGACGACCTGTGGGCGGGCCGGGCCGAGCGCAAGCCGCGCCTCGTCGTGATCGACGAGGCGCACAACGTGGTCTCGGCCGAGCCCGCGACCCAGCTCCAGCGCCTCACGACCGAGCGCGTGATCCAGATCGCGGCCGAGGGGCGCAAGTTCGGGCTGTGGCTGCTGCTCTCGACCCAGCGGCCCTCCAAGATCCACCCCAACGTGCTCTCGCAGTGCGACAACGTGATCGTCATGCGCATGAGCTCGCCCGCCGACCTGGCTGAGCTCGAGGCCGTCTTCGGCTTCGCGCCGCCCGAGCTCCTCGCGGCCACGCCCTTCTTCCGGCAGGGCGAGGCGCTCGTCGCGGGAGGGTTCGTGCCCGCCCCGGCGATCATCCAGATGGGAGCGCGGCGAACGGTCGAGGGCGGCTCGGACGTGCCGGTGCCGATGCCGGGCTGACGGGTCCCCGCGTGCCCGGCAGGCGTGCGACCACCGTGAGGCCGCCACCCTCGCGCGGCTCGGCCGTGACCTGGCCGCCGTGGGCGGCCGCGACCGAGCGGACGATCGACAGCCCCAGCCCGACGCCGCCGCGCACGTAGCCCCCGCGGCGGTCGGCCACGGCGCCGTCGCGGCCGAGCCGCCGGAACGGCTCGAACAGTGCTTCGACCTCGTAGGACGGCACGACGGGGCCCGTGTTGGACACCGCGACCTCGACCGAGCCGGCCGGTCCGGGGCGCGTCGCGACGGCCACGCGGCCGCCCGGCTCGTTGTAGCGCACGGCGTTGTCGACGAGGTTCTGGACGAGGCGTTCGAGCAGGACCGCGTCGCCCTGCGTCGGGGTCGTCTCGGCGTCGAGGTGCAGGTCGACGCCGCCGTCCCGGGCCGCGGTCCCGGCGGTCGCGAGGGCCTGGGCGGCGACCTCGGCGAGGTCGACGGGCTCGGGGACGAGCGGCGCCTGGTCCACGGCGGCGAGCGTCAGGAGGCCTTCGATGAGGCGCTCCTGGCGTGCGTTCACGGCGAGCAGCGTCGTCCCCAGGTGGCGCGCGTCGTCGTGCGTGCCGGGGTCGTCGAGCGCGACCTCGAGGACGGTACGGGTGATCGTCAGCGGGGTGCGCAGCTCGTGCGACGCGTTCGAGACGAACCGTCGCTGGCCGTCGAACGCCCGGTCGAGGCGTTCGAGCATCTGGTCGAACGTGTCCGCGAGGTCCTTGAGCTCGTCGTCGGGGCCCGTGTGCGCGATGCGCTCGTGCAGGTTGTCGTCCGCGACGCGGCGGGCCGTGGCCGTGATCCGGTGCAGCGGGGCGAGCGCGCGCGACGACATGACCCACCCGAAGCCGACCGCGAGGACCCCGATCCCGAGCAGCGCGAGGATCGACCACGTGAGCACGTTGCGCAGCGTGGCGTCGCGGGCCTCCTGGTTGTTGAGCTCGACGACCCGGCGCAGGTCCGCGAACGGGTCGGCCGCGGACGTGAGGGGCATCGCGGGGTCGACCGTCTCCGCGGCGTGCAGCGGGAAGGTCTGCCCCGCGGTCAGCTCGGCAGTCAGCGACGGGTCGAGGGTCGAGTACGTACCGAGGTCGGACGCCTCGACCGCGCCCACCGCGAGGCCGACCGAGTCGACGGGCTGCCGGTCGATCGCCGTCGCGAGCAGGACGTACAGGACCGCGATGAGCACGGCACCCGCGACGACGAACGCCACGGCGTAGACGGCCGTGAGCCGGGCCCGCAGGGTCGGGCGAAGCGCGAGGCGGGGGAGCCTCACGGGACCCGGTACCCGACGCCCGTGACGGTCTCGACGAGCGACGCCTCCCCGAGCTTGCGGCGCAGCTGCTTGATGGTGAAGCGCACGACGCCCGTGAAGGGGTCGATGTTCTCGTCCCACACCTTCTCGAGGAGGTGCTCGGCCGACACCGGCCGTCCGTCGGCGCGCAGCAGCTCCTCGAGGACGCCGAACTCCTTGCGCGACAGGTGCACGAACGTGCCCTCGCGGTAGACCTCGTGCCGGCTCGTGTCGAGGCGCAGTCCCGAGCGTTCGAGCACGGGTGGGGCGGCCGGCCGGGCGCGGCGTCCCAGGGCGCGGACGCGGGCGCTCAGCTCGGCAAACGCGAACGGCTTGACGAGGTAGTCGTCGGCGCCGAGGTCGAGCCCGGTCACCCTGTCCAGCACGCCGCCCGACGCCGTGAGCATGAGGACGCGCGAGTCCCCGTCCGAGGCCACGATCGCCCGGCACACGTCGTCGCCGTGGACGCCCGGCAGGTCCCGGTCGAGCACGACGACGTCGTACGCGTTCGCGTCGATCCGGGCCAGGGCCTCGTGCCCGTCGAGCGCGACGTCGACCGCCATCGCGAGGCGTCGCAGGCCCGTCGCGACGGCCTGCGCGATGAGCTCCTCGTCCTCCACCACCAGTACTCGCACACCAGGAGCATGACGGTGAGCACTGTGAGATCTCTGTGAGGTCGCGGCTCACGAGGGCCTCACAGGGAGTCGGGTGGACTGCTCCTGAACCCGTTCCCGACGTGAGGATCATCATGAACAGCTCCCAGACCCGCCCTGGTGGGACGGCCCGCCCCGTGGCGCGCCGTCGCTCGGCCGCCGCGGCCTTCGTCGTCGCCCTGCTCACGGTCACGCTCTCGGCCTGCGCGCCCGACGACGCCCCGGACGTCGCGAGCGCCGGCGGCGGGAAGGGCGAGACCGGCCAGGCGGAGGACAAGAAGTCGTTCGAGGACATGACCGACGCCGAGCGCGACGACATGGCACGACAGTTCGCGAGCTGCATGCGCGACAACGGCATCGACATGCCCGACCCGGACACCGACGGGGGGCTGTCGGTCACGTCGGGCACCGCCGAGGCGGGCAGCATGGACGAGATGGACGCGGCCTTCGACGCCTGCAGGGAGTTCATGCCGAACGGCGGGGAGCCCCTGAAGATGACCCCCGAGGACCTCGAGGCCCAGCGTGAGTTCGCCAAGTGCATGCGCGAGCACGGCATGGACATGCCCGACCCGGACCCGAACGGCGGGATGACCGCGGCCGGCGAGGTGGGTGACGACATCGCGGCCTTCGAGGCCGCGCTCGAAGCGTGCAACGAGCCTGGGTCCGCCGGGCTCGGTGTCTTCGAGAGCGTGCCCGGAGGTGGCGAGTGAGCCGCCGGAGCGCGGTGCCCGGGGCGCCCGCTCCGAAGCGCCGCCGCGGGCTGGTGGTCGGTGGGATCGTGGGCACCGTGGTGATCGGCGCGGGCATCGTGCTGGCACTGACGGGGTTCGGCCGCGGGGACGTCCCGGCACCCGCCGCGACCGGTCCCGAGGAGACCGCGACCGTGACCCGGCAGACCCTCGTGCAGCGCTCGACGGTCAAGGGCACGCTCGGCCACGGCGAGGCCGTCGCTCGCGGGTACCAGGGGGCCGGCGGAGCCGACGGTGGGGGGACGGTGACGTGGCTGCCGGGCGTGGGCGACGTCGTCGACCGTGGGGGAGTGCTCTTCAAGGTCGACGAACGCCCGACCGTGCTCCTGCTCGGCACGCTGCCCGTGTACCGCGAGCTGGGCACGGGCGCCGAGGGCGAGGACGTGCGCCAGCTCGAGGAGAACCTCAAGGCCCTCGGCTACACGGGCTTCACCGTGGACACGAAGTTCACGGGCTCGACCGCCCAGGCGGTCACGAAGTGGCAGAAGGACCGCGGCGTCGAGAAGACGGGCACGGTCGGTCCGTCCGACGTCCTCGTGGCCGAGGGACCGGTGCGGGTCGACGCCCTGAAGGTGCGCGTCGGGGACGCCGCTGCCGCGGAGATCCTCACGACGACGGGTGTCGACCGGGCGATCTCGGTCGACCTCGACATCAGCGACCGCGACCGGGCCGTCGAGGGCGGCACCGTGACGGTCGAGCTGCCGGGAGGTGCGACGACGGAAGCGGTGGTCTCCGCCGTCGGGAGTCCCGAGGTCGTCGAGGACGAGAGCGGCATGCCCGGCGCCTCCGACAAGACCACGGTCCCCGTGACCGTGACGCTCCCCGACGGGACCGACGCCGACCCCGGCTCGGTCAAGGTCACGTTCGTCGCGGCCGAGCGCCCCGACGTCCTCACCGTGCCCGTCGCGGCGCTCCTCGCGCTCGCCGAGGGCGGGTACGGGGTCGAGGTCGTCGAGGACGGCACGAGCCGGATCGTGGCCGTGGAGACCGGGATGTTCGCCGACGGGAGCGTCGAGATCACGGGCGACGTGGTCGAGGGCGACGTCGTCGGGATGCCGTCGTGAGCGCGCTCGCCGTGGCGCGCGACGCCGTCGCCCACCCGCAGACCTGGGGCACCGCCACGGGCGCGGGCTCGCCGGGCACCGACCCCGGCGCGGGCGGCGGGCCCGTCGTGACCCTGCACGAGGTCTCCCGGGTCTTCCCGGGCGGGGTCGCCGCGCTGCGCGACGTCCACCTGGACGTCCACCGCGGCGAGCTGCTCGCGATCGTGGGGCCGTCGGGCTCGGGGAAGTCGACCATGCTCAACGTCATCGGGACGCTCGACCGGCCCACCTCGGGCCGGGTCCTGATCGACGACTTCCTCGTCGAGGACCTCGACGACCGCGAGGTGTCCGCGCTGCGCGCGAGCCGCATCGGGTTCGTCTTCCAGCAGTTCCACCTGGCGGTCGGGGTCTCGGCCCTCGACAACGTCGCCGACGGGCTGCTGTACCGGGGCGTCGGGCGACGCGAGCGACGCCGTCGGGCCGCCGAGGCGCTCGAGCGCGTGGGGCTCGGACACCGGTCGACGCACCGCCCGCACGAGCTGTCGGGCGGCGAGAAGCAGCGCGTCGCGATCGCGCGCGCCGTCGTCGGGGACCCGCCCCTGCTGCTCGCCGACGAACCCACGGGCGCGCTCGACACGGCCGCCGGGGCCGGCGTCATGGGCGTGCTGCAGGGTCTCAACGCGGCCGGGACGACGGTCGTCATCATCACGCACGACCGCGAGCTCGCAGCCTCCCTGCCCCGGCAGGTCGCGATGCGCGACGGCGAGATCGTCGCGGACGGCACCCTGCCCCCGAGCGGTGCGGGAACCGTCCTCGCGAACGTCCCGGCGACGGCGACCGACGAGGAGGCACCGTGCTGACCACGCTGCGCCCCGCGCGCCTCGGCCCGCCCGACGTCCTGCGCGTCGGCGCGACCGGGCTGCGCACCCGCCCGCTGCGGGCCGTGCTCTCGGCCCTGGGCATCGCGATCGGCATCGCGGCGATGGTCGCGGTCGTCGGGATCTCGAGCTCGTCGAGGGCAGAGCTCGACCGGACGCTCACGGCCCTCGGGACGAACCTCCTGCGCGTCGCGCCCGGGACCGACCTGTTCGGGGAGGCCGCGACCCTGCCGCCCGAGTCCGTCGAGATGGTGCGGCGGATCGCCCCGGTCGAGAACGCGACGTCGGTAGCCCAGCTCGACGCCAAGGCGTACCGCTCGGACCTGGTCCCGACGGGGGAGTCGGGAGGTATCGGCGTCTACGCGGCGGACCTCGACCTGCTCGAGTCCGTCGGTGGCACGGTCGCGGACGGCGCCTGGCTCTCGGAGGCGACGGCGCGGTACCCGGCCGTCGTCCTGGGGCACACGACCGCGAAGCGCCTGGGGATCACGACGCCGGACCCGGCCGTCAAGGTGTGGATCGGCGGCGAGTGGTTCACGGTCGTGGGCATCCTCGACCCCGTGCCGCTCGCCGCGGAGATGGACCTGGGTGCGCTCGTGGGTCGCGAGGCCGCGGTGACCTACCTGGACTGGGACGAGCTGCCGACCATGATCTACACGCGCACCCGCGAGGACGCCGTCGAGCAGGTCCGCGGTGTCCTCGGCGCCACGGCCAACCCGCAGGCGCCCAACGAGGTCGACGTCTCACGCCCGTCCGACGCGCTCGCGGCCCAGCAGGCCACCGACGAGGCGTTCACGGGACTGCTCGTCGGGCTCGGGGCGGTCGCGCTGCTCGTGGGCGGGATCGGGGTCGCGAACACCATGGTCATCTCGGTCCTCGAACGACGCGCCGAGATCGGCCTGCGCCGCTCGCTCGGCGCGACCCGGGGTCAGATCCGCGGGCAGTTCCTCGTGGAGTCGCTGGTGCTCTCGCTCATGGGCGGGGCCGCCGGGGTCCTGATCGGGATCGGTATCACGGCCGGGTACGCCACGTCCCAGGAGTGGCCGGTCTCCGTCCCGCCCGTGGTCGTGGTGGGCGGGCTCGTCGCGACGCTCGGGATCGGCGCGGTCGCGGGCCTCTACCCCGCGGTCAGGGCAGCACGGATGTCCCCCACGGAGGCGCTCACGGCGGTCTGACCCGCCCGGCGGGTCGTCAGAACGAGCGTGAGCCAGGGCTCACGCTCGTTCTGACGACCGGGCACCACGGTGGGACGACGGCGCAGCGTCGCCCCCGACGACGTAGCGTGCCTGCAGCCGGTGGCACCCGAAGGAGCAGGGTCGACCCCACCGACCGCGGCCTGCCTCGCCCGGCATGCCGCGCTCCGCACCACGACAGGGGACACATGCGCGCGCGAGCCGACCGGCACCTGACCGCGACCACGCTCGGGGCGGCGATCCTCGCCGTCGGGCTCGGGGCGTGCTCTCCCGGGGTGTCCGAGCCCGCCGAGACGCAGCCCGAGGCCACCGCGGTCGAGGCCCCCCCGGCGGACCCCGTCGAGCCCGTCGGCGCCGACGCGAACCCCTTCCTGGCAGGCGCGCCCTACGCCCACCCGGACATGCAGTCCGTGCGCGCCGCCGAGGCGCTCCGGACGAGCGACCCCGACGCCGCCGCGGCGCTCGACGTCATCAGCGAGGCGGGCGCGTCCCTGTGGGTCGGGGACTGGTTCGCGCCGGCGGAGGCCGAGACCCTCGTGCGCGACTACGCGACCGCCGCCAACCAGGCCGGACGCACCGGCATCGTCACGCTCTACGCGATCCCGGCCCGCGACTGCGGGTCCTTCTCCGCGGGCGGCCTGACCCCCGAGGAGTACCCGGCGTTCGTCCAGGCGGTCGCCGACGGGCTGCGCGGCACACGCACCGCCGTCGTGCTCGAACCCGACGCCCTGCCCGACCTCGGTGCGTGCCCTGAGCAGGGCGACCGCGCCGGGCTCCTGCGCCAGGCCACCGCCGCGCTCGCGGACGCGGGCGCGAGCGTGTACCTCGACGCCGGGAACTCGGCGTGGGTCGACGCACCGACCATGGCCGACCGGCTGCGGCAGGCCGGGATCGACGACGCCCGCGGCTTCGCGACCAACGTCTCCAACTACCGCACCACGGCCGACGAGCGCGCCTACGCCGACCGGCTCGCCGCGCTCCTCGGGACGCACTACGTCGTCGACACGTCGCGCAACGGGCTCGGGCCCCTGGGCGACGGGCCGCTCGACTGGTGCAACCCCGCAGGTCGGGCGCTCGGAGAGAAGCCCGGTGCGGTCGACGACGGCAGCGCCCTCGACGCGTACCTCTGGATCAAGGTCCCCGGCGAGTCCGACGGCGAGTGCGACCGCGGCGACCCGGCCGCCGGCACGTTCTGGCCCGAGTACGCGATCGGGCTCGTGGAGCGCGCGGGTTGGGACACTGCCGGGCCGGGACGCTAGGCTGTCGGGCGTCCCACCGGGCCCGATCCGCCGTGTTCGCGCCCACGCGCCTGTAGCTCAGGGGATAGAGCACCGCTCTCCTAAAGCGGGTGTCGCCAGTTCGAATCTGGCCAGGCGCACCACCACACCCCGCGGCATCAGGTCGGGATCGCCCGTCTCACCGCTCCTCGTGCCGCTCGACCGGCACCTCGGGCGCCCGGTCCCGCGCCGCCACCACCTGCTCCGCGAACTCCTCGACCGCCGTGACGACCGCGTCGAACCGCATCGAGTGGAACAGGTCGAACCCGTGCTGCGCCCCGGGTAGCTCGGCGTACACGACCGGGCTCGTCGAGGTTCCGCGCAGTCCCGCGACGAAGTGCCGCGCCCCCTCGACGGGGACCAGGGTGTCCTGGTCGCCGTGCACCACGAGGAACGGGGGCGCGTCGGGTCGCAGGTAGTCGCCCGGCGCCGACTCGACACCCGGGTCGCGGCCGCTGCCGTAGTACTCGCCGAAGTAGCCGTAGAGGCACACGGCCCCGACCACGGTGGTGTCGGCATCCTCGAAGCCGGGCTGGAACCGAGGGTCGCGGGGAGTGAGGGCCGCGAGGGACGCGAGGTGCGCGCCCGCGGAGCTGCCCGCGACGAGGACGCGGGAGGTGTCGGCCCCGTGCTCGGCGCCGTGGGCCCGGACCCAGGCGAGCACTCGCTTGGCGTCGATCAGGTGCCCGGGGAAGTTCGTCGTCGGGCGCAGGCCGTAGTTCGCGCTCACGCACACCCACCCGCGGCTCGCGAGCCGCGACAGCATCGCGCGGGCCTCGAGCTCCTTGCGTCCGCTCACGTAGCCGCCGCCGTGGAAGTAGACGAGAGTCGGGCCGTCGGCCGGACGCGACCGGGGGCGGTAGACGTCGAGCCGGCGCTCCCGGCGACCTGGCTCCCCGCCGTCCCCGACGTCGCTGCCCCCGCCGACCCCACCCTCGACTTCCTCGCCATAGGCGAGGTCGGCCAGCCGCTCGACGTCGCGCCGGCGCACCGCGAACGGCGCCAGGAGGATCTGCGTCCAGGGCAGGCGGCGGTTCGTGACCGTGCCCGGCCCCACGTGGAGGTCGTCGACCAGGGCGTGGTCGAGCACGGGTGCCGCCCGCAGGCCGCGTCGGGCGACCAGGAGCAGGCCGAGCGCCGTCAGCACGGCCAGGACGAGCGTGACGCGTCCTCCCGGCGCCCCGAGGTCGCCGTCGGCGACCGCGACCGCCGTGATCGCACCGAGGGCGAGGAGCAGGGCGAACGGCTGCTCGTTGACGAGGACGCTCATCCGGAAGGCGAGGCGTCCCAGCCGAGGAGGTCGGCGGGCGGGGGTGAGCGACGCCGTCGTGCAGCAGGCGACGAGCAGGACGGGCACGAGGTACCCGATGGGCATGGCGGCTCCTTCGCTGCCGGTGGGTGCGGCGCACCCCTGGTTCCCGGTCTACACCGGCGCGCACGGAGGTGCGCGCCGGGCCGTCCGGTCGCAGCGGCGGCCTGGTTTCAGCGCGGCGGGCGAATGCGGCTCGCGCCGCACCGGCTCAAAGTAGTTGAAAGGCGAACCGAATTCCTGGCGGGTGCCGGATCGGTAGGAGATCCGGGACGGCTCGGACCGGGTGCGAGTTTTCGGCAGCGCCCACTTTTGTGGGCGATTCCCCGAGCAGCCCCGGCGGGACGGGCAACGATCACCGGACCTCATGTCCCCGACCTGGGGGCGTGCCCGGGCCGACGTGTCACCAAGGTCGCCAGGGTGAGGCGTGGCTGGGGCGACGGATCCTCCACGATCGCGGGCAGACGATTCGTCGCACCTTTCCGGAATCGATGTCCACGGCGCCGTGCATCGGCCTCGCGGTTCCCCGGGTGCTATTTCTGGCTGTCGCCGCGCGCATTGATGAGCCGTTCTCCATGCACATTTACGGGGCCGATGACAAAGACCCGCTCGGTCGGACCGCACGTCCGCTCTCGGCCTTCGACAAACCTTCGTCCATCTGCTGATCGCGACCCGTCCGCGAGACGCCCCACCAGCGGGTTCAGCGCGGCGGCCCCCTCTAGGCTGGAGGGGCTTCCGGGGATGGCCGGGGGCCATCGCCGGAAGGGCATCACGCATGAGCGACGTTCTGCACGACGACCGTAGGACCGACCCGCCGGGCATCGAGGGGTTCCGGCACAGCAGGCAGTGGGTGTTCGGCACCATGCTGGTCTCCGCGCTGATCAGCCTGACCGCCTCGTTCGTCCTGTCCTACGACGCGGTCCTGCTCGCAGCGAACCCCGCGGCCGAGCTCTCGTGCAACGTCAACGAGGTCCTGTCCTGCGGTGCCGTCGGGGTCGCGTGGCAGTCGTCGCTGTTCGGCTTCCCCAACGCGTTCCTGGGGCTGATCGCGGAGCCCGTGGTGATCACGATCGCGGTCGCGAGCCTGGGAGGGGTGCGGTTCCCGCGCTGGTTCATGTTCTCCGCACAGGTCGTGTACGCGCTGGGCCTGATCTTCGCCTACTGGCTCTTCTACCAGTCGATGTTCGTGATCGGCGCGCTGTGCCCCTGGTGCCTGCTGGTCACGCTCTCGACGACGCTCGTCTTCATGACGCTGCTGCACTGGAACATCATCGAGGGCAACCTGTACCTGCCGGCCAGGGCGCAGGAGCGTGCGCTGTCCTTCGTCCGCTCGGACGCGGACGTGTTCCTGACGGCGACGTGGGTCGTCCTGATGATCGCGGGCGTCCTGCTCAAGCACGGGTCCAAGCTCTTCGGCTGAGCACCGCGAGCGGTCGGGCCGGGGGAGGTCCTCGGCCCGACGGCGCCGCTCGGTCGTCCAGGAACAATCCGCCGCATCTAACTGGACGCTTGTCCATCTCTGCGTCACCGTGGTCGTCCTCACATTTGACGAATGCGCGAAGACCTTGCAGAATCATCTCTGACGGTGCGTATCGCCTGCCCCCTGCGCGGTGCGCACCGTCCTCATACTCTTCCCGGCCCTCCCCCCGTGCGACGACGCACGCGAGGTAGCAGGCGCCGTCCCCCCTCAGAGCTCCCGGTCCGCGGCCCTCGGCCCCGTGACCGACCAGAAGTCACCGCCCACGGCGTGCCGGTCCCCGATCCTGCCGACCGGGCGGTTAGCGTGCGAGAGTGAACGCAGCCGCCCGCAACCCATCAGCCCGCGAGACCGTGGCCGATCCCGCCCGGCCGCTCACCGACCAGGACGCGCACGAGCGTGCCGCCCGCGGTGCGGCCCCGGACGTCGACGGCCCCACCACGCTCGCGAGGCCCACCCTCGTCGAGGCGCCGACCACGGCCGAGCTCGTCGAGGACGCCGTCCGGTCGTGGCGGGCCTCGCTCGTCGAGCTCGCGGGCGGGTCGTCGCTCGCCGACATCGGCCTGCTGGGCGACGCGGTCGTCGACCTCACGGCAGCCCACCCCTCGGGGGTGGCGCAGCTCTTCGCCGGGCGCCCGACCCGTCTGTCCAACCTGTTCCGCGAGGGCGCGTCGTTGCCTGCCGCCCGACGCCGGGCGCGCGCGGTCGTCGTCCGTTCGCAGGAGCACGCCCAGCGGTACGGCGTCGCGCCCACCTACCTCGCGATCGGCGTCACGACCTGGACCGAGGGCGAACCCTCGCGCCTCGCGACCGACGACGTCGCCGCCCTCGCGCACGTCGCGGGCACCACGTACAGCCGGACCATCGACGGCGCGACGGGCCTGCCCGCAGGACCCGCCGCCGAGGACCCGGCCGACCCGGCGCAGACCGCGACCACCCCGCCCACGGGGAGCGGCGCCGTCGGGCAGGGGGAAGGGCCCGCGCGCGACGGCGCCGAAGGACCCGACGCCGAGCCCACCCTCCCGCGGACCGTGCGCGCCCCCGTCCTCCTGCGCCCCCTCACGCTCACCCCGCGCGGCGACAGCGAGACCGACTACGACCTCACGCTCGAGCCGACCGTCGAGATCAACCCCGTCCTGGCCCGCACGCTGCGCGCCCACGGCGGCCTGATCGACCCCGTGACCCTCGCGCGCAGCGCGTTCACGCCCGCAGGCTTCGACCCCTCCGACGCGCTGGCCCGCATCACCGCCGTGGGCAAGGCCGTGCTGGGGGACTTCGAGCTCGCGCAGCGCGTCCTCGTCGGGACCTTCGTCCACCCCGGCCAGGTCCTCGTCGACGACCTCGACGAGCTGGCGTCGGGCCTCGAACGGCACGAGGTCGTCGCGGCCCTCGCCGGCTCCGAGGAGGCCGCGACCGCGCTCGCGCGCGAGCTCCCGGCCCCGCGCGTCGGCGACGCCGACCCGACCCAGGAGCGGGGCGTGGGCGACCTCGACCCCGCGCAGCGGCACGTCATCGACGCGCTCGCGACCGGCAGCCACCTGTTCGTCGACGCGCCCCCCGGGGCCGACACCGCAGGAACCATCGCAGCCGTCGTCGCCGAGGCCGCGGCGAGCGGCCGCAGCATCCTCTACGTCCCGGGCCACCGACGCTCCGCGGAGACCCTCTCGACCCGGCTCGCCGCGCTCGGCCTCGACGGGCTGCTGCTCGACATCGCCCCCGAACCCACGTGGCGGACCACGGCCTCGCAGCGCCTCCTGGGGGCCATGGCCGCCGAGGGGGAGACGGTCGACACCGACGCCGTCGCGCGCGTCCGCGACGGACTGCTGGGTGCGCGCGCACAGCTCTCGGGCTACATCGAGTCCCTGCACCTGGTCCGCGAGCCCTGGGGCGTGTCCGCCTACGCGGCACTGCAGGCCCTCGCCCGGCTCACCGCGCAGCGCCCCGCCCCCGGCACGACCGTCCGCCTGGGCCCCGAGGTCACGGTCCGCATCGGCGCCGAGCGCCGGGCCGAGCTCTCGGCCCGCCTCGTGCGCGCCGCCGAGGTCGGGGCCTTCACGCTCCGCTCGACGTCGACGCCCTGGTTCGGCGCGGACATCACGAGCGCCGAGAACGCGCAGGACGCCCTGCTGCGGGTCCAGCGGCTGTCGGGGCAGACGCTGCCCCAGCTCCGCGAGCAGGTGGCCTCCGTCGCGACGACGACGGGGCTGACCACCGCCACGACCGTCCGGCAGTGGGGCGACCAGCTCCGCATGCTCGGCGGGATGCGCGGGACGCTCGACGCGTTCCAACCCATGATCTTCGAGCGCACCGCGACCGACCTCGTCGAGGCGACGGGCACGCGCGAGTGGCGCGCGGAGAACGGCATCGACATGGGCTGGGGGCTTCGCCGACGCCTGCGCCGGCAGGCCAAGGACATGCTCCGCCCAGGCGTCCGCGTCCCCGACCTGCACGCCGCGCTCATCCAGGTCCAGGCGCAGCGCGCGGTCTGGCAGGCGCAGTGCCCGCGCGGCGGGTGGCCGACCCTCCCCGAGGGGCTCGCCGCGATCGAGGACACGTACGAAGCCGTCCGGATCGACCTCGAGTACCTCGACCCCGTCCTCGCCACGACCCCCGTCGGGTCCGACCTGCTCGACCTGCCCATCAGCGAGCTGGCCGTGCGCCTCGCGAGCCTCGGCGAGGACCAGGAGGCCCTCGACAACCTGCCCGCGCGGACCTCCGCGCTGCGGACCCTGCGCGACGAGGGCCTCGGCGACCTGCTCGACGACCTCTCGGCCCGCCGCGTCGAGCCCGAGCTCGTGGGACCCGAGCTCGACCTCGCCTGGTGGAGCTCGGTGTTCGAGCAGATCCTCGCGCAGGACCCGGCGCTCGCGGGCCAGGACGGCGCGGGCCTCGAAGCGCTGGCACGCCGGTTCCGCGACCTCGACCGCACGCACGTCGCCGCACTGTCCGCTCCGGTCCGGCTCGCGGTGCGCGAGCACCTCGGCGCCGCGATGCGCGACCACCGGGCCGAGGCCGAGGCGCTGTTCACCGAGCTCCTCGAAGGCCGGATGACGAGCCTGCGCGACGCCCACGAGCGCTACCCCGAGGTGCTGCGGCGCCTGCGGCCGTGCGTCGTCGCGTCCCCGACCCTGGTGCCGCACCTGTTCACCCCGACGCGCACCGTCGACCTCGTCATCCTCGACGCCGCGCAGCACATCCCGGTCGAGCTGGTCCTGTCCTCGCTCGCGCGCGGTCGTCAGGTCGTCGTGTTCGGCGACCCGCGGGCCGCCTCGGGCACGACCGTGGGCGAGCTCGCGGAGATCCTGCCGACCGTCGCCCTGTCCGCGGGCGGGACCCGCCGCGACCCCTACCTCACGGCCTTCCTCGCCGCGCACGGCTACGAGGGCGTCCTGCGCCCGAGCCCGCTGCCCCGGGCCGAGCCGCTCGTCCACCTCGACCTGGTCGACGGTGCCGGCATGCCGGACCCGGCGTCCGGGGCGGTCGAGAGCACGCAGGCCGAGGTCGACCGCGTCGTCGAGATCGCGATCGAGCACGCCATGACCCGACCCGAGGAGTCGCTCGCGATCGTCACGGTGAGCTCGGTGCACGCCGACCGGATCCGTGACGCGCTCCTCGGCGAGGTCCGGCAGAACCCGGCCCTGGCCGTGTTCTTCTCGGGCGCTCGCGCCGAGCCCGTCGTGGTCGCCGAGGTCTCGGGCGTCGCGGGGCTCACCCGGGACGCGATCGTCCTGTCCATCGGGTACGGGCGGACCCCGCACGGTCGCGTGCTGCACCGCTTCGGCGTGCTCAACGCACCGGGCGGCGACGCCATGCTCCTCGACACCCTGGGCTCGACCCGTCGGCGCCTGCACGTCGTCACGTGCTTCACGGCGTCCGACCTCGACCCCGAGCGTCTGCGCGGGCGCGGGGCCAAGCTCCTCGCGGAGGTCCTCGACCTCGCCGAGCAGCGCAGCGGCCGCGCCGACCAGGTCACGCTCGGCAACGGCGTGGACGTGGGCGGCAACCCCGACCGGCTCGTGATCGACCTCGCGGAGCGCCTGTGGCGTGCGGGGCTCGTGGTCGAGACGGACTACGGCGTGGTCGGCGGCGACCGGATCCCGCTGGTCGTCGGTCACCCCGACATCCCGGGCGAGCTGCTGGTCGCGGTCCTGACCGACGACGACGCCTACGTCGCCGAACGCAGCGTGCGGGTGCGCGACCGCCAGCTCGCCGAGCGTCTCGAGCGTACGGGCTGGGTCGTCGCGCAGGTGTGGTCCGCTGCGGCGTTCCTCGACCCCGCGAAGGAGGCCGAGCGTATCCGCCGGGTCGTCCAGGCGGTGCGCGACGCGCGGCTGCCGGAGATCGGCGGGATCGCGCAGACGGGTGGGCGCGACCGCATCGTCGTCGTGCCGACGGTCGCGGACGACGAGTTCGGGACGGACTGACGGGTCGGCCGGGGTCGGCCGTTCGCATCGTGGCTGGCGGGGGCCAGGGGACGCGTCGGGGCCGGCCGGGGCGCTGAGACAATGGGGTCGTGACCCCCGTCGATCCTGCCCCTGCCCCCGACGCCCCGGCCGACCCGGCAGCGCCCACCGCGCCGCGCCGTCGGTCGCGCCGCGTCGTGCGCCCGGGCACCGAGCAGGCGGGCGTCGCGGGCCTGGGGTCCGACGACGACGCCGCGGTCTGGGGCGACGTCCGACCGGGCGCGTCGACCGACAGCCACGACGCCGAGCTCTTGCGCGACGTGCCGCCGCACTGGTCCTGAGGGTCGCTCGGCCTGCTCTGCCTGCTCTGCCGGTCCCGCTCGACGCCCGCTGCAGGTGTGGCGTGGCCCGAGTACGAACGCCCCGCCGGAAGACCGGCGGGGCGTTCGTGGACGGCGCGTGAGCGGTCAGCGGCCGCCAGGACCGTCGGTCGGGCCGCCGAACGGGCCGGTGCCCGTCGCAGGACCGGCGGGACCAGCGCCGCGCGCGTTCTGCGCGGCCAGCAGGTCGCGGATCTCCTGGAGCACCAGGACGTCCTCTGCGGGGGCCGCGGGGGCGGCCTCCTCGCCCTTCTTGCGCCGGGCCGCCAGGTGGTTCATGGGCAGCACGATGACGAAGTAGAGCGCCGCTGCCACGCAGAGGAACTTGAAGAGCGCGTCGAGGACGAGGCCGAAGCTGAAGATCGCCTCGTTGACCTCGAACGTCCAGACCTTGCTCAGGTCCTGCTTGCCGAAGATCGCCGCGACGAGCGGGTTGATGAGGCCGTCGACGATCGCCGTGACGACCTGGGTGAAGGCCGCACCGATCACGACACCGACCGCGAGGTCGATCGCGTTGCCGCGGAGCACGAAGTCCTTGAAGCCGTTGAACACGTTCTGCATACGGGGTTCCTTTCGAGAGGGCGCGGACCGGGTGCGCGCGGCGGTCTCGCGGCGGCGCCCGTGGCACGAGCGAGGTCCGGACGTGATCCTTCCATGCTCGTTGCGGCGCGACTCCGCACGTCTCGGAGGGGACGGTCCGGCTCAGGGCACCAGGACCACCGACAGGCCGCCCCAGTCGCCGACCCCGGCGAGCGCGGCGGCCTCCTGCGGGAGCACGGCGACGAGCGTGACGCCGCCCTCGGGCGTCCCGCCACCGAGCAGACCACCGGGCGAGGCTGGCGCCGGGGTCCCCGCCACCACGAGGGCGCGCCGCGCGAGGTGGCTGCCGGTCCCGGTCTCGCCGCTGGCCGTGGCCGCGAGCAGGTCGACCCGGTCGCCGGGATGCAGGAGCGCCGCCACGTCGGGGTCGGAGAGCCGCACGGGCGCCACGACGGTCCCGGTGGGGGCCATGGCGGCGAGGTCGCCCGCGGCGACGAGCGAGGGGGAGAGCGTCTGGCCGGGCGGCAGGGCGACCGAGGTGGTTCGCCCGACGGCGTCGCTCACCCTGGTCAGCGAGGTCTGGGGGGCGAGCGCGGCCGCGACGTGCACGACCGTGACGTCCTCCTCGACGAGCACCGTGCCGGCCTCGACCGCACGTGCCGTCGCGACCACGGGCCGGGTGTCCGGCGGGGGAGGGCTCAGGCGGTCGACCACGACGGCGGCGACCAGTCCGCAGCCCAGGGCGAGCGCCACGAGACGTGCGCGCCAGACGAGGGCGCGCAGGCGCCGTCGGGCAGTGGATGCACGGCGGCCCGACGGGCCGGTCGCGGTCGATGCAGGAGGAGCCATGCGGCGACGCTAGGTGCCCGCCGGGGCGGCCCGCGGCGCGGCGCGGCGGCCTGTGGACAGGCGCCTCGGGGGCCTACCTGTGCACGGTCCGGAGTGCGGTCAGCTCGCGGACGGCGTCGAGGAGCCCGACGAGCTCGACGACGAACCGCTCGACGACGACCCGGTGCTCGACGACCCCGAGGACGAGCTGCTCGACGAGTCGGACGACTTCGCGGGCGTCGCGGGCGTGGTCGAGCCCGTGCTCGACGACTTCGAGGAGCGCGAGTCGGTGCGGTAGAAGCCCGAGCCCTTGAAGGTCACGCCGACCGACGAGAAGACCTTGCGCAGGCGACCGCCGCACTCGGGGCACACGGTGAGCGCGTCGTCGGTGAACGCCTGGTGGATGTCGAAGGCGTGGCCGCAGGCAGTGCACGTGTACGCGTAGGTGGGCACGGTCTCTCCTCAGAGGTCGCGGGGGTGGGTGCGGTCGTCACGGGGCGGGTGCGAGCCTGCTCCGCGGCGTCCGGCGTGCGCGTCGGGTCGACGGCAGGACACAGCCGGACTGGCACTCGGGTCTTCTGAGTGCTAATCATACGCCTGGCCCGCCCGGGGTAGTCTCGCACCGTGTCTGCTGATGTCCCCGCCGGAGTCCACGGCGACCCCCCGCCGCCCGTCCCTGCTGCCCGCCGGGGAGGTTCTCGCGCCCGTCGCGGCATCATCGCGATCGCCGCGCTCGTCGTCGTGCTCCTGGTCGCGGCGTCGGTGTTCACGGTCGTCACCGTCCGCCGACCGCTCCCGCAGACCGACGGCACCCTCACCCTGACGGGCCTCGACGCAGAGGTCAGCGTGCTCCGCGACGCGCAGGGCGTACCGCAGATCTACGCCGACACGCCCGAGGACCTCTTCCGCGCCCAGGGCTACGTCCAGGCGCAGGACCGCTTCTTCGAGATGGACTACCGCCGCCACGTGACCGCGGGTCGTCTGGCCGAGCTCGTGGGCGACTCCCAGGTCGCGATCGACGCGGACAAGGTCACGCGCACGTTCGGCTGGCGCCTGGTCGCCGAGGAGGAGTGGAAGATCCTCGCCCCCGAGACCAAGGCCTACCTCCAGGCCTACGCGGACGGCGTCAACGCCTACCTCGATGACCGCGACCCGAGCGAGATCGCGCTCGAGTACACGGTGCTCGGCACGAGCGTCTCGGTGCCGGACCCCGAGCCCTGGGACCCGATCGACTCGCTCGCGTGGCTCAAGGCCATGGCCTGGGACCTGCGCGGAAACTACGACGACGAGCTCGAGCGCGCCATCGCGTACGGCGGCTTCGCGGGAGCCTCGAGCGGAGCCCAGGACCCCGCCAAGGTCGCGCAGGACGTGGCCCGTGTGGGCACCCTCTTCCCCGCGTACCCGGCCCAGGCGAACCTCCCCATCCTCGACCCGTCCGAGGTGCCGACCACGAGCGAACCCGTCCAGGTCGAGGGCGCGGAACAGACCGCGTACGCGCCGACCCTCGCGGGCAGCGAGCTCCAGTCGGCCGTCGCCGCGGCCGACGCCGCGCTCGCGGCCGTGCCCGTGCTCGTCGGACGCGGCGAGGGCACCGGGTCCAACTCGTGGGTCGTCTCGGGCGAGCACACGGCCAGCGGCAAGCCGCTGCTCGCCAACGACCCCCACCTGTCCCTCCAGGCCCCCAGCGTGTGGGCCCAGGTCGGCCTCCACTGCAACGAGGTGAGCCCGGCCTGCGGGTTCGACGTCTCGGGGTTCTCGTTCGCGGGCTTCCCCGGCGTGATCATCGGGCACAACGCCGACCTGGCCTGGGGCCTGACGAACATGGGCGCCGACGTCACCGACTTCTTCATCGAGCGCGTGCGTGACGACACGTACCTGCGGGGCGACGACTGGGAGCCTCTCGAGACCCGCACCGAGACCATCAAGGTCAACGGCGGCGAGGACGTCGAGCTCAAGGTCGCCTCGACGGTCCACGGACCGATCGTCTCGACGGTCCTGCCCATGGACAAGGTCGCGGCCTCACCGACCGAGGGCACCCCTCTCGGCGACTACGAGGTCTCGCTCCGGTGGACCGCGCTCGAGCCCGGCCGCACCGCCGACGCCGTCTTCGCGTTCAACCTCGCGGCGGACGCCGAGGACATGAAGGCCGCCGCGGCCCTGTTCGAGGTCCCCGCCCAGAACATCGTCTTCGCGACCACGGACGGGCACATCGGCTACCAGGCGCCGGGCCGGATCCCGGTGCGCGCGAACGTCGAGGGGCCCGTGCCGTCGGACGGCACGTGGCCGCGACCCGGGTGGGACGAGCGCTACGACTGGACCGGCTACGTGCCCGCCGCGCAGATGCCGGGCGTGGTCGACCCCGAGGAGGGGTTCGTCGTCGCGGCGAACCAGGCGGTGCTCCCGGCAGGGACCACCCCGTTCCTCACGACGGACTGGGACTACGGCTACCGCTCGCAGCGCATCCGGACCCTCCTGCAGGAGGAGATCGACTCGGGCCGCAAGGTCGACGTCCAGACCATGAACGAGATCCAGAACGACGACTGGAGCCCGTACGCCGCGGCCCTCGTGCCCCTCCTGCTCGAGCAGGACATCGAGAACAGCAAGGGGGTGCGCAACGACTTCGCGGCCGAGGGGCAGGACCTCCTCGCCGACTGGGACCAGCACATGGACAAGGACTCGGCCGCGGCCGCGTACTTCGCCGCGGTGTGGCGCAACCTGCTCGAGATCACGTTCTGGGACGACCTGCCGGAGAGCATCCGTCCCGCGGGCGGCAGCCGCTGGCTCGCCGTCGTGCAGAACATGCTCGCCGACGAGACCAACGCGTTCTGGGACGACCGCCAGACCGTGAGCGTCGTCGAGACCCGCGACGAGGTCCTCAACCGGGCGATCACCTCGGCCCGCCTCGACCTGACGACCGAGCTGTCGAAGAAGACGACCGACTGGGAGTGGGGCAAGCTCCACACGCTCTCGCTCGGTCACGTGGTCCTCGACAACGACGCCGTCCCGGGCTTCGTCCGGGCCTACGTGAACCCCCGCACGGTGGCCATGCCGGGAGGCTCGTCGATCGTCAACGCGACGTCGTGGGACGCGGCCTCGGGCAGCTTCGAGGTCACGTCGGGTCCGTCGATGCGCATGGTCGTCGACCTCGCCGACCTGGACGCCTCGACCTGGGTCACCGTCACGGGCACCTCCGGGCACCCGGCGTCCAAGCACTACGAGGACCAGCTCGGCACGTGGGCCGCGGGCGAGACCTACGCGTGGCCGTTCACGGCCGAGGCCGTGCGCTCCGGCACCAAGGACACGCTCACGCTGGTCCCCTGACGGGTGCGGCGTCGTCGGGCATCGCCTGCCCGACGACGCCGCACACCCCGCCCGACCGGCCCACCCGCCTGGGTGGCCGGGGGAGAGCGACGAAGGGCCCGCCCGGGCGAGCTGCCCGGGCGGGCCCTTCGTCGTGCGCGAGGGACGGCGGAGCCGGTCAGTCCTGACCGATCCAGCGCCACCCGAGGGGCGTCGCGACAGCGTCCACGGTGCGGTCGTGCTTCTCGAGGGGCAGCGGACGGTCGGTCGCGTCGTAGACCTCCTCGGGGAAGACGACCGCGATCACCTTGGTGCCGGGGCGCACGTGCTCGAGAGCGCGGTCGTACCAGCCGCCGCCCTGCCCGAGGCGGACCCCGTTCGAGTCGACCGCGAGCGCGGGCGCGATGACGACGTCGGCGTCGGCGAGCGCGGCCGCCCCGAGCGTGGGGCCGCTCGGCTCGGGCGGCCTGCCCGGGGCGCGGACCTGGAGGTCGTGCGCCCCGTCGAACTCGGCCCAGTCACGCTGGAGGCCGGCGCCCAGGACGGGCAGGAGGACGCGGACGCCCCGGGCGGAGAGCCGCTCGAGCATCGCCGTGGTGCCGGGCTCGGTGGGGCGCGCCGCGTACGTCGCGACGCACCGCGCGGACAGGACTTCGGGGATGGTCTCGATCACGTCGGCGATCGCCTGGGCCGCTTCGTCGCGGCGGCGCTCGGTGCGTGCGGATCGAGCAGTGCGGATGGCTTTTCGGAGGATCTCCTTCGCGTCCTCGGGTTCGATGCTTCCATGCAGGGGATACGGCTGAACCGGGCCACTCATGCGCCTATTGTCGCAAAGGTTCGGGCAAGAAGTGTCCGTGGTGCCGTCGTCGGACGGAAAGGTCCGGATCGCGGAGGGTCGAGGGTGCGCAACGGATGCCGTGCCGTCCGCCCGGGTGCATGCTGCTGCTGGTGTCGGTGTGTCAGGTCGTGATACACCCTGTCCACCAGGCGTCGCGTCGGTGATCCTGGTGCTCGAAGGCACGACGTCTCGGGCTCTGCAGCCGAGGACGGACGATCGATGGGCACGGGAACTATGACGAGCAAGCTCGCGCGGACGTGGAGCGTGTCGAAGCCGTGGCCGGTGACGCTCCGCGAGGACGCCACCGACGGCAGCGTGGTGCTGCGACCGTTGCGCCGCAAGGACGGGCACGCGTGGATGACGTTGCGTGCCCGCAACGCGTCGTGGCTCGAACGCTGGGAGGCGACGTCGCCCCGGCCCGGCGCGGGCGGCGGACCGCCGACCTTCGGGGAGTACGTGCGCATCCTGTCCGCCCAGGCGCGCGCGGGCACGACGTTGCCGTTCGCGGTCGAGCTGGACGGCGAGCTCGTCGGGCAGCTCACGGTGTCGAGCATCACGTACGGGTCGTTGTGCTCGGCGAGCGTCGGGTACTGGGTGGGGGAGCACGTCGCAGGACGCGGTGTGACCCCCACCGCGGTCGCGATGTCGGTCGACTACTGCTTCCAGGTCCTGGGCCTGCACCGCATCGAGATCAACATCCGCCCGGAGAACGGTCCGAGCCTGCGCGTCGTGGAGAAGCTGGGCCTGCGGGACGAGGGCGTGCGCGAGCGCTACCTCCACATCCAGGGCCAGTGGTGCGACCACCGGACCTTCGCGATCACGACCGAGGAGGTCCCTGACGGCCTGCTGACCCGCTGGCAGGAGCGGCGCCGCGACGCCCCATAGTGCATGGTCCGGTCAGGGAAAAGGACCGACACGCCGTGCGGCGTCCGGGAGCCCACCTGGCGGCTCGCCTACGGTCGGCATGTGGAATCGACGACGGGCTCGGCAGGCGTGGCGGTCCTTGCCCTGTTCGTGATCTGGTTCGCCTACTACGTGCCGCACCGTGTCAAGCAGCGCCAGCAGTTCCTGGACTCGCGGGTCGAGGACCGGTTCTCCGGCTCGCTGCGGGTCCTGGGGGTCGCGTCGGGCAAGCGTGAGCGCCGTGCGTCCCCGGGCCACCTGGGGGCTGCCGAGGGGCGATCGCTGCTCCTGGGGCCGGCCCTCGCGACCGAACCCGACGTCGGGCTCCTGCTGCGGGTCTCGGACGCAGGCACGGACGCACCGAGAGAAGTCCAGCAGGTCACGACCGGTGGCACCGGCCACCGGCCGTCGTCGAAGGAGGGGCCGCAGACCATGGAGAACGACGTCCGCACGGGAGACCCTCGCCCGTCCATCGCGCCCGGGCGGCGCGCCGAGGGCGGCACCGCCGACACGTCCGTGCCCCGCAAGGCGCCCTCGTCGTCGCGCATCGCCCTGCTCGAGCGCCGCGCCAAGGCGGCGCGGCGCCGCCTGGCGCTGACGGTCCTGCTGCTGCTCGCGACCGCGGGCGCGTGGGTCGCCGTCGGCTTCGGCCTGGTGTCCTGGTACGCGGCCGCGGGCCCGACGGCGGCGCTGGTCCTGGTCCTCGTCCTGGGGCGTCAGGCGGTGCTCGCCGCGCGCCGGGCCGACGCCGCGTGGCTCGCGGACCGTCGAGCCGCCGCCAGGGAGGCCGCACGCGCCTCGCGAGGGCCCGTGCAGGGCAGCCCGGTGGCTCCGCGCAACGTCCACCCCTCGCGCGTCACGGGGCACGCCGTGCGGCCCTCGCAGACGAGCACCCAGATGATCCCGCGCGTCACGCCCGCCGACCTCGAACGTGGTGCCGCGCGCAGCCGGGACCGGCGTCCGGCGACCGGATCGACCGCACGCGTCGAACCGGAGCCCGACCTACCCCGACCCCGGACCGGGGCCAGCGGCGGCGAGCTGTTCGACGACCGGCAGCGCGAGAAGCCGGTCGTCGTCGTGGTCGAGGCGGAGGTCGCTGAGGTCGCGCCTGCCGAGGCACGCCACCAGGCGCCTCGCCCCGAGCGGACGGCACCGTCGACCGACGGCGAGGCCGGCGACGCCTGGGAGCCCGTGCCGGTCCCACGCCCGACGTACACCATGAAGCCCACGGCCTCCGAGACCGGCGTCGCACCGGTCCAGGTGGCCGTGCCCGTCGCACCGGCTGCCACGCCGCGTCCCGCCCCCGAGGGGCCGGGCGCGGGGGTGACCGGCTCGCCGGTGGTGCCGGCCGTGCCGGTGTCGACCCGTCCTGCCGTCCCCGCGGCGGGCGACGACAAGAAGCCCAAGACCGAGACGCTGGGCCTGGACCTCAACGAGATCCTGGCCCGCAGGCGCGTCTCGGGCGGGTAGGTCCCCCGCGCGGGGGCCTGGCGGGGCCGCGAGGGCGACGGATTGTCGAAGCACTCGAATCAGGTGCTAATGTTGACCTCGCTCTGGGGCTATGGCGCAGTTGGTAGCGCGTCTCGTTCGCAATGAGAAGGTCGGGGGTTCGAATCCCCCTAGCTCCACCAGGCACAAGGCCCGGAACCGTCAGGTTCCGGGCCTTCGTCGTTCCGTCACCCTGTACAGGCTGGGGGCCAAGTGGGGGGATCGTTCGTCATGCCCGGGCCAGGCGTTCAGGCGTGTCGTGAGGCCCTCGAGCACGGCCTGGGCGAAGTCGTCGGCGGCCGAGGGCACGAGGTCGGTGATGCGGTAGGCCATGACGGTGAGCCACTCGGCCGCGGGGTGGGTCTCGCTGGTCGTACCGCCGGCGCGCTGCCGGTCACCGGGGCCGTCCACACGCTGAGTCCGTCACCCGAACCGGCTTCTCGGAACCGCTACCGTGATCCCGTGAAGCTGAGAGTGGCCGCGGTACAGGCGGAGGCGATCCCGGGCGACACGGTCGCCAACGTCGAGAAGGCCGCACGTCTCACGGCCGAGGCGGCCGCGGCGGGTGCGCGCCTCGTCGTCCTCCCCGAGGCGTTCGTGACGGGTTACGACGACGCCGTCTTCGCGCGACCGCTGCCTCGTGCCGACGACCTGTCCTGGGCGTCGCCGCTGCAGCGTACGGTCGACGCCACCGGAGCCGTCGTCGTGCTGAACACGGCGCTCGACCACGGGGACCGTCGCGCGCTGACGAACCTGGTGCTCGCCCCGGGGCGCGCTCCATGGGTCGCCTACGACAAGCAGCACCTGCACGCGAGCGAGCGCGATACCTTCTCCGCGGGGCCCGGCGGCGCGAGCCTGACCGTCGACGGGGTCGAGGTCGCCCTCTCCGTCTGCTACGACGCGAACTTTCCCGAGCACGCCGCCGCCGCCGCAGCCGACGGGGCGAGCGTCTACGTCAACAGCGGCGCGTACTTCTCCGGCGGCGCCCACCGGCGGGACCTGCACTACGCGGCCAGGGCGCTCGACAACGGGATGTACGTCGTCTTCGCCGGTCTCGTCGGGGCCCCGAGCGACTTCATCGGCGGGTCGGCGGTCTTCGACCCGGTCGGGCGTCGTGTCGCGCACGTCGAGTCCCGCGAGGGGCTGGCGATCGCCGACGTCGATCCGGCGGTGCTCGCGGCGGCCCGCGACGCGCAGCGCATGTGGACGGACAGGCGCCCGGCGCTCGGCGAGCGAGCCCGCGAGACGGTCTTGCCGGGCTGACCCGCGCCTGGTGCGCGGGTAGCGTCGGCGTCCATGGACACCTCTGCGCCCGTCTTCGTCGCCGGCCCCGCCTCGTGGAACGAGCTCGTCTACCTCGACGCCCTGCCCGAGCCGCGTTCGCAGACGTTGTTCGCGGAGCGTCACCGGGCCACGGTCGGTGGCACGTCGGCGGGCAAGGCCCTCAACCTGCGCGCTGTGGGCCGCGAGGTCGTGCTGCGCACGGTCCTGGGGTCCGACGACGCCGCTCCCCGCGTGGAGGACGTCCTGCGGCGGGCGGGGGTCACGCTCCTCGTGGAGCCGTCGCCGGACGGCCGGACGGAGCGCCACCTCAACCTCATGGGTGGGGCGGGGGAACGGTTGTCCATCTACCTCCAGGCTCCCGGCGAGGTAGCCCCGGGGTCGACGTGGGACGCCGCCGTCGCGGCGCTGACCGCGGCCCCGGCCGTCGTGGTCGACCTCGCGCTGCCCGCCTTGCCGCTGCTGCGCGAGGCGCGCCGTCTGGGCAAGGACGTGTGGTGCGACGTGCACGACTACGACGGCGAGGCCGAGTTCCACCGCGAGTTCGTCGAGGCGGCGTCGTTCCTGTTCCTCAGCTCGGACCGGCTCCCGGGGTACCGGGCCTTCATGGAGGCCCGGGTGGCAGCCGGTGCGCGGCTCGTGGTGTGCACGCACGGCGCGCGGGGCGCGAGCGCCCTGACCGCCGACGGTGGGTGGGTCGAGGTGCCGGCCGTCGCCGTCGAGCGCGTCGTGGACACCAACGGCGCGGGCGACGCGTTCTTCGCGGGCTACCTCGACGCCCACCTGCGAGGCGCGGGGGTCGCCGAGGCGCTGGGCGAAGGTGCCCGTCGTGGCGCGCTGTGCGTGCAGAGCCCGGACCTGGCGCCGCTCGGCTGAGCGACGGCGCCGCGGGCGGGGCGCCGGGGGCCGGTGACGTCGCGGGCCGCTGCCCGCGAGGAGAAGGTCAGGCGCCGGACACGCACTCGATCGGGCGGCCGTTCACGTCGTGGACTCCCGGGCCGAGCTCGGCGCACTCGCCCATGAGCCACACGAGGGTCGCGGCCCAGATCACGATCGCCACGATCACGAGGAAGGAGATCGTGATCGCGGCCACGGCCCACCAGTTGTTGAGCCTGGCTCGGCGCGACTTCACGAGCCCGACGATGCCGAGGACGAGCCCGACCAGCGACAGGGGGATCGAGAGGACGAGCCCGACGATGCCGAGGGCCTTGCCGGGGTTGTGGACGACGGGCTCGGGGTGGGTCACGGTGCTTCCTCGGTGTCTGCGGTGCGGTTGTGCGGGTGCGGGTGCGGGTGCGGGTGCGGGTGCGGGTGCGGCGGGTGTTCGGCGCACGAGCGGCCGTGGGCCCCGACCGGAGATCGGTCGAGGCCCACGGGGTGCGGTGCGGTGACAGGTGTCACGGGCAGGGGACGGTCTCGCCCTGCCACACGATGGTCTCGCCCGAGGGGACGCCCTCGCAGGCCTCGAGGAGGGCGTTGCCCGCCACGAGGAAGAAGATCCCGACGACGATCGAGGCGATGAGCAGGACCGCGCCGACGATGATCCCGGCGAGGGCGAAGCCGTTCTTGTAGCCGGCCTTCTTCGACTTGACCAGCGCGACGATGCTCAGGACCACACCGATCAGCGACGTGCAGGTGAGGATGGACAGCACGAGGCCCACGATGCCCAGCGTCTTGCCGGGGTCGGTCGCGGGGGCGGTCGCGCCGTACCCCTGGGGGGCGGGTGCCTGCGGTGCACCGTACTGGGGCGCCTGCGGTGCACCGTACTGGGGCGCCTGCGGCGCGCCGGAAGCCGGTGCGCCGTACTGGGGCGCCTGGGGTGCCTGGCCGGCAGCCGGGTCCTGGGGGGCGCCGTAGGGGTCGGGCGTGCCGGACGGGTTCTGCTCGGGGTTGGACATGTCGCTCCTCGTGGTGCGGGCAGGGTTCGCGGCCCAGTATGGCGTGCCCGGTGACCCTGGACAACGGGTGCTCACGCCGTGTCGGGCGTGACGTCGTCGGGCCTGTGACGAGCCGACCGGATGTGAAGGTCTCGTGGCGTCGACGATCTCGTGGCGGACAAACCTACGCTTGCGTAGGTTGTGCGGGTACTGTCGGTCACGTTCGCGACGAAACCACCCGTCGGATGTGCTGCCTCCGGGCGCCGCGTCTGCGACCACGAGAGGCCATCCCTTGACGCTCGACGCCACCGCTCCTGGCCGTACGCAGTCTCCGCGTGAACGCCAGGTCAGCGAGTTCACCGCCCTCACCCGCACCGTCCAGGAGCTCGGCCTCATGCGCCGCCGCTACGGCTACTACTGGACCAAGTTCGCCGTCCTGCTCACGCTGCTCGCCGCGACCGGGGTCGCCTTCGTGCTCATCGGCGAGTCCTGGTGGCAGATGGGTATCGCCGCGCTGCTCGCGGTGCTCCTCACGCAGACCGCCTTCCTCGGCCACGACGCCGCGCACCGCCAGATCTTCCGGTCGGGCGGCTGGAACGACTGGGCGAGCCTGGTCGTCGCCAACCTGCTGGGCGGGCTGTCCTACGGCTGGTGGCAGCACAAGCACTCGCGTCACCACGCCAAGCCCAACACGCGTGGCGGCGACCCGGACATGATCAACGGCGTGCTCGTGTGGGAGACCGAGACGCTCACCGAGACCAAGAGCGGGCTGCGCGCCTGGTTCGCGGCACGCCAGGGGTACCTGTTCTTCCCCCTGCTGCTGCTCGAAGGCCTCAACCTGCACGTCGCGGGGATCAAGACCATCTTCGGCCGCGGGCCCGTCAAGCGCCGCACCGTGGAGATCGTCTTCGTCGTAGCCCGCCTCGGCGGGTACCTCGCGGCGGTGTTCCTGGTCCTGCCGGTGGGGATGGCCTTCGCGTTCCTCGGCGTCCAGCTCGGCCTGTTCGGGGTGCTCATGGGGGCGTCCTTCGCGCCCAATCACAAGGGCATGCCGACCGTCGCACCCGACGTCAAGATCGACTTCCTGCGTCGTCAGGTTCTCATGTCCCGCAACATCACGGGCGGGCGCTGGGTCGACGTCGCGATGGGCGGCCTGAACTTCCAGATCGAGCACCACCTCTTCCCGAGCATGCCGCGTCCCTCGCTGCGCAAGGTCCGTCCGATCGTCAAGGAGTTCTGCGCCGAGCGGGGCATCCTCTACACCGAGACGACCCTCGTGGACTCGTACCGGATCGTCGTCCGGTACCTGAACCGGGTGGGCCTCGCGGCCCGCGACCCGTTCCAGTGCCCCCTCACGGCTCAGTACCGTTCGGTACGCTGAGCCTGCGGGCTGTCGACTCCGGCTGGCTCGCGCGACATCGGGCGACGGAGCCCCACGGCGACGCGCCGCGACTCGGCGCGGCACACGCAGTAGGGGATGATAGAGACGTGAATTCACGGAAGGCCCGATTTGTCCTGGTCGCCTCGACCCTCGCCCTGACCACGTCCCTGCTGGCCGCCTGCGGCGACGGCGACGTGACGGGTGAGCGGCCCGAGGTCCAGACCGAGGACCTGCGTGCCGCGGCGGTCGACCAGATCGCGCCCGTGCTCGTCCTGACCTCGACCGACCCCGCCGAGCTGGCGCTCACGGCGAGCCAGTCGTTCTTCTCGCGGGCCCCCGTCGTGGTCCTGGCCGACGCGGACGACGAGACCGCGCAGGACGCGGCCGCAGCCGCTGCGCTCGAGCTGCACGCTCCGGTCCTGCTCATGGGCGGGGCGATCGCCGACAGCGGGCTCGCGAAGGAGATCGAGCGCCTCGGCGCCGTCACCGCTGTCGTCGTGACGCCGGACCGGGCGCCGAACGTGGATGCGGCCGGGGTCGTGACGGCGGGAGCGGCCGCCGTGCCCGTGGCGTCGAGCGAGGATCTCGAGCAGGACGCGAAGGGCTCGGTCAAGGCCATCGCCCCTTCCCTCGACGCGGTCGCGCTCGACGCAGGTGCTCTCGTCGAGACCGTGGACGGTGGGGCCGAGATCGACGAGAACGACCTGGCAGAGGTGCGCGCCCAGCTCCCCGACACCGCGTCACCCCGCCTCCTGACGGAGGTCCTCGCGCTCGTCGACGAGGCGCCGGGTCAGACGGCGGCCCTCGCGACCGCGCGGGCCGCCGGGGTGGTTCCGTTCGCGGTCGCCGGCGGGGACCCGCGGGCGACGAGCGCATCGGTCCAGGCCATGGCCAAGGCCAAGGCGCTGGCCGTCGTCGGGATCGGTGAGTCGTTCGGCACCGTCGAGGACCTCACGGCGCGCGTGCGCGCCGCGGAGACGGGCGTGGAGCTCGCCGGGGGCGGGCAGCTCGTGTCCGCGGGCAAGCGCTACGTGGTGCTGCCCTCGACCACGGTCCCGTCGACGCCTGCCAGGACCGCGGAGATGGTCGAGAAGGCGGCGGCCCGCGCTGAGCCGTACGTCGCGGTCGCGACCGCGGAGGGTGACCAGACGGTGACGGTCCCGACGGTCGAGCTCGTCGTGACGGAGTCGTCCGGGGCCGCGGGCAAGGACGGCAACTACTCGACCGAGCTCGCGGTCGAGGCGGTCCGTCCTGCGGTGCAGGCCGCGCTGGACGCGGGGCAGCAGGTGCTCCTCGAGATCCAGCCCGGCCGGGCGACGTTCGCCGACCAGGTCGAACGGTACGCCGACCTGCTCGCGCTGCCCGGCGTGGGCGTCTCGCTCGACCTCGACGCACGACGCGCGGGCGGGACCGTGAAGAAGGACGGCGAGGTTCCCGCCGAGGAGATCAACGAGGTCGTCTCCTCCCTGGAGAGCCTCGTGAAGGCCAAGGCGCTGCCGCAGAAGCTGCTGGTCGTGCACGCCTCGACGCCGAGGTCGGTGACGAACATGGGGGCTCTCGTCACGACGAGCGACTCGGTCGTCGTCGTGGTGCACTCCGACGTCGCGGGGTCCTACGCCGCCCGGACCAAGGCCTGGGACACGCTCACGGCCGGGGCGCCGGGAGCGTTGCGCTGGGGTCGGACCGACCTCGTGGGCGAGGTGACGCCCGAGCGGGCCGCGACCACGGAGCCCGTCACGCCGGATCCTCTCGTCGTCGTCGTCGAGTAGGTCGGGCTCGCCGCACCGTCGCGTTCTTGTCTCCCTCAGCCGGGCCGGTTACGGTATGTCGGCCAGTACAGACGAATCGATTCGATTCGGTCGCTTCGAGACAACCACGACGACGAGGTCCCCGATGGTCGCCATCATTCCCCAGCCCCTGCAGGTCGACTCCCGGGCGGGAGACGACGCGCTCCGGCTCGAAGGGGCCGTCGTCGTCGCCGGTCCCTCCGCGGCCGAGCAGCACGTCGCCGCGTACGCGGCCGAGCTCCTGACGCGTGCGGCAGGCACACCGGTCACCGTGGCGGACGCCCTGCCCGACGGCGCCCCCGCCGTCGAGCTGCGTCTCGCCGAGGACGCGGGCCCAGCGGGGTCGGTCAGCCCGGAGCGCCACACGATCGAGGTGAGCGGGTCGAGGGCCGTGCTGACGGCTGCCCTGCCGGTCGGTCTGTTCGACGCCGTGCAGACCCTCCGCCAGCTCGTGACCGAGGGGGAGCACGGCGCCGAGGTGGGCGCCGTCGTCGTGCGGGACGCCCCCCGCTACGCCTGGCGCGGCCTCTCGCTCGACATCGCCCGCAACTTCTTCCCGCTCGAGCAGCTCGAGCTCGTGATCGACGTCCTCGCGTCGTACAAGCTCAACGTCCTGCACCTGCACCTCACGGACGACCAGGGGTGGCGCATCGAGACGCCGTCGCGCCCCGAGCTCGCGAAGCTCTCGTCCGACACCTCGACGAGCGGCAAGGCCGGGGGCCACCTGAGCCTCGCGGACTTCCGCCGCCTGCAGGACTACGCCGCAGACCGCTTCGTGACCGTCGTCCCCGAGATCGACCTGCCCGGGCACACCAACGCCGCGACGGCGGTCTACGGCGAGCTGCGCGCCGACGGGCAGCGCACCGCCAGGTACGAGGGCATCGAGGTCGGGTTCTCGCAGCTCACCTACGACCTGCCCGCGACCGAGCCCTTCCTGCGCGACGTCCTCGGAGACATCGCCGCGATCACGGACGGCGACTACATCCACGTCGGTGGCGACGAGGCCCTGACGCTCGGGGCGGAGGAGTACGCGAAGTTCATCGCGCTGCTCGAGGAGATCGTGCTCGAGACCGGCAAGAAGGTCATCACCTGGCAGGAGGCCGCGCAGGCCGACACCCGGCCCGAGACCCTGGTCCAGTACTGGGACACCCGCACCGACGTCGCCCCCTTCCTGGCCGCTGCCGAGCGTGGCTCGCGCTTCATCATGTCCCCCGGCAACCACGCGTACCTCGACATGAAGTACACCGCCGAGTACCCCCTGGGGCAGGACTGGGCCGGGCTGATCGAGCTGCGCACCGCGTACGACTGGGACCCCGCCGAGATCATCCCGGGGCTGCCCGCCGACCAGGTCGAGGGGGTCGAGGCCGCGATCTGGACCGAGACGCTGTCGACCCAGGACGAGCTGTTCCACATGCTGCTGCCCAGGCTGTCCGCCGCCGCCGAGGTCGCCTGGACCGCTCCCGAGCGCAAGGACTGGGAGGACTACCGTCGCCGCGTCGTGAGCGAGGCCGCGACGTGGCGCCGTGAAGGGCTCCCGTTCCACGAGACCCCGCAGGTCGACTGGTCCTAGCGGACCGCTCGGTGCCGAGCATGCGGTCGACCGCATGCCCGGCCCCGGCCCCGGGTCCGCGTCCGGCCCCGGGGCCGGCTAGATCCAGCTCGGCAGCCACATGTGCAGGCGCCAGAACCACTCGGGGACGTTCATGGCCGTCCAGATCGGGTAGAAGAAGATGCTCATCACCACGATCACGGTCATGAGTGCGGTCACCCCCCAGATCACCCAGCCCCTGGCCGAGGGGAGCCGCTCGGTGCGTTCGAGCAGGACCGTCACGACGTAGACGAGCGCGAGGACCACCCACGGCGTGAACACGATCGCGTAGAACGTGAAGATCGTGCGGTCCGGGTACGCGAACCAGGGGAGCCAGCCCGCGACGAGGCCGCTGAGGACGGCCGTGGCCCGCCAGTCCTTGCGCCACACCAGGAGCACCACGGTCGCGACGACCGCGAGGGCCGCCGACCACCACAGGACCGGGTTCCCGAGCGACGTGACGACGCGCGCGCACTCGTCGTAGCCGCAGCCCGTCACACCGTCGGACCCGTCGCGGTAGTAGAACGACGTCGGGCGCCACTGGACCAGCCAGCCGATGGGCTTGGAGGCGTACGCGTGCTCGGCGCTGAGCCCGGTGTGGAAGTCCATCATCTTCTGGTGGTACGCCCACAGCGACCGCAACGACTCGGGGAGCCACTGCACGCCCTCGCCCGGGTGCTCCGCGGCCCAGTCCCGCAGGTACGCGCTCGGCGAGCGGAACCAGGAGAACCACGTGGCCAGGTAGGTGAGCGCCGCGGTGGGCAGCATGATCAGCGCGGCGGGGACGGCGTCGAGCAGGAGCGCGTCCTCCCACCACCGCTTGATCCCGACGGCGCGGCGCGCGCTCGCGTCCCACAGCACCGACAGCAGGGCGAAGACCGCGAGGAAGTACAGCCCGGACCACTTGACCCCGCACGCGAGGCCGAGCGAGACCGCCGCCGCGAAGCGCCACCACCGCCACCCGAGCCACGGCCCGTAGCGGCCGATCTCCTGGCCCGCATCGAGGATCGCCGCCACCTTGTCGGCGAGCCGCCGCCTCGCCTGCTCGCGGTCCAGCAGCAGGAAGCCGAACGCGACGAGCACCCAGAACATGAGGAAGTTGTCGAGGAGCCCCGTGCGCGAGTGCACGATCGCCATGCCGTCGATCGCGAGCAGCCCACCCGCGAGGATGCCCATCGCGGTCGACGCGAACAGGCGGCGCGCGATCCGGGCCAGGAGGAACACCGCGAGCACGCCGACCAGCGCGGTCGAGATGCGCCACGACCACGGGTTCTCGGCGCCCCCGAAGAGCTGCATGCCGCCTGCGATCATCCACTTGCCCAGGGGAGGGTGGACCACGTAGTCGGGCACGCTCAGGAAGGTGTCGACGTTCCCGGCCTCGAACGCCGGGTTGGGCTCGTCCGGCCACTTTGCCTCGAACCCCACCCGCAGCAGGGTGTACGCCTGCTTGACGTAGTACGTCTCGTCGAAGACGAGGGTGCCGGGGCGCCCCAGGTCCCACAGGCGCAGCACACCGGCGAGCAGCGCGACGAGCCCGGGGCCGAGCCAGCCCCACAGCCGGTCCTTCGACGTCGCCCCGAGCGCGAGGCGGCGCGCGCCGAGCAGCGTGAGCAGCAGGCGGTCGCGGGCGGGCAGGGCCGGGTCCGGTGCGTCGGTCGCCTCGACCGCCTCGGCCCGGGGTGCCGGGAACGGGTCGTCGGTCGCGGGGGCGGGGACGGCCGGCATCGGGTCCGAGGAAGGCTGGGGCACGTCGGCCATCGTAGGACGTGGAACGCTAGGGGGTATGAGCAACGCCCGCCCCACGCCCGCGTCCACCCCCGAGTCGCCCGCCCCCCTGCCCGACGGCGCCGCACCGGTCCGGGCCGCAGCGCACCCCGCCGAGGTGGGCGAGCACGTGGGAGGCGACGCGCCCGAGGCGCGCGACGGCGTCGGGCCGGAGGACGAGACCTCCACGGCGAGGGACGACGAGACCCCGGACGAGCAGGAGCCGGTCGGGCGCGGTGCCAAGGACGACGGGCATCTCGTCCTGGCCGCGACACCCATCGGCAACGTCGAGGACGCGAGCCCGCGGCTGCGACGCCTCCTGGCGGAGTCCGCGGTCGTCGCGGCCGAGGACACGCGCCGGCTGCACGCCCTCGCCACGCGCATGGGCGTGTCGATCGGCGGGCGCGTCGTGAGCTATCACGAGCACAACGAGGTCGAGCGGGCCGACGAGCTGCTCGACGTCGTCGAGGGCGGTGGCACGGTCGTGATCGTGACCGACGCCGGCATGCCCTCCGTCTCGGACCCCGGTTACCGCGTCGTGACGCGGGCCGTCGAACGCGGCCTGCCCATCACCTCGGCCCCCGGCCCCAGCGCGGTCCTCACCGCGCTCGCGCTGTCGGGGCTGCCGACCGACCGCTTCTGCTTCGAGGGCTTCCCGCCGCGCAAGCCCGGCGAGCGGGCGCGCACGTTCGAGGCGCTCGCGCGCGAGCCCCGGACCATGGTCTTCTTCGAGGCCCCGCACCGGATCGACGACACGCTCGCCGCGATGGCCGAGGGCTTCGGCGCAGACCGGCCCGCGGCGGTGTGCCGCGAGCTGACCAAGACGTACGAGGAGGTCCTGCGCGGCACGCTCGGCGAGCTCGCGGCCGAGGCCGCCGACCGCCAGCTCCGTGGAGAGATCTGCGTCGTCGTGGCCGGGGCACCGGCGCGCGAGGCCGTGTCCGTCGAGGAGCTCGTCGCCGAGGTCCTGGCCAGGGTCGCCGCAGGGGAGCGTCTCAAGGAGGCCGTCGCCGAGGTCGCGACCGCCGCGGGAGTGCCCAAGCGCGACCTGTACGCGGCGGCGCTCGCAGCGCGCAAGGCCTGACGGGAGCCGTGTGTCAGAACGAGCGTGACCCCGGGGCCACGCTCGTTCTGACAACCCTCACGCCTCGGTCGAGCGCACCAGCTCGACGCCGGCCGCCGCGAGCTCGACCCGGGCCGCCTCGCCGAGCTCGGCCGACACCGGCACCGTGAGGTCCGTCAGGACCCGGGTCGCGAGCCCCAGCGCGTGCGCGTCGAGCGCGGTCGCCCGGACGCAGTGCGACTCCGCGATCCCGACGACGTCGGCCGACGCGACGCCCGCCTCCTGGAGGATCTGCGCGAGGGAGCGGCCCGCGCCGTCGACCCCCTCGAAGCCCGAGTACGCCGCCTGGTACTCGCCCTTCCTGACGCTCGCATCGGGAGCGAGGTCCGCGAGGGCCGGGTGCAGCTCGGCGTTCGGCGTGCCCGCGAGGCCGTGCGGCGGCCACGTGTCGACGAAGTCGGGAACCTCGGGGGCCGTCGCGAAGTGGTGGCCCGGGTCGACGTGCCAGTCCTGGGTCGTCACCACGAGGTCGTAGCCCGCGCGGTGCTCGGCGGCGAAGACCGCGATGGCCTCGGCGACCGCGTCGCCGCCCTCGACCGCGAGCTCACCACCCTCGCAGAACGTGGGCTGGACGTCGACGACGATCAGGGCGCGGCCCGTGGCCGGGGTGTCGGTGCTGGTCATGGCACCACTCTGCCACCGCCTGGTGGGGCGGGGAACGCTCGTGGTTCGTAGGCTGGGTCGAGATCCGCCGGCGGACCTCGTCGGACGGTCCGAGCGAAGGAGCCCGACGATGAGCACCACAGGCGCGACCGACCGCCCGAGCCCGACCGAGCAGGCGACCGAGCCTGCGCCGGCGCCGTCCGCGGGACCCGCGCCGGGGGAGCGGCCCGTCGGGTACTGGCTCAAGCTCGTCGACCGGCTGATCGACCAGAGCTTCGACGACGTCTTCCTGCGCACCGGCCTCACCCGCCGCCACTGGCAGGTCCTCAACATGATCCGCGACGGCGTCTCGGACGCCACGACGGTCGACAGCGTCCTGTCGCCGTTCGCGACGCCCGGCGGTACCGGGGTGGCCACGGGCCAGGCGGCCGGGGTCACCGCCGAGATCTCCGACCTGCGGACCCGAGGCTGGGTCGCTCAGGGAGGATCGGGTTGGGAGGTGACGGTCGCGGGCCAGCACGCCTACCACGACCTGCTCGACGCCGTCTCGATCTCGCGCGAGCGGCTCGCCGAGGGCATCACGCGCGAGCAGTACGACCAGACGATCGCGACCCTCGAGCAGATGGCCCGCAACCTCGGGTGGGCACCGGGGACCTGAGCCTAAGGACGGCGGGCGCGGGCGCGCGCCTGTGGATCACGCCGCCGAGGGGACCCGGACCGCGTACCCTGACGGCGCGAGCCGCACCGGTCAGGGGAACGGTCCTGCCCGACGGCGCCGCGCACGCCCGCCGTCCACGGTCGCCGCCCGCGCCCGCCGCTCACGAGACACCGCCGCCCGACGAGACACCGAGGACCGACCATGCTTCACGACGAGGCCCTTCGCGCCGTCCAGGACCCGGCAGCCCCGGCGAGCGTGCTCGCCCAGGTCGCGGCCGAGCACCCCGACCTGCGCCCGCGCGTCGCCGCGCACCCCGGCGCCTACCCCGACCTGCTCTCCTGGCTCGCGGCCTGGGGCGACCCGGCCGTCGACGCCGCGCTCGCGGCCCGTGCGCAGGAGGGGGCCGACGCGCCCCGGTTCGCCTCGCCCTACGCACCCCGCCCCGCCGCGACGGCGTACCCGACCGCACCACGTCCCGCTGCGACGTACCCGACGGCGACCCACCCCGCCGCGACGTACCCGGGCGGGGCGCCCTACGCCGTCGGGCCGCAGGTCGCCGCAGCCCACGGGCCGCAGCCCTCGGCCCAGCGGCGGGCCCGCGTCACCCTGCTCGCCGTGCTCGCAGGCCTGGTCCTGGTGCTCCTCGTGGCGCTCGTCGTGTTCCTGGCCACGACCGGCGGAACCCCGTCCGCCGCGCCCGCGGCCCCGGCAGAGCCAGGCCGGAGCGCCTCGCCCGGCACCTCGCCGGCGCCCGATGACCAGGGCTCGGCGTCGGACGCGCCCGCGAACGCGACGCCCGACCACGGCCTCCTCGCCGGGGCCGGCGACCCGGCTGCCCCCGTGACGATCGAGGTCTACGTCGACTACATGTGTCCCATCTGCGGCCAGTTCGAGGAGATCAACGGCCCGGGTCTCACTGCCCTGCGGGAGGGAGGGAGCGCCCGCGTGGTCGTCCATCCCGTCGCGATCCTCGACCGCTACTCGCAGGGCTCGCGGTACTCGACGCGCGCGGCCGCATCGGCCGCCTTGGTCGCCGACCGGGCCCCTGACGCGTTCCAGGACTTCCACGCCGGTCTCCTCGCGGGACAGCCGGAGGAGGGGACGGCAGGACTGAGCGACGGGCAGATCGCGGACGTCGCCCGTGCGGCGGGAGTGCCCGAGGATGTCGTCGCCGAGATCGCCGACGGCAGCGCGTCCCAGTTCGCGAGCTGGGTCGCCGCGGCCACCGGCACCGCGACGGGCGACCCGGCCCTCGCGGGCCCGCGAGGCTTCGGCACGCCGACCATCGTGATCGACGGCGAGCGCTGGGAAGGGGACTGGACCGACCCGCAGGCGCTCACGCAAGCGGTCGAGGGCGAGTCCGTCTGAGCCCGTCGTCCGACCCCGCGGACCGGCCGACGCCCCGGCGCGGGGCAGGCGTACCCTGCCATGCATGCCACGCGAGATGGAGTTCCGCCGGATCCCCGGCCTGCCCCCCTACGTCTTCACGATCATCGACTCGCTCAAGCTCGAGGCACGCCGCGCCGGGCGCGACGTGATCGACCTGGGCTTCGGCAACCCCGACCTGCCGAGCCCGCAGATCGCGGTCGACAAGCTCGCGGAGGCGGTCCACAACACGCGCAACCACCGCTACTCGGCGTCGCGCGGCATCCCCAAGCTGCGCCAGGCGGCGGCGGACATGTACCAGCGCAGGTTCGGCGTGACGCTCGACCCCGACACCGAGATCATCTCGACCATCGGCGCCAAGGAGGGGTTCAGCCACCTCATGTGGGTGCTGCTGCAGCCGGGCGACGCCGCGATCGTGCCGACTCCCAGCTACCCCATCCACATCTGGGGCCCGTACTTCGCGGGGGCCGACGCCCGGCAGGTCGCGATCGGTGACGGCACGGACGCGGCCGGGTACATCGACCGCGTGATGGAGTCGTGGGAGTACGGGTGGCCCAAGGCGCGGGTCGTCGTGCTGTCCTTCCCGCACAACCCGACCACGACGATCGCGACCAAGGAGGACCTGCAGCGCCTGGTCGACTGGGCCCGCGAGCGCGACGTGGTCCTGGTGCACGACCTCGCATACGCCGACATGACGTTCGACGGCTGGCGTCCGCCCTCGATCATGGAGTGCGACGGGGCCAAGGAGGTCGCGGTCGAGCTCTACTCGATGACCAAGTCGTACTCGATGGCGGGCTGGCGCGTGGCGTTCCTCGTGGGCCGCCCGGACGTCGTGGGCGCGCTCGCCAAGCTCAAGTCGTACCTGGACTACGGCACGTTCCAGCCCATCCAGATCGCGGCGACCGTCACCCTCAACGAGGCCCTCGACTTCCCCACGGAGGTCTCGGCGGTCTACGAGTCGCGCCGCAACACGCTGTGCGACGGCCTGGACCGCATCGGGTGGGACATCCACCGGCCGAAGGGCACCATGTTCGCGTGGGCGCGCATCCCCGAGCCGTACCGCGAGATGGGGTCGATCGAGTTCGCGACGCACGTGATCGAGGAGTGCGACGTCGCGGTCTCGCCCGGCGTCGGGTTCGGCCCGGGCGGCGACGGGTTCGTGCGGTTCGCGCTCATCGAGAACGAGCAGCGCACGGCGCAGGCGATCCGGAACCTCAAGAAGGGCCTGACGCGGTTGCAGTAGCGGCCGGTCCGACGGCGGAGCGCACCCGGGTGCGCTCCGTCGTCGGGCGAGGGGCGAGGGCGCCGCGTGCTGCGGCGCACGATCGCTGCGACGATGAGCGAACCCCGTCCCGGAGGTGAGGCGCCCGTGAGGCAGAGACCGTCCGTCGTGCTGCTCGTGGCAGTGCTCGGCCTCGCGGCCGCGTGCTCGGGCGGCCCCGCCCCCGGGCCGAGCGTGGTGACGACGGCCCCGCCGGTCCCGACGCCCACCTCCTCGCCCGCTCCCGGCGGGGGGACGACGGTGGTCCCGACGGTCGGCACGACGGCGATCGCACTGGTCGACGACCTCGCGTCCCCCTGGGGTCTGGCGGCCCTCCCGGACGGGCGGCTGGTCGTGACGTCGCGCGACGAGGGGACCGTGAGCCTCCTGGACCTGGCGGCGGGCACGGTCGCCGTGGTCTCGGGTCCTGGCGCCGAGGCGCTCACGTCCGGGACCGACCACGGAGGCGAGGGGGGACTGCTGGGCGTCGCGGTCTCGCCGACCTTCTCGGCCGACGGCACGGTCGTGGTCTACCGGACCGGCGCGGACGGCAACGAGGTGCTGCGCGGGACCCTCGACCCGGGTGCGGCCGTGCTCGGCGAGCTGACGACCGTCGTGGACGGCATCCCGAAGGCGGGCAACCACAACGGCGGGCAGGTCGCGTTCGGGCCCGACGGGTTCCTGTACGTCGCGACGGGAGACGCGGCCGAGCCGGGGGCCGCGCAGGACCCGGGCTCGCTCGCGGGCAAGATCTTGCGGCTCACGCTCGACGGCGAGGCAGCGCCGGGCAACCCGGACGGCTCGCGCGTGTGGAGCCTGGGCCACCGCAACGTGCAGGGCCTGGGCTGGGACGCGACGGGGCGGATGTTCGCGAGCGAGTTCGGGCAGAGCACGCTCGACGAGGTCAACGTGATCGTCCCGGGCGGCAACTACGGCTGGCCGGACCGCGAGGGGACGCTCGGCGGGACGGCGGCCGCGGACGGCACAGTGTTCGTCGACCCGGTCGCGACCTGGCCCACGACGGAGGCGAGCCCGAGCGGTCTCGCGGTCCTGCCCGACGGCGTGTACGTCGCGGGGCTGCGCGGCGAGCGCCTGTGGCGCCTCCCGTTCGCGTGGGGCGAGGACCAGACACCCGACGGCGCGGCCGCGCCCTCGGCGTTCGGCGCACCGCAGGCCCTGCTCGCGGGGGAGTGGGGGCGGCTGCGGGCCGTGGTCCCGTTCCCCGCCACGGGACCGGGCCGGCCGTGGTCGCTGCTCGTGCTGACGAACGAGACGGACGGGCGCGGGAGCCCGTCCGCGGGCGACGACCACCTGCTGCGGGTCGACCTGACGACCGGCTGAGCGGACGCGTCGCCCTCGGTGGTCCGGGGCGTCGCCCTCGGCATGGTCCTGGGACGGCGGCGCGGCAGCCGGGCCGGGCCAACTACGATGAGGACCATGCCTGACGCAGCCTCGGAGACCTTCTATCTCACGACCCCGATCTACTACGTGAACGACGCCCCGCACATCGGGCACGCGTACACGACGGTCGCGGCCGACGTCGTCACCCGCTGGCACCGCCAGCGCCAGGAGCCCGTGTGGTTCCTGACGGGGACGGACGAGCACGGGCAGAAGGTCATGCGCACGGCCGAGGCCAACGGCGTGACCCCCCAGGAGTGGGCGGACCGCCTGGTCGAGAGCTCGTGGAAGCCGGTCCTGCACACGCTCGACGCGCTCAACGACGACTTCATCCGCACCACCCAGCCGCGCCACACCGAGCGTGTACAGGCGTTCATCCAGGACCTGTACAACAAGGGCGAGATCTACGCGGGCTCGTACGAGGGCCCGTACTGCGTGGGCTGCGAGGAGTACAAGCTCCCGGGCGACCTGGTCGACGGCACGGGCGAGCACGAGGGCCAGAAGCTCTGCCCCATCCACGGCAAGCCCGTGGAGATGCTCTCCGAGCAGAACTACTTCTTCAAGATGAGCGCGTACCAGGACCGCCTGCTCGCGCTCTACGAGGCGCACCCCGAGTTCGTCCAGCCGGCCAGCGCCCGCAACGAGGTGCTCGCGTTCGTCAAGGGCGGGCTCCAGGACCTGTCGATCTCGCGCAACACGTTCGACTGGGGCATCCCCATCCCGTGGGACACCACGCACGTGCTCTACGTGTGGTTCGACGCGCTGCTCAACTACGCGACCGCCGTCGGGCTGGACAGCGACGACCCCGAGCAGCAGGCCAAGTTCGCGGCCACGTGGCCCGCGAGCGTGCACCTCGTCGGCAAGGACATCCTGCGCTTCCACGCGGTGATCTGGCCCGCGATGCTCATGGCCGCAGGCCTGCCCCTGCCCAAGACCGTGTTCGCGCACGGCTGGCTCCTGGTCGGCGGCGAGAAGATGAGCAAGTCGAAGCTCACGGGCATCGCGCCGAGCCAGATCATCGACCACTTCGGGTCCGACGCCTTCCGCTACTACTTCATGCGCGCCATCGCGTTCGGCCAGGACGGGTCGTTCTCGTGGGAGGACCTCGCCGCCCGCTACAACGCGGAGCTCGCGAACGGGTTCGGCAACCTGGCCTCGCGCGTCGCGGCCATGGTCGGCAAGTACTACGGCGGCGTGCTGCCGCTCGCAGGCCCCGCGGGCCCGGCCGAGCAGGCGCTCGAGCAGGTCGCCGCCCAGGCGGTCGCAGCCGCCGAGAAGGCGATCGACGCGCTCGCGATCCACGAGGCCATCAACGCGGTGTGGACGCTGGTCGACGCCACGAACCTGTACCTCACGGAGCAGGAGCCGTGGAAGGTCGCCAAGGCCGACGAGGAGAAGCTGCCCGACGGCGGATCGGCGCAGGAGGGTCGTCTCGCCACGATCCTCGTCACGGCCGCCGAGGCCCTGCGCTCGCTCGCGGTCCTGCTGCACCCGATCACCCCGAAGGCCGCCCAGGCGCTCTGGGCCTCGCTCGGTGCCGAGGCGCCGCTCGGTGCGCTCGCGGTCCAGCCGGTCGACGGCGCCGCCCGCTTCGGTGCGTTCCCCGCGGGGACCACGGTCACCAAGGGCGCGTCGCTGTTCCCGCGGCTCGAGGACCCGGTCGTCGAAGGCGCCTGACCGTGGCCCGCAAGCGCGAGCGCGGGTGGCCGCCCGCCCCCGAGGCGTTGCCGCTGCCCGTGGTCGACGACCACACGCACCTCGAGTCGATCGCGGGCGTCCTGCCCGACGTCGACGAGGAGGGGCGAGCGGTCCCCGTCCCCACGGTCGCGCAGCATCTCGAGGACGCGGCCCGGGTCGGCGTGGACCGCATGGTCCAGGTCGGCTGCGACCTGCCCTCGGCCCGCCTCACGGACACCCTGGTGCGTGAGCACCGGGCGCTGGTCGGGGCGATCGCGATCCACCCGAACGAGGCGACCCTGCACGCAGGCGTCACGGAGGTGGGGCCCGACGGGCTGACGCCGACGCCCGAGGCACGTCACGCCGTCGGGCTCGACGACGCGATCGCGGAGATCGCCGCGATCGCTCGCGGCAACGACCGGATCCGCGCCATCGGCGAGACGGGCATGGACCTGTTCCGCACGGGTGCTCAGGGCGCGGCGGTCCAGCGCGGGTCGTTCCGCGCGCACGTCGCGCTCGCCAAGGAGCTCGGGCTCCCGCTCCAGATCCACGACCGGGACGCGCACGCCGAGGTCATCGAGGTCCTGCTCGCCGACGGTGCGCCCGAGCGGACGGTCTTCCACTGCTTCTCGGGCGACGCCGAGATGGCGCGGCTGTGCGCCGCGCAGGGCTGGTACCTGTCGTTCGCCGGTCCGGTGACCTTCGGGGCCAACGACGAGCTGCGGGCGGCCCTGGCGGCGGTCCCGCTCGGACAGGTCCTCGTCGAGACCGACGCGCCCTACCTCACGCCGCACCCGTACCGCGGGCGGCCCAACGCGCCCTACCTCCTGCCGCACACCGTGCGCACCGTCGCCGCTGTCACGGGGTCGCCCCTCGTCGAGGTCTGCGAACGGCTGAGCGCGACCGCCGAGCAGGTCTACGGACCCTGGTGACCCGGGCCTGACCGACGCGACGGGGCGTCGTCGGCGACGACGCGCCGGACGGGCTTCCCCCGGGGGTCGCGTATCCATTACGGTCTGCATGTCCGTGATGCCCGGTGCATCGCGGGCCGGGATGCGAGAAGAACGGATGGTTCACGTGGTCGGTCGCGCGAGCGCCCTCAGGGACTCCCTGACGGGCAGGCGGCGCCTGGTCGCGCAGGCGGCAGTCCTCGCAACCGTGGTCGGTGCGACCGGGGTCTTCGCGCTCGCCCACAAGTCGGTGACGATCGACCTCGACGGCGAGGTCCGCACCGTGAGCGCCTACGGTTCCACGGTCGGCGAGCTGCTGGCGTTCCAGAAGATCGCGGTCAAGGACGGTGACCTCGTCGAGCCGGCGACCACGGTCGCGGCGAGCGACGGAGGCACGATCGTCGTCCGGACGAGCCGTGAGGTCTCCCTCGAGCTCGACGGGGAGCCACAGACCTTCGTCACGACCGCGAGCACCGTGGGGGAGCTCATCAGCGCCCTCGGCCCGCGAGCCGAAGGTGCCAAGACGTCGGCGTCACGCTCGCAGTCGATCGGGCGTGAGCAGATCCGCGTGTCGACGCTCAAGACGGTCCACGTCGCCGTCGACGGCGGGATCGTCTCGGCCACCACGGCCGAGGCGTCGGTCCAGGGGGTCCTGGACCACGCGGGGATCGTCCTGGCCGCGGGGGATGCGGTGTCGGTGCCCCTCGGTGCCGCGGCGGTCGACGGCATGCTCATCCTGGTCACCCGCGCAGCGCAGGGCGCGGCAACCGTCACGGAATCGCTGCCCTTCGCCACGGAGGAGGTCAAGGACCCCTATCTCCCGCAGGGGCAGCGCAACGTCCGGACCTCCGGCAAGGTCGGCGAGGCGATCACGACCTACGAGATCCAGACGGTCGGAGGGGCCGAGGTCTCGCGGACGGTGCTCGAGCGGACCGTCGTCCGTGAGCCGCGCACCGAGGTCGTCGTGGTCGGCACGCTCGACCCGTCGACGATCAAGGTCGACCCGGGTTCCTCCAAGGCGATCGCCAAGTCGCTCGCCGCCCAGCGCGGCTGGGGCGACGACCAGTTCGCGTGCCTCGACCTGCTCTGGACGAAGGAGAGCAAGTGGAACGCGACCGCGGAGAACCGGTCGAGCGGTGCCTACGGCATCCCGCAGGCTCTCCCGGGGTCCAAGATGGCCAGCGCAGGAGCCGACTGGCGGACCAACCCCGCGACCCAGATCACCTGGGGTCTGGGGTACATCGAGGGGCGGTACGGCACGCCCTGCGGAGCGTGGAGCCACTCGCAGGCCAAGGGGTGGTACTGACCGCTCGCGGAGGCGCCGACGTTCTCGGGAAACTGTGAAGGTTTCACCCACGAGCCGCGTATCACGCCCGTGACATAGGTGGAGGAAAGCGGACAGAACCATCCCGGGACGCGTGTCGCAGGGTTGGCACCGGATAACGGATCGGTTACGGTCAACTGTCGCGCGCTGCTGCCCGTCCTGTCGTCACCCGCTCATCGCCGGGTGCGGAACCCGCCCATCACCGGGGGCCCCAGGACCGGAGGGTGCGCGTCCTGCTGTGGTCCTGAGCACCGGGCCGTCGGCGGAAAACGACAGCCGGATCGGTCGTTTCGGACCCTGCGGTGGGACGCCCTCGGGCGACCCGCCCCGACGCTCCTCGGAGCGGCGGGACCGCCGGTGGCGCACCGCGCCGCCCGAACTCCGTGCCCGGGAGGCTCGACGACTGGACTCGAGTGAAGAACCCCCTAGACCGGACCGCACACGCGGCCAGCGCCACTGCCCCCGTTTCTTCGACTTCTGATGGTGTCGAGGCTGAGGCCTCCGCCACTCCTGCTTCGCGGCGTCGCCGTTGGCCCTTGATCGCCGGTGCGACTGCTGTCGCGCTCGTGGCGACGGGTGCGGTTGCCTATGGTTCCGCGAAGAAGACCGTCGAGCTCGATGTCGATGGTGAGATCACGACGGTGAGCACGTTCGCCGGCTCGGTCGAGGGTCTCCTCGCCGAGGAGGGTGTGCGTGTCACCGACAAGGACCTGATCGCTCCTGCGGGTGATGCGGCGCTGAAGAACGGTGCTGACGTCGTCGTGCGGTACGGGCGTCAGGTGACCGTGCAGACCGATGGTCAGCAGAGCGACGTGTGGGTCACGGCTCTGGACGCGGACGAGGCGCTCGACACGCTCTCTGGTCGTGGCGCGGACGTGCGCCTGGTCGCCTCCCGCTCCGGCGCCGACGGCCGTGCGGCGCTGCCGCTGCGCCTCGACGCGAACGGGCCCGTGACCGTCGTGGCCGACGGCCAGACCACGACGGCCCCTGACGGCAGCATCGGCGTCAACTCGATCCTCGACCAGCAGGGGGTCGTGCTCGGTGAGCAGGACCGCGTCTCGGTCGCCCGCGACGAGGCTGCGGACCCCGCGGTCTCCCTGGTCGTCCAGCGCGTCGCCGTGAGCGACGTCCCGACCGTCACGCCGATCCCCTTCGAGACGGTCACCGAGCAGGACGCGAACCGCTTCGCGGACCTGGACCCGGTCGTCAAGCAGGAGGGTGTCGAGGGCACCTCGACCAAGGTCGAGACCGTCACGACGGTCGACGGCGTCGAGGAGTCCCGCGCCCTGGTCTCCGACGGCGTGACGGCCGAGCCGGTCGCCAAGATCGTGGTGCAGGGCACCAAGGAGCGCCCGAAGCCCGCTCCGGCCCCCAAGACCGCGGCGGCAGCCCCCAAGGCGAGCGCCCCCGCCGCCCCCGCCCCCGCTCCTGCGGCGGCTCCGAGCACGGTCGGCGGCGACGTCTGGGCCGCTCTCGCGAAGTGCGAGTCGGGTGGAAACCCCGCGACGAACACCGGCAACGGGTACTACGGCCTGTACCAGTTCTCGGCCGGCACCTGGAAGTCCATGGGCGGCTCCGGTCTCCCGTCGGACGCGTCCGCCGAGGAGCAGACGATGCGCGCCCAGATGCTCCAGGCGCGCTCGGGCTGGGGCCAGTGGCCCGCTTGCTCCAAGAAGCTGGGCCTGCGCTGAGCAGCAGGACGGCCTGACGGGCCCTGAGCCCGTCGCGCACGAGGGTGCGGTCGGCAGCGAGAGCTGCGGGCCGCACCCTTCGTCGTCCCCGAGGTGCGGCGGGCCGGTCCCGCCCCGAGCGGGCGGGCGGGCGGGCGGTGTGCGAGGTCTGCGGTCAGGTTCCCGCTTCGTCCTGTGACGTGTCCCGCGTGCTACCCGATCGACTTGGTGATCCATAACGAATCGGTTACGGTCGAGTGTCTCGCGTGCAGAGCTCACCAGAGTGTGGCAGCCGCGGGGGGTGTCGACCGGGAAGAAGTCCCGGGACGCCCGGACCGCCGGATCGGCTGGTCGAGAACCCGGAGCGACGTCGTCGCCCTCGCGCCCCGCGCGGACCGGGGAGAGCCCGTCAGGAGCCCATCGACCCCCCGTGCCCGGACAGCACGACGACTGGACCCGAGTGAAGAACCCCTTCCGCGACACCGTGAGCGCCCGGCGCCCGGCGCATCGCTCCGCCCCCGTTTCTTCGACTTCTGATGGTGTCGAGGCTGAGGCCTCCGCCACTCCTGCTTCGCGGCGTCGCCGTTGGCCTTTGATCGCCGGTGCGACTGCTGTCGCGCTCGTGGCGACGGGTGCGGTTGCCTATGGTTCCGCGAAGAAGACCGTCGAGCTCGATGTCGATGGTGAGATCACGACGGTGAGCACGTTCGCCGGCTCGGTCGAGGGTCTCCTCGCCGAGGAGGGTGTGCGTGTCACTGACAAGGACCTGATCGCTCCTGCGGGTGATGCGGCGCTGAAGAACGGTGCTGACGTCGTCGTGCGGTACGGGCGTCAGGTGACCGTGCAGACCGATGGTCAGCAGAGCGACGTGTGGGTCACGGCTCTGGACGCGGACGAGGCGCTCGACACGCTCTCTGGTCGTGGCGCGGACGTGCGCCTCGTCGCCTCCCGCTCCACGGCAGACGGGCGCCCCGAGCTCGGCGTGAAGCTCGACGCGAACGGGCCCGTCAACGTGGTCGTCGACGGCCAGACGGTCGTCGCGCCGGACGGGTCCATCGGCATCGACGCCCTGCTCGAGCAGCAGGGCATCACGCTCGGTGAGCAGGACCGCGTCTCGGTCGCCCGCGACGAGGCTGCGGACCCCGCGGTCTCGGTCGTCGTCCACAGGGTCACCGTGACCGACGTCCCCACCGTGACCGCCCTCCCGTTCGAGACGACGGTCCAGGAGGACGCGAACGTCTACAAGGACGAGGCGCAGACCGTCGCCCAGGAGGGCGTCGAGGGCACGCACACCGTCGTCGAGCGGGTCACCGTGGTCGACGGGGTCGAGGAGTCCCGCGAGGTCGTCTCCGACGGAGTCACTGCCGAGCCGGTCGCCAAGATCGTGGTGCAGGGCACCAAGGAGCGCCCGAGCGGCCCGGCCGCCGCCGGGTCCGCTCGCGAGATCGGACGCCAGCTCGTCGCCGCCCGCGGCTGGGGCGGCGACCAGTTCCAGTGCCTCGACCGGCTCTGGACCAAGGAGAGCAACTGGAACTCCTCGGCGACGAACTCGTCGTCGGGCGCGTACGGGATCCCGCAGTCCCTGCCGGCCTCCAAGATGGCGAGCGCGGGAGCCGACTGGAAGACCAACCCGGCGACCCAGATCACCTGGGGCCTGAACTACATCGCGGGCAGCTACGGCACCCCGTGCGCCGCGTGGGGCCACTCCCAGGCGAAGAACTGGTACTGACCCACGGACGTCGTGACGCCCTCTCGGCGGAGGGTTCCGCACCAGGTCACCCGGTAGGCTTCCCTGCATGAACGCCACCCCCAACGCCCTGCTCGGTCCGGCACAGATCCGCGACCTGGCAGGGCGTCTGGGCGTGCGGCCCACCAAGACCCTCGGCCAGAACTTCGTGCACGACGGCGGGACCGTCCGCAAGATCGTCCGGACGGCCGGGATCGGGGCGGGGGACCGTGTGGTCGAGGTCGGTCCCGGGCTCGGTTCGCTGACCCTGGGGCTGCTCGAGGTCGGGGCGAGCGTGGTCGCGGTCGAGATCGACCCACCGCTCGCGCAGCAGCTCGCTGCGACCGTCGCCGTGCACCAGCCCGACGCCGCCGACCGGCTGACCGTCGTGGCCGCCGACGCGCTCGACGTGACCGAGCTCCCGGGCGAGGCGCCGACGGCGCTCGTCGCCAACCTGCCGTACAACGTCGCCGTCCCCGTCCTCCTGACGTTCCTCGAGCGGTTCGACTCGTTGCAGCGGGTCCTGGTCATGGTCCAGGCCGAGGTCGCGGACCGCCTCGCGGCGCCGCCCGGCAGCCGGACCTACGGCGTGCCGTCGGTCAAGGCCGCCTGGTACGCCTCGGCCTCGCGGGCCGGGACGGTGGGGCGCAGCGTGTTCTGGCCGGTGCCCAACGTCGACTCGGCGCTCGTCGCGCTCGACCGCCGCGAGCCACCGGCGACGACGGCCACGCGCGAGGAGGTCTTCGCGGTCGTGGACGCGGCCTTCGCCCAGCGCCGCAAGATGCTCCGCTCGGCCCTCGCCGGGATCGCGGGCTCGTCGGCGGCCGCGGTCGAGGCGCTCGAGCGCGCGGGCGTCGACCCGACCGCGCGCGGCGAGAGGCTCACGGTCGAGGAGTTCGCCCGCATCGCCGAGCAGCTCCCGCTCGTCCGGGCCGAGGCGGCCGCTTCCGCAGGCGAGCACCCGGACCGACCTGGCACAGTGGACGCGTGAGCTCCCACCTGTCCGCTGCTCCGCCGGTGGCCGTGCGGGTGCGGGCCCCGGGGAAGGTCAACCTGTCGCTCCGCGTCGGCGCGTGCCAGGACGACGGCTACCACCCGCTCGTCACCATCTTCCAGGCCGTCTCGCTGGCCGAGGAGGTCGAGGCCACCCTCGCGACGCCTGGCGCCGGCATCTCCTTGACCGTGTCGGGTGCCCAGGCCGACCGGGTCCCGGTCGACGAGAGCAACCTCGCGTGGCGCGCCGCGGAGTCGTTGGCCCGCTACACGGGGGTGGACCCCGACGTCCGTCTGCACCTCCACAAGGGGGTGCCCGTCGCGGGCGGCATGGCCGGCGGGTCGGCCGACGCCGCGGCGGCTCTCGTGGCGTGCGACCTGCTGTGGGAGACCGGTCTCTCGCGGGCCGAGCTGTCGGACCTGGCGGCGGGGCTCGGCTCGGACGTGCCGTTCGGGCTCGTCGGGCACACCGCCGTGGGTACCGGGAGGGGGCACCTGCTGACGCCCGCGATGTCTCGTGGCGAGTTCCACTGGGCGTTCGCGGTGCGCGACGAGGGCCTGTCGACCGCCCAGGTCTTCCGGACGTTCGACGAGGTCGTGGGCGGGAGCGCGGACGTCGAGCTGTCCGACGACACCGAGCTCATGCAGGCGCTGCGTGCCGGCGATCCCGTGGGCCTCGGCCGCGCGCTGCACAACGACCTCCAGGCCGCGACGCTCGCCCTGGCCCCCGAGCTGGGCCGGACCCTCGAGGTCGCGCGCGACGCCGGTGCGCTCGGTGCGATCGTCTCCGGCTCGGGCCCGACGATCGCGGCCCTCGCCCGCAGCAGGCAGCACGCGCTCGCGATCGCGGCCTCGTGGACCGCGGCGGGCGTCGCGGACTCGGTGCACTGCGCCACGGGCCCGGCGTCGGGGGCGCGCGTGCTGTCCTCCTGACCCCGGGTGCTGGTGGCGCTCGTGCCCGCGTGCGGGCCTCGCGCCGCGAACCACTGCGCTCCTCCTCCACGATCCTGTCGTTCGGCGCGCTGGATCGACGGGTACTTCCTAGTCTCGAGGCATGACGCTCTCCCGCCACGGCGTCCCGCCGGTCGTCGACGATCCGCTCAGCACCCCACGCGTCCTGGTGGTCGTCGGGACGCGCCCGAGGCCATCAAGATGCTCCCTGTCGTCCAGGCGCTGCGCGAGCACGAACGGATCGAGCAGGTCGTCGTCGCCACCGGGCAGCATCCGGGGCTCGTCGCCGACGTCCTGCGGCTGGCCGGTGTCGAGGTCGACGCGGACCTGGCGATCGGTCGCCCGGGCATCACGCTCAACGAGCTGTTCGCCGAGGTCCTCGAACGGCTCGAACGGTTCTGCGCGGAGCGCTTCGGTCCGCCCTCGTCGAGCGTCGTCGGACGCGACATCGACCGCTACCCGTTCGCGTGCCTGGTCCACGGGGACACGACGACCGCCGCGGCGGCCGCGCTCGCGGCGTTCCACCTGCGGATCCCCGTCGGGCACGTCGAAGCCGGTATGCGGACGTCGTCCACCCTCTCGCCGTTCCCCGAGGAGCTCAACCGACAGCTCATCGCCAGGATCGCGTCGTTCCACCTCGCGCCGACCGACGTGGCCAAGGGCAACCTGGTCGCGGAGGGGATCGACATCCAGCGGGTCTTCGTCACGGGCAACACCGCGATCGACGCCCTCCAGCTCGCGGCGGGCCTCTGCCCGCCCTACGGCGTGCCCCAGCTCGCGGACCTCGAGGACGACTCGACCACTCGCGTGGTCGTCGTCACGGCCCACCGGCGCGAGAGCTGGGGCGAGGGCCTCGAGCGCGTCGGCCTGGCGATCGCGCGGCTGGCCGGGGAGTATCCGGACGTGCGGTTCGTCCTCCCGCTCCATCCGAACCCTGCGGTCGCCGGGACCTTGCGGCCCCTTCTCGAGGACGTCCCGAACGTCGACCTCGTGGCGCCGATGGGCTACTCCGCGTTCGCCCGCCTGCTGGGCAGGGCAGACATCGCGATCACGGACTCGGGAGGTATCCAGGAGGAGGCACCGGCGCTGGGGACCGCCGTCCTCGTGACGCGCGAGAGCACCGAGCGGACCGAGGGGGTCGACGCAGGGACGCTCGAGCTCGTCGGGACGGACCCGGACCGCATCGTGGCCGCCGCGCGTCGCCTCCTCGACGACCGGGCCTACTTCCTGGAGGTGACGCACCGGACGAACCCCTACGGGGACGGTCACGCGGCCCGACGGATCGTCGAGGCGATGGACCACCTGCTCTTCGACGACCCGGCGCCCGTCCCGTACGGTGCGGGCTTCTCCCGTGGCGTCGTCCTCGACTGGGCGGGGTACGAGCGGGAGCCGACGGCCCAGGAGGCGTCGCGTCCGGGCCGTGGGCTCGTCGACCCGTCGCCGGGCTCGCCCATCCCGGACGTCGACACCCCGCTCCCCGAGGACGTGGTCAGGTGACCGACGACCTCCGTTGGTGGGACCCGTACGCGGGACTGCCGGCGGTCGTCCAGGTCGTGTTCTGGGTGCTCCTCGTCGTCACGGTGTCCTCGTTCGTGTGGGTCCTGGTCCTCGCGGTGACTGCCTGGGCCCAGGAGCGTGCGCTGGCCAGGCGTGCGAGGGTGGCCGGTCGGCGGCAGGACGCCGGAGAGTCTGACTTCCTGTGGGTCTTCGTCGTGCCGGCGCTCGACGAGGAGGTCACGATCCGGGACAGCGTGACCCGGCTCGCGGCGGTCACCGCGACGCACCGGGTGATCGTGGTCGTGGACGACGGCTCGACCGACCGGACCGCGGAGATCCTCTCCGACCTCGCGATCGAGGACCTGCGCGTGCTGCGCCGGGTGCCGCCGAACGCGCGCCGGGGCAAGTCCGCGGTGCTCGACGACGCGTGGTCGTACCTCCACCGCGACCTGCTCGCTCCGGGCCGCCCGTTCGACGGCTGGGACTCCTCGAGGGTCGTCGTCGGGATCGTGGATGCGGACGGTCGTCTTGCCGCCACGGCCCCGGCGGTCCTGGCCGGGCACTTCGCCGACGAACGGGTGGGCGGGGTCCAGGTGCTGGTGCGCATCTACAACCGGCGGTCGGTGCTCACCTGGGCCCAGGACGTCGAGTTCGGAGTCTTCGGGCTCGTGTACCAGCTCGCGAGGGGGCGCTGGGGGACCGCGAACATGGGCGGGAACGGCCAGTTCAACCGTCTCTCGGCCCTCGACGACGTCGTGACCGACGACGGGATGCCGCCCGGTGTGGTGCGCGGTCCGTGGCGGGACCGCCTGACGGAGGACCAGGACCTGGGGGTGCGTCTGGTCCACGCGGGATGGCGCGGCGAGCAGACGGTCGAGACGCAGATCGAGCAGCAGGGGGTGTCGGGGCTCCATCGCCTGGTCCGACAGCGGACCCGCTGGGCACAGGGCGGCTGGCAGGCGCTCGACCTGCTCGGTTCGGCGCTGACCGCCCCGGTGTCGGTCTGGGCGCGGCTGGATCAGCTCTACTACCTCTTGACGCCGGTCCTGCAGACAGCGATGGGCTTCGGGCTCCTCCTGTCCCTGCTCCTGCTGGGGGTCGAGCACGTGCCGTTCTACTCGCTCTTCTGGCCGGTCGTCGTGTTCTTCCTCGGGCTCTCGTTCGGGCCGGGGTTCGTCGGGCTCGCGAGGCGGGGGAACGGCGTGGTCGGCCTCCTGGTGGCGGTCGTGGCGGTCGTGCCCTACGTGCTGTACTCGTGGATCCTGTTCCCGGTGGTCCTGCGTGCGCTGTTCCGTCAGGTCGCGGGCCGCACGGGCTGGGCCAAGACGGCGCGCGAGCCCCTGGCGACCGTCGAGGACGACGGTCCGTCCGCCCGCTGACCTCGGCCCGGCGCGTATCCTCGCTGGAGCACCGTGCGTCGGCGGAGCCGCGTGAGCGCGGCGGGCCGACGCCCCCGAGCAACTCGAAGGACTTCATGGCACACCTCCTCGGCGCCGACGACATCCGCCTCGTCGTCGGCACCCGCACCCTCCTCGACGGCGTCAGCCTGGGCCTCGACGACGGCGACCGCGTGGGCGTCGTCGGCCCCAACGGTGCGGGCAAGTCCACGCTGCTGCGCCTTCTCGCGGGGACCGCGACGCCCGACGCCGGACGCGTCACCCGGGTGGGCGGGCTGCGGATCGGGATGCTCGACCAGCGCGACGAGTCGCCCGAGGGCACGTCGATCCGCGACCTGGTCCACGGCGAGTCGGCCGAGCACACGTGGGCCGGCGACGCGGGCATCCGTGCGGTCCACGCGGGGCTCCTCGCCGACCTGGACCTGGACGCACCGGCGTCGACCCTGTCGGGTGGCCAGCGCCGCCGGGTGGCGCTCGCGGCCCTGCTGGTCGCGGAGCACGACGTGCTGTTCCTCGACGAGCCCACCAACCACCTCGACGTCGAGGGCGTCGCGTGGCTCGCCGAGCACCTCCAGGCGCGCTACGACCGTCCGGGGGCCAGGGGGGCGCTCGTCGTCGTGACGCACGACCGCTGGTTCCTCGACGCGGTCTGCACGCGCATGTGGGAGGTCACGGGCGACGGCTCGGGCGCGGTCGAGGGGTACGAGGGCGGGTACGCCGCGTACGTCCTGGCCCGTGCGGAGCGGGCGCGCACCGCGGCCGTCACGGCCGAGAAGCGCAACAACCTGCTCCGCAAGGAGCTCGCGTGGCTGCGCCGCGGAGCCCCGGCGCGGACGTCCAAGCCCAAGTTCCGCCTCGACGCCGCGGCCGCGCTCATCGCCGACGAGCCGGACCCCCGTGACACGCTCGAGCTCACGCGCATGGCCACGCGCCGTCTGGGCAAAGACGTGCTGGACCTCGAGGGCGTCACGGTGCGCATGCCGGCGCGCGACGGGGATCCTGATTCCGCGGAAAAGGTCCTGTTCGACGACGTCACCTGGCGCCTCGGTCCGGGCGACCGTTACGGCGTGGTCGGGGTCAACGGTGCGGGCAAGACGACGCTCCTGCGCCTGCTGGCCGGCCGGCTCGCCCCCACGCAGGGCACGGTCAAGCGGGGCAAGACGATCCACGTCGCCGAGCTGACGCAGGACGTCGAGGAGCTCGACCAGATCGGCGGCCTGCGCGTCGTGGAGGTCATCGAGCAGGAGAAGCGCACGGTCGCGGTCGACGGCAAGGAGCTCACGGCGGCCCAGCTCGTCGAGCGCCTCGGGTTCACCCGCGAGCGCTCGCAGACGCTCGTCCGCGACCTGTCGGGTGGCGAGCGTCGCCGGCTCCAGCTCCTGCGCCTGCTGGTCGGCGAGCCCAACGTGCTGCTGCTCGACGAGCCCACCAACGACCTCGACACCGACACGCTCGCGGCCATCGAGGACCTGCTCGACGGATGGCCCGGCACGCTCGTCGTGGTCTCGCACGACCGCTATCTGCTCGAGCGGGTCTGCGACCGAGAGGTCGCGCTGCTCGGGGACGGGACCATCCGCGACCTGCCGGGCGGGGTCGAGGAGTACCTCGCGCTGCGCAAGGCCGCGATGGCGGCGGCCGTCGCCGGGACGCGTGCCGGCGCGACGGGCTCCGGGGCCGGTGCGGCGTCGTCGGGCACGGGGAGCACCGGTGCCGCGGGTGACGCGACCGCTCAGGCGGCCCCGTCCGGGGCGGACGTGCGGGCCGCGAAGAAGGAGATCGGGCGCATCGAGCGGCGCCTGTCGAAGATCGCCGAGCTCGAGGCGCGCCTGCACGACAAGATGGCCGCCCAGGCGACGGACCACGCCGCGGTCACCGACCTCGACAAGCAGCTCCGCGAGCTCGCTGCCGAGAAGGACACGCTCGAGGCCGAGTGGATGGAAGCGGCCGAGCTGCTCGACTGACGGACCGCACGGGCAGGGCTCGCACGAGCCCTGCCCGTGCGGTCGCGCGATCAGGCCTCGAACTGCCCGATGACCGTGCGGAGCAGGTTCGCGAGGTGGAGCCGGTCAGCGGGGTCGAGCGCTGCGAGGACCTCGCGCTCGACGGCCAGGAGGTCGCTCATGGCGGCGTCGACGCGTTCCAGGCCCTCGGGGGTGAGCTCGACGAGCACTCCTCGCCGGTCGTCGGGCGAGCGGTGCCGCTGCACCAGGCCGCGGGCCTCGAGGCGGTCGATCCGGTTCGTCATGGTGCCGCTCGTGACGAGCGTCTGCGTGATGAGCGCTCCGGGGGACAGGCGGTACGGCTCGCCCGCGCGGCGCAGCGCCGACAGGACGTCGAACTCCCACGTCTCCAGGTGCCCGCGCGCGAACGCGCTGCGGCGCGCGAGGTCCAGGTGCCGGGCCAGCCGGCTGACGCGCGAGAACACGGTGAGCGGCTCGACGTCCAGGTCCGGACGCTCGCGCTGCCAGGCGTCGACGATGCGGTCGACCTCGTCCGGGTGCGGGTGCTGCATGACGTGAGGCTACTCGATGTTCCTCGACATCAAGAGTCTTGACGGCCGAGGCGTGCCCTCCGTGGCCCGGAGAACCCGCCGTCAGCTCGCGCGCAGGGCGTCCTTGAGCCTGACCCGACCGCCCGTGCGGAGCACCGCGTTCGAGTAGATCTTGCCCGCGAGCCACACCAGGACCGGCACGAGCGCGAGCGAGAGCCCGACGGCGAGGAGGATCTCCCACGTCTCGACCGTGCCCAGCGCGATGCGGATCGGCATGAGCAGCGGCGAGCAGAACGGGATGTACGACAGCCACACGACCAGCGGGTTCTCGGGGTCCCACGGGCCGATCGAGATCCCGATGATGTACGGGATCATCATGAGCATCAGGACCGGTGTGATGACCGAGCCCACGTCCTCCTGGCGCGAGACCAGGGCGGCGAGCGCGGCCAGCGCGAGCGAGTACATGACGAACCCGATCACGAACCACACGAGCACCCAGGCCGCGGTCGCCCCGAGGTTCACGCTGCTCGCGTCGACCAGCCCCAGGGCGAACGCCGTCCCGACACCGCCCCCGACCACGACCACGAGCTGGATCAGACCGATCGCGCCGATGCCCAGGACCTTGCCCGCCATGAGCTGCCAGGGCCGGATCGTCGCGAGCAGCAGCTCGACCACACGGCTCGTCTTCTCCTCCACGACGCCCTGAGCCACGAGCTGCCCGCACGTCATGAGCGCGATGAAGATGAGGATGCCGCCCACCATGCCCGTGACGATCTGGGCGGGGTCGCGCACCTCGGTGGGTTCGAGCGTCTCGACCGTGGGTGCGGCAGAGGCGATCTCCTGCGCGACGGCGGACGGGTCGCCGCCCAGGTCGCTGATCGCCCCCGCCAGGGCCGCCTGCTGCGCGAGGCCCGTGAAGACGGGCGTCAAGGTGGTGCCCAGCTCCTCCTTCACGACGACCGTGAACGACTCGGGGGTACCGGTGACCAGGGCGTCGAGGTCGCCGTCGGCGAGCTGCGTCCGTCCCTCGGGCTCCGAGACCTCGCTGACCTGGATCTCGGTCCCGACGGCCTCGCCCGCTGCCGTGAGCTGGGACCCCAGGGCCTCGACCTCCGACGTGACGCCGACCTTCTGGACGGCGGGGCCCTGGTCGCCCACGAGGCTCAGCAGGAACCCGCCGAGCACCACGCCCACGAGCAGCGCCACGGTGGTCCAGACGAACGCCTTCGACCGGATGCGGGTCGAGATCTCACGGCCTGCCACGAGGGACACCGCGCCCCACGTGCTCACGGGGGAGTGGGGCGTCGTCGGCTGTCGCAGGGTGCTCATGCCGAGACCTCCTGTCGGGTGGCGGCGGCGTCGTCGCTGCTGACGACGTGCCGGAAGAGCTCGGTCAGGGAGGGGCGCTGCGGCGTGAACTCGCGCACCGGCCCCGTGGCCAGGGCCGCGCGCAGGACAGCCTGCTCGGCCCCGTCCTGGGGCGAGTCGACCTCGAGGAAGGTCCTGGCGCCGTCGTACCGCACGACGTGGACGCCCGGGATCTCGGACGCCCAGCCGGGCGGCGCCGCCGAGGCGTCGACGACCCACTGCGGGCGCTGCGTCGCGCGCAGCTCCTCGATCCCGCCGACCTCGACCATCTCGCCCGCCTTGACGATCCCCACGCGGTCGCACAGCCGCTCGACCAGGTCGAGCTGGTGCGACGAGAAGACGACGGGTACGCCCGCGGCGGCGCGGTCGCGCAGCACGCCGCTCATGACGTCGACCGCGACGGGGTCCAGCCCGGAGAACGGCTCGTCGAGCACCAGGATGTCCGGGTCGTGCACGAGCGCGGCGGCGAGCTGCACGCGCTGCTGGTTGCCGAGCGAGAGCTTCTGGACCTCGTCGCCCCGGCGGGAGTCGATCCCGAGGACCTGCGTCCAGTGCTCCATCGCCGTGCGCGCCGCGGCGGGGCTCAGCCCGTGCAGGCGGGCCAGGTAGACGAGCTGGTCACCGACCTTCATCCGCGGGTAGAGCCCGCGCTCCTCGGGCATGTAGCCGATCCGACGACGCATGGCCAGGTCGAGCGGCCGTCCGTCCCACCGCACCTCGCCCGAGTCGGGGGCGAGCACCCCGAGCGCGATGCGCATCGTGGTCGTCTTGCCGGCCCCGTTCGAGCCGACGAAGCCGAAGATCTCGCCCGCACCGACCGTGAAGGACATGTCGCGCAGCGCGCGCACCGTCCCGTACGTCTTGTTCAGCCTGTCGATCTCGAGAGTCGCCATGTGACAACGAAACCATGGGCGGGGCGCGCCGTCACGGGCGGAATGTCACGGGTTCGGGAGGCGGTACGGCTCCGCACGAGCCCCAGGGTGCCGGTCCGGGTCAGCCGTCCGTGCGGTCCTTGGCCGTGAGCGACGGCTTCTTCTCCATGCCGGACAGGCCGTTCCACGCGAGGTTGACCAGGTGCGCCGCGACGTCGGTCTTCTTGGGGCTGCGCACGTCGAGCCAGTACTGCCCCGTGAGCGCGACCATGCCGACGAGCATCTGCGCGTAGATGGGCGAGACCCGCGGGTCCAGGCCCCGCCGCTTGAACTGGTCCGCGAGCAGGTGCTCGACCTGCGTCGCGACGTCTCCGATGAGGCTCGAGAACGTCCCCGTCGCCTGGGCCACCGGGGAGTCGCGCACGAGGATCCGGAACCCGTCCTCGGAGGTCTCGATGTACGTCAGCAGCGCGAGCGCCGTGCGCTCGAGCAGCACCTTGGGGTGGCCGCCCGAGGAGAGCGCCCCGGTGAGCGCGCTGGTCAGGCCCTGGATCTCGCGGTCGACGATGACGGCGTAGATGCCCTCCTTGCCCCCGAAGTGCTCGTACACCACGGGCTTGGAGACCTCGGCGCGGGCCGCGATCTCCTCGACGCTCGTCCCCTCGAAGCCCTTCTCGGCGAACAGGACGCGGCTCACCGCGAGGAGCTGTTCACGGCGCTGGCTCGCGGTCATACGGGATCTGGGAGGACGTCTGGAGTCTGCGGGCACGGCACCATCATGCCGTGCCCTGTCGCCCCGAGGGCCGGGATGAGATGTCGTGCGGCGCCCTGTGACTCTCTCCTCACACGTTTTCTCCACGTCCAGAGCCGGTTCGGGCGTGGAGCACCGTGCGAGACCTGGCAGACTGTTCTCCGGACGAGCGATGGTGCGCACGAGAGGGAGGTTCACCCTCCGACCGTGCGCCGTGTCCAGTCCGTTCCGCCTTGGTGTAATCGGCAGCACAAGGGTTTTTGGTGCCTTTAGTCCAGGTTCGAGTCCTGGGGGCGGAGCACGTGCAACCAACCCGATGGGAGCCCCAGTGACCGACGCTGTGCCCGACGCACCGCCAGTGCCCGCCGCAGTCATCGTCCTCGCCGCTGGTGCGGGGACGCGGATGAGGTCCGCGACCCCGAAGGTCCTCCACACGCTCGCCGGTCGCAGCATGCTCGGCCACGCGATGGTCGCGGCCCGCGACCTGTCCCCTCGGCGCATCGCGGTCGTGGTCCGCCACGAGCGCGAGCTCGTGGCGTCCGCAGCGCTCGAGGTCGTCCCGACGGCGCTCGTGGTCGACCAGGACGAGGTGCCGGGCACCGGGCGAGCCGTGCAGTGCGCGGTCGAGGCCCTCGACGTCAGGGCGCAGGCCGAGGCGGCCGCGCACGGTGTGCCGATCGGGCACGAGGGACGTGGTCCCGTCGAAGGCCTCGACGGGTCGGTCGTGGTCCTCGCGGGCGACATCCCGCTCCTGGACGCAGCGACGCTCACCCGGCTGCTCGACGTGCACCACTCGGACGGCAACGCCGTGACCGTCCTGACGACGGAGGTCGACGACGCGACGGGGTACGGACGGATCGTCCGTGACGACGCCGGGGGAGTCCTGGCCATCGTCGAGCACAAGGACGCGACGGACGAGCAGCGCGCGATCCGGGAGATCAACTCCTCGGTCTACGTCTTCGACGCGGGAATCCTGCGCGGTGCGCTGCGTCAGGTCACCCAGGAGAACTCGCAGGGCGAGGTCTACCTGACCGACGTCCTGCAGATCGCCCGTGAGGGCGGCGGCCGCGTGGGGGCGCTCAAGGTCGCCGACCCGCTGCTCGTCGAGGGAGCCAACGACCGCGCCCAGCTCGCGACGTTGCGCGCCGAGCTCAACCGCCGCCTCCTCACGCGCTGGATGCTCGAGGGCGTGACCGTGATCGACCCGGCGACGACGTGGGTCGACGTGGACGTCGACCTGGGTCACGACGTCACGCTGCTGCCGGGCACCCAGCTCCACGGCGCGACGTCGATCGGGGCGGGCTCGACGATCGGCCCCGACACGACGCTCACCGACATGGAGGTCGGTGTGGGGGCGACCGTGACCCGCACGCACGGCAGCCTGTCGGTCGTCGGTGACGGCGCGAGCGTCGGACCGTTCGCCTACCTGCGCCCCGGCACGGACCTCGGGGCCAAGGGCAAGATCGGCACGTTCGTCGAGACCAAGAACGCGACGATCGGCACCGGCTCCAAGGTGCCGCACCTGTCCTACGTGGGGGACGCGACCATCGGCGAGCACACCAACATCGGTGCCGCGAGCGTCACGGTCAACTACGACGGCGTCTCCAAGCACCGCACGGTCATCGGCTCGCACGCGCGGACCGGCGCGGACAACATGTTCGTCGCCCCCGTCACGGTGGGCGACGGCGCGTACACGGCCGCTGGTTCCGTGATCCGCCGCGACGTGCCGGCCGGTGCGCTCGGCGTGAGCGGCGCCCCGCAGCGCAACGTCGACGGCTGGGTCGCCCGCCGTCGCCCCGGCACCGCCGCCGCGGACGCCGCGGCGCGGGCGCACGAGAACGACGGCGAGACGCCCCCTCCGCTGGGAGCCCAGGCCCAGGCGCAGCTCGCCGAGGCCACCGCGGCGACCCCGGCCCCCCGACCGACCCCGGCGCCCGCGAGCCCCGGTGTCCCCACGGTCCCCGACGGACCCAGCACCACGACCAGCAGCACGAACGAAGGGCCTTCCCCACGATGAGCAGCACGATCGCCGGCAACGGGGACAAGTCCCTCGTCCTCGCGTCCGGACGCGCGCACCCCGAGCTCGCCAAGGACGTCGCGCGGGAGCTGGGCATCGACCTGCTTCCCACGACCGCGTACGACTTCGCCAACGGCGAGATCTACGTCCGTTTCGGGGAGAGCGTCCGCGGTGCGGACATCTTCCTCCTGCAGAGCCACACGGCGCCGATCAACCAGTGGATCATGGAGCAGCTGCTCATGGTCGACGCGGCCAAGCGTGCCTCGGCCAAGACCATCACGGTCGTCCAGCCCTTCTACGGCTACGGCCGCCAGGACAAGAAGCACCGCGGTCGCGAGCCGATCTCGGCGCGCCTCATCGCGGACCTGTTCCGCACGGCCGGTGCCGACCGCCTCATGAGCGTCGACCTGCACGCCGCGCAGACCCAGGGCTTCTTCGACGGGCCCGTGGACCACCTGTGGGCCATGCCTATCCTCACGGACTACGTCCGCTCGCGGGTCGACACGTCGAACGTCACGGTCGTCTCGCCCGACGCCGGCCGCATCCGCGTGGCCGAGCAGTGGGCCGCGAAGCTCGGCGGCGGGCCGCTCGCGTTCGTCCACAAGACCCGCGACATCACGCGCCCCAACCAGGCCGTCGCGAACCGCGTCGTGGGTGACGTCGAGGGGCGCGACTGCGTCCTGGTCGACGACCTGATCGACACGGGCGGCACCATCGCGGAGGCCGTCAAGGTCTGCCTCGCGGCGGGCGCCAAGTCGGTCATCGTCGCGGCGACGCACGGTGTCCTGTCCGACCCGGCGGCCCAGCGCCTGTCCGAGTGCGGCGCGAGCGAGGTCGTCGTGACCGACACGCTGCCGATCTCGGCGGAGAAGCACTTCCCGCAGCTCACGGTCCTGTCGATCGCGCCGCTCCTGGCGCGCGCGATCCGCGAGGTCTTCGACGACGGCTCGGTCACGTCGCTGTTCGACGGCAACAGCTGAGCCCTCGGCCCACGCCGCGCGACGGCCCGCCCCACCGACCTGGTCGGACGGGGCGGGCCGTCGCCGTTCCCGGGCCCTGCGCGGGGTCGCTCGCGGCGGAGGCCCGTCGCTCGGGGGCGCGCTGTGCCTGGGCGGCGGCGGCGTCGGGCTGGCAGCATGTCAGCTGTGACCCAGCCGACCCAGCCGACCCAGCCGACCCAGCCCGCCCTCGACCCGCTCGCCGGGGTCACCACCACGGGGCGGGGGGCCGCGTCCGCCGTGCCCGACGTCGTGGTGGTCGAGCTCGGCGCCGAGGCGTCCGGCGCCGACGTCCAGGTGGCCCTCGACGCCGCGAACGCGGGGGTGCGCGCGGCGCGCGAGGCGCTGCTGGCGGGCGGCGTGGCGGCGCAGGACCTGCGCACCGCACAGACGTCCACCTGGACGCAGTCCTCGCAGCAGCCCGACGGCGCCACGACGCTCGCGGTCACGGCTCGCCTGACGCTGCGGGTCACCGTGCGGGACGTCCTGGCGTCGGGGGAGCTCGTGCGGGCCGCGCTCGGGGCGGCGGGCCCGGTCGCCCGGCTCGACTCGATGCGGTTCGCGGTGAGCGAGCCCGGGCCGCTCGCGGTCGCGGCTCGCGAGGAGGCGTTCGCGGACGCCCGCGCGAGGGCCGAGCAGTACGCGGCGCTCGCGGGGCGCGCGCTCGGGCCCGTCGTCGAGGTCAGCGAGCAGGGCGGCGGGTTCGCGCCGATGCCCCGCGCGATGTCCGCCAAGGTCGGGTCCTTCGACGCGATGGCGGTCGACCCGGGGAGCGAGCAGGTCGACGCGAGCGTGACCGTGCGGTGGGCGTGGGCGGACTGATCGCCGCAGGATCGTGACATTTCTCAGGGCGGTCGGCGACGTGGCCCCACTAGGTTGGATTCATGCTCATCATCGAGGACTACCTCCTGCTCGTGCTGGACGACGTCACGGGCCGGCCCGTCGGTGACGCCTCGTACCTCCAGCAGGTGGCGGCCGGTGCGCTGCTCGTCGAGCTCGCGCTGAAGGGACGCGTCGACCTCGCGGGGGACGCCTCGGGATGGCGGTCGGGGCGGGTCGTGGTCCGCGACCAGTCGCCGACCGGGAGCCCGTTGCTCGACGACGCGCTCGCGACGGTCAAGTCGAAGGAGGGCTCCAAGCCCAAGAGCCTGGTCGAGGTGCTGTCGCGGTCCAGGCCCGCGGACGCCGCCCTCGACGGCCTCGTGGCGCGCGGTCTGCTGCGCCGCGAGGAGGGCCGCATCCTGGGCATCTTCCCCACGACCCGCTGGCCCGCCGCGGACTCGCGCCACGAGGGCGAGGTGCGGCGCACCCTCGCCCGCGTCCTGCGCGACGGCGGCGCTCCCGACGAGCGCACGGGGGCGCTCGTCGCGATCCTCGCGGCCACGAAGCAGGCCGGCCGGGTCATGGCCGCGGGCGCGGAGCTGACCGCGTCGGACCGTCGGGAGATCGACCGCCGCGCGAAGGAGCTCGCCGAGGGGAGCTGGGCCGCGGGAGCCACCCGGCGCTACGTCGAGGAGATCACGACGGCCACGACCGCGGCGCTCACGACGACCGTGGTCATCGCGGGCGCCCAGTCCTGACAGTGCACGTCCAGCCGCGAGCCGCGACACTCGCGGGTTTCCCTTGACGTGGCGCGCCCGGGTACAGTAGTTCGGTTGCCTCGGCGAGGGACGTCTGACGGCCGGTGAGACACCGGAAGGTCAGCAGGATCCTGATGGGTCCCCGTAATCGACTGGGCGGTCGTCCTCGTGCGCCCGTCATGTGTCCCGCGCCGACGCAGCCGCCCCGTCCTCCGGTGCCAACCAGCCGGCCGGACAGCCGATCGCTTCCCACTGGTGGTCGGCCCGCAACCGTTCTTCAGGAGTTCACGTGTCCGAGATCAAGCTTGTCGCAGAGGCCCGCACCGAGTTCGGCAAGGGTGCCGCCCGCCGCATCCGCCGCGCTTCCCAGATTCCTGCCGTCCTGTACGGGCACGGCACGGACCCCGTCCACATCGCGCTCCCCGGTCACGTGACGACGCTGGCCCTCAAGCAGGCCAACGCCCTCTTCTCGATCGAGCTCGACGGCAAGCCCGTCCTCGCGATCGCCAAGGACGTCCAGCGCGACCCGGTCAAGGACGTCGTCGAGCACATCGACCTCCTCATCGTGAAGAAGGGCGAGAAGGTCGAGGTCGAGGTCAACGTGCACGTCGTCGGCGAGTCCGCTCCCGGCACGATCCACGTCGTCGAGTCGCAGACGCTGCTCCTCGAGGCCGAGGCCACGCACCTGCCGGAGGCCGTCGAGGTCTCGATCGAGGGCCTCGAGGCCGGGCACATCGTCCGCGCCGGCGAGATCACGCTGCCCAAGGGCTCCGTGTTCCACGGCGACGCCGAGCTCGCGGTCGTCGCGATCACCGAGCCGCGCAGCGAGGTCGCTGCCGAGGCAGAGGCCGAGGCCGCCGAGGCAGGCGACGAGGCTCCCGCCGAGGCCTGAGCCTCACCGTCCCCCGGCTCGGACCCGCCTCGGCGGACCTGAGCCGGTGGACCGCAGGACACGTACGTTCGAGGCGTCCGGTGCCGTACGGCGCCGGACGCCTCGAACGTTCCCCCAGACGTCGATGAAGGACCAGGTGACATGACCGACCAGCCGTGGCTCGTCGTCGGGCTCGGGAATCCCGGACCGACCTACGCCGGCAACCGTCACAACGTCGGCCACATGGTGCTCGACGTCCTGGCCGGTCGTGCCGGTGCGACGTTCAGCGCCCACAAGGCGCGCGCCGCGGTGGCCGAGGCGCGACTCGGCGTGCTGCCGGGCGGGGCCCCCGGGCCCCGGGTGCTCCTGGCCAAGCCCTCGACGTACATGAACACGTCGGGCGGACCGGTCGCGGGCCTCGCCCAGTACTTCGGGATCGACCCCGACCACGTGATCGTCGTCCACGACGAGGTGGACATCCCGTTCGGGGACATCAAGCTCAAGTCCGGTGGCGGCGAGGGCGGTCACAACGGCCTGCGCGACATCACCAAGGCGCTCGGGACCCGTGACTACGTGCGCGTCCGCGCGGGCGTCGGACGCCCCCCGGGCCGCATGGACACCGCGGACTACGTGCTCAAGAACTTCTCGGGCGCGGAGGCCAAGGAGCTGCCGTTCCTGCTCGACGACGCCGCGGACGCCGTCGAGATGGTCCTCACCGAGGGGCTCCTCGCGGCCCAGGGGAAGTTCCACACCAAGGCCTGACGTCCGGGGCGCCGTGACCTGGTCGACGCCCGGTCGGTCGCAGCCCGGCGGACGTGGTCCGCGAGAGCGGACTTCACCCGGGTGACGTGTCCTCTTCGTCCGTTCTGGCCTGTTCGCTCGCCCTAGGCTGGATCGATATCCAACCTGGGCGGGCAGCCGTCTCCTGCCCCACGACGGAGGCACGATGACCGAGGGTGTGGCGCTCGCGCACGACTACGCGACGCAACGCGGGGGCGCCGAACGGGTGGCCCTGTGGCTGGCCGAGGCCTTCCCCGGGTCGCCGATGTACACGACCCTCTACGACCAGGCGGGCACGTTCCCCGAGTTCTCCCGGCTCGACCTGCGGACGTCCGCGCTCGACCGGGTCGGTGCGCTGCGCCGCCACCACCGGCTCGCGCTGCCTCTCCTCGCACCCGCGGTCTCGGCCCAGCGCGTCGACGCCGACGTCCTGCTCGCGAGCTCCACGGGCTGGGCCCACGGGTACCGCGGCGCGGGTCGAACGGTCGTCTACTGCCACGCGCCCGCCCGGTGGCTCTACCAGCGCGACCGCTACCTCGGCGGCAGGGACGGCGCGAGCAGGACCGACCGCCTCCGGGGCGGTGTCGCCTCCGCCGCCCTCGCCGCGCTGAGCCCCGCGCTGCGCGGCTGGGACCGGCGGGCCGCCGGGCGCGCCGACGTCTACCTCGCCAACTCGACCGTGACCCAGCGTGCGGTCCGCGAGGCCTACGGCATCGAGGCCGAGATCCTGCCGCCGCCCCCCGCGATGCTGCCCGCCGGCCCCGAGCGCGAGGTCCCCGGGGTCGAACCCGGCTTCCTGCTGTGCGTCGCACGGCTCCTGCCGTACAAGAACGTCGACGTCCTGGTCGAGGCGGCCCGCCTCGCGGGACGCCACCTGGTGATCGTCGGCGACGGACCGGACCGGGCGCGCCTCGAAGGCCTCGCCGCGCGCGGGCGCCCCGTCTCCGGGAGGTGGGGCGCGTCGTCGGGCACCCGCGGGATGACGCTGCTGGGCCGGGTCGACGACCCCGAGCTGCGCTGGCTCTACCGGAGCTGCTCGATGCTCGTCGCCGCCTCGTACGAGGACTACGGCCTGTCGCCGCTCGAGGCCGGTGCCTTCGGACGGCCCTCCGTCGTCCTGCGGGACGGCGGGTATCTCGACACCGTGGTCGAGGGGGTGACGGGTGCCTTCTTCGACGCCCCCGAGCCCGATCTCGTCGCGCGGGCAGTCCAGGACGCGTCGGCCGTCCCGTGGGAGGATGACGTCCTGACCTCGCACGTCGAGACCTTCGCGCTCCCGCGCTTCGTCGCGCGCCTGCGCGAGGTGGTCGACGAGCAACGAGGCCTCGTGCACGCCGGTGCCAGCACCTCAGGGGAGAGGAACTCATGACAGTCCGGGAGTTCGTCCGTACGGTATGGGCCGGCAAGTACTACGTGCTGGCGGCGGTGCTCGTGGTCGTGGCCGCGGCGTTCGTCTACCTCAACCAGCAGGAGACCGTCTACAAGGCGACCGCGAGCGTACGGCTCGTCGGCGTGCAGTCGGCGCAGGGCGGGGAGCAGGTCGTCGAGGTCACGGTCGACACCGACCTGGGGGACGTCACGTCCGACCCCGTCGTGGAGGCCGCCGCGACCACGCTCGGCTACACCGGCGACCCCGCGGCGCTCGCCGCGCAGGTCTCGGCCGACTACCCCACCGAGAGCCAGAGCCTCATCGCCATCAGCGCGAAGACCCTCGACCCCCAGGAGTCGCAGGACGTCGCGAACGCGTTCGCCGACGCGTACGTCGCCCAGCTCACGGTCCTGCGCGACGCACAGGTGGCGGCGCTCGACGCGAGGAGGCAGTCGCTCGCCGAGCAGCTCGCGGGCGTCACGGCCCGCCTCTCGGTGGCGTCGGACGACCCGCTCGCGCTCGCCGAGAAGGAGACCATCGTCACCGACTACACCTCGCTCACGGTCCAGGCGAACACCCTCCGGGCGATCACCGTCCCCGCTGAGGTCGAGACGCCCGCCACCAGCGCCGAGGCGCTGGGCCTGGGACGGAGCACGGTGCTCGCCCTCGCGGCCCTGGCCGGGCTCGTCGCGGGCATCGGGCTGGCCTTCGCCCGTCGCGGCCTCGACGTCCGGGTGCGTGGTGCGGCCGACGCTGCCCGCCTCGCGCAGACGCCCGTGCTGGCCGAGCTCTACGGCGTGCGCACGTCGGACCGTGACTACAGCCACTCGCACACGCTGCCCGTCTCGCGCAAGGTCGCCACCCCCTTCACCGAGTCGATCCGCGAGCTCAGGACCGCCGTCCAGGTCTCCCTCGCAGAGGCGGACCGGGTCGTCGTGGTCGTCACGGCCGCAGACCCGCACGCGCCCCGCACGTTCATCGCGGCCAACCTTGCGGCCTCGTTCGCGCTGAGCGGTCGCCGCACGATCGCGGTCTCGGGCGACCTGCGCCGCCCTCAGCTCGACCGGGTCCTGCCGCCGCCCGAGGGTTGGTCGGGCGACCCGCACACTCTGCGCCCCACCAGCATCCCCAACCTGGGTGTGTTCCCCGTCCCCGAGGAGGAGATGGACCCGGCGGACTTCCTCGCGACGACCCGCGCGGGAAAGCTCATCGCCGACCTGAGCGACGACGCCGAGGTGGTCGTGATCGACGCCCCGCCCGTGCTCGCGGCCGCGGACGCGACGATCCTCGGACGCTACGCGACCGGCGTGGTGCTCATCGCCTCCGCGGGGAAGACCGACCGGGCAGTGCTCGCCGAGGCCTCCGAGCGCCTGCGCATCAACAACGTGCCCCTCGTCGGCATCGCGCTCGCGGGAGTCAAGAGCGACCGGCGCATGCTCTACGCCTCGACCTACGGTGACCCGGAACGTCAGGAGGACGGGCACCCCACCCGGTCGACGGGAGGCGACGCGGTCGCACAGGCGCCCGCGCTCGCGGCCGAGCGACCAGACAGGGGAGCCCCGGGCGTCGAGCAGGTCGACGAGCCGCGGCGCGCAGCCCGTGAGCGGGCGGCGGCCGTCGTCGCCGGTCCCGCCGCCGAGCCCGCGGCGACCGCTGCGGCCCGGCGGGACGCCGGAGGCCGCCAAGGCCCCCTGCTGTCGCCGGAGTGGGGCAAGATCACGACCGTGCCCGGGGGGCAGGGCGAGGCACGTCCCCGCACGGCCCCGGCCCGCACGAACGACGAGCCGGAGCAGGGCGGCAGCGGTACAGGGCGCAAGCTGCCGTTCCGTTGGTGACGACGCGGCGCGCGGGGGGATCGCCGCCCGGCCGACCGGTGCGGGTCCTCGTCCTCGACCACACGGGTGAGCTCGGCGGTGCCGAGCTGGCCCTCGTCCGGCTCGTCGAGGTGCTGGGCCCGGACGTCGACGTGCGCGTGCTGCTGTTCTCCCACGGCCCGCTGGTCGCTCGGCTGCGGGCAGCGGGGGCTGTCGTCGAGGTCCTGCCGCTCGACCCGGGGACGGCGTCCACGTCGCGGAGCGCGGTGGGGCGCGCGGGCCTCGGCCAGCTCGTCACGGCGGCGCGGCTCGTGCCGTTCACGTGGCGGCTCTCGCGCCGGGTTCGCGCGCTGCGGCCGGACGTCGTCCACACGACCTCGCTCAAGGCGGACGTGCTGGGTGTCGTGCCGGCGCGGGCCGCGCGGGCCGCGCTCGTCTGGCACGTCCACGACCGGATCGCCGACGACTACCTCCCGGCGCGGGTCGCGCGCGTCTTCCGCTGGGCCTCGACGCGGTTTCCCCGGGAGGTGGTCGTGAACTCGCAGGCCACGGCCTCGACCCTGCCCGGCCGCTCGACCGTGGCCTACCCGGGGTTCGCGGCCGGTCAGGTGCGCACGGACGGGCGCCCGACGCGTGCGGACGGTCGCTCGCCGGTCGTGGGCATGGTCGGCAGGATCAGCCCGACGAAGGGGCAGCTCGAGCTCGTGCGCGCCGCGCGCCAGGTCCTCGACGAGCACCCCGAGGTGACCTTCCGGGTCGTGGGCGAGCCGAGCTTCGGCGCCGAGGACTACGCCGAGGAGGTGCGTGCCGAGGCGGTGCGGCTCGGTGTCGCCGAGCGCTTCGTCTGGACGGGCTTCGCGGCGGACCCGTCGGCCGAGCTCGACGGGTTCGACGTGTGCGTGCACGCGTCTCCCGTCCCGGAGCCGTTCGGCCAGGTCGTGGTCGAGGCGATGGTCCGTGAGGTCCCGGTCGTCGCGACCAGGGCGGGGGGCGTCGTGGAGATCCTCGCGGGGCCGCCGGAGGACCCCGCACCGCTGGGCGAGCTCGTCGAGCCGGGCGACGTCAAGTCGTTGGCCCGGGGGATCTCGGCCGTGCTCGTCGACCCGGGGTCCGCAGCGGACAGGGCCCGGCGCGCCGCCGGCGTCGCGCAGCGCCGGTTCGCGGCGACGCGGACCGCGGAGGTCGTCAGCGAGGTGTGGGGGCGAGCCGCCAGGTCCGCTCGATGACGTCGCGCATCGCGCGGCCCTGCGCCTCCCACGTGGGGATGTCGTCGTCCTGGTGGGTGTCGGTCGCTGCCGGCGCGGTGAGCGCGGCGCGCACGGCCTCCGGGTAGTCCGCGGGAGGGGCGACCGTGACCCGTGGGTCGTCGGCGTCGCGGAAGCCGGCGACCGGGGTCGCGACGACCGGTCGCCCCACGGCCCGGTACTCGTAGAGCTTGAGCGGGTCGAGGCTGTCCGTGAAGTCGTCGACGAGGTGGGGCACGAGGAGCGCGGTCGCGTGCTGGAGGTAGGCGGGGACCTCGGTCCAGGGCCGTGCGCCCAGCAGCCGCACGCCGGCCGCCGTGAGGTCGTCGTACTCCTGGCTCGTCAGGTCGAGCACGGGGCCGACGACCACGACCGTGCCGGCCACGGCCGTGGTCGTGGCGGTCCGGGCGACCAGGTCGAGGTCGAAGCGGTCGCGGTGGACGGTGCCCAGGTAGAGGGCCACGGGTCCGTCGGGCAGGTCCGCGGGGCGTTCCCTGGGCTGCCGGTAGCGCTCGACGTCGACGCCGTTGGTGAGGAGCGTGACGGCCCTCTCGGCGCCCTTGCTCTGGGCGAGGTGGGGCGAGCACACGGTCACCTCCTCGCAGGCCTGCAGCAGGAGCGCCTCGTCCGCGAGGAGCCGACGGCGGATCTCGGGCGGGCGGTCGGCCGCGACCCAGTCGTCGGTCACGTCGTAGAGCGACGGCCAGTCGGTGTCCCGGACCAGGGTCGCGGCCGCGGGGTCGTTGACCCACAGCACGGGACGCGTGAGCCCGACGCGGCGTGCGGCCCGGCGCACGAGCGACGCGAGGCGGGCGTCGACCCGGGGGTCGACGCGGCGCGGCAGGATCTTGGTGGGCTGGTAGAGCCACAGCTGGTCGGGTCCGACCCCCTCGACCGGGTCCGCGCGCCGGAGCCCGTGCCCGGCCCGGGGGCGGAAGCCACGACGGACCTCGTGCAGCGGGTCCGCGGCAGGTTCGACGAACAGGACCACGAGCGACGGGTCGGCCCGCAGGAGCTCGGTCACGAGGTACTGGTTGCGTCGCCACACGAGGTCCCAGGACTCGAGCGAGACGACCACGAGCTCGTGCACCGCAGGGGGAAGGTCGCTCACGGCGTGGGGCTCCGATGCTCGTCGTGCGGGTGGCCCCCCGGGCGGACGACGCCGCGGTACACCGCTGCCGTCCCCTGGACCTGGGCCTCGGGGGTGAAACGGGTCCGCTGGACCGTGCGCGCGGCCTCGCCGAACGCGTCGCGCCGGGACGCGGACCGGGCCAGGGCCGCGAGGTTCTCGCCCGCCCGGTCGACGTCGGTCGACGGGTACAGGGCGAGCGGGTCGAGCCCGGCGAGCGTCTCCAGGTGCCCACCGGCCCCGGCGGCCACGACGGGCAGCGCGTTGGACATGGCTTCCAGGACGCTGAGCCCGAGCCCCTCGACCGGGCAGGGTGCCAGGAGGACCGCCGCGCGCTGCATGAGGTCGTCGACGTCGGAGCGGGCGCCGAGGAACCGGACGTGCCCCGCGAGACCCTCACGGGCGACGAGGGTCTCGAGGGCGGCACGCTGCGACCCGTCGCCCGCGACGAGGAGCTGCCAGCCGTCGTCGTGCAGGCGTGACGCCGCGAAGGCGAGCACGCCCAGGTCGGTGCGCTTCTCCGGCTCGAGCCGCTGGACGAGCAGGACGCTGCGGTCGCGCCCGGCCGCGGGCGGGGCGGTGGGGCGGTCGTCGATCCCGGGGTGGACGACGACGCTGTCGCCGTCGACGTGGTCGGCGACGTACCGGCTGATGGAGATCTGCGCGCGCACCGGTCGGCGGGCGACCGAAGCGCTCAGGCCGGCGGCCGGGCCGCTGCCCCGGGTCCGTGCGAAGTGGCGCGTGGCGACGACGGGCGGCATGCGCCGGAGCGTCACGCCCGCGAGCGAGGCCGCGATCTCGGCCGACGTCATGTGAGCGTGCAGGACGTCGGCCCCCCGCGCCGTCGTGCGGATCGTGCGCACGACCTGCGCGAGGGACCCTGCGGGCAGGACCCGCACGGTCGGGTCGTCGACGGTGGCCCGCATGCGGGGCACGTCGCCGCCGACCACGACGACCTGGTCCCCGTGGGCGGCCTGCGCGCGTGCCAGTCGGGCGACGTGCCGTTCGACGCCCGCGAAGGCGTCGGAGTGCACGACGTGGAGCACTCTCACGTGGTCGGGTCCTTCCGGTGGCGGCCCGTCGGCTCGGGCTGGGGGGCGGGGATCACGGACGGGGTGAGCACCAGGTGCTTCGTGGGGCCCGTGGCGTCGAGCATCTCCTCGACCGACCGGAGGTCGTCGACGGGCAGCGTGTCGCCGGTCTCCTCGCGCGCGGCGCGCCGGGACTCGGCGTAGGCGTCCGCGCCCACGCAGACACCGACGATGAGGAACGGCACGGACACCTGGACCGAGACCCAGAAGAGGTCGAACTGGCCCTGGATGAAGCGCATGAGGAGCACCGAGAACGCCAGCGTCCCGAAGCGCGGGTTGAGGCGCCACAGCACGACGAGCGACCCGAAGAAGAGCACGAGGAACGCGACGAGCCCGACGATCCCGGCCGACGTGAGCACCTCGAGCTCGGCGTTGGGCGGCTGGAAGGTGTACTCGGTGCGGTTCGCGACCCACCAGCGCAGCCCGACCCCGACCCACGGGCTGCGCTCCCAGACGTCGATGGCCTGCTCGTACCAGGTGAGCCGCTGGTAGGCGGAGTTGAACTGGTCGTTGGTCGCGAGCTGCTCCTGGACGGCGGCCCACACGAAGTAGACGGCGGGGATCGCGGCGAGCAGGATGAGCTTGGAGCGCTTGCGGTCCGGGTCCGCGCGCAGGGTGATGAGGACGACGCCGATCGCGAGGCCGATCAGGGCCTGGCGCGACTGCGACGCGAGGACCGCGAGGCCGAACAGCCAGAACGCGGGGTAGGTGAACGCCTTGGGCCACCCCACCCACCACGGCCGGGCGTAGGCCAGCAGCGCCGCGCTCCCCAGGACGCACCCGACGAAGTTCTTGTGCATCGGGAACGGGATCTGCAGGTACACGGGACCGGTGTTGCCCGCGGCGAGCTGCTGCAGGGCCGTGAAGCACGTCAGGGCCGCGATGATCAGGCACGGGATCATGAACAGCGTGAGCCCGAGCCGCGCGCGTCCCGCCCGGCCCACGGCCCACCCGACGAGCAGGGCGCCGCCGACCGAGAGCCAGGCGTGGAACCACTCGACGGTGTTCGCGGTGTACGGGTTGGCGATGACCGTGAAGAGCGTGGCGACCTGGTAGAACGCCGAGAGCCACAGGAGCGAGCGCATGGGGCGCGAGAGGGGCCGCTGCGTGAAGAAGAGCGCGAACCAGAACGCCCCGAAGAGCGCGAAGTCGCTCAGCGACAGGTTGACGGCGTCGCCGCCGACCCGCTGGACGACCACCATCGCGGGCATCGCGAGGATCGGCATGGCGGCCGGCTCGTAGATCGTCATCCCGACGACGAGGACCAGCGCGGCGACCGCGACCGAGATCGCGGTGTACTCGGGCACCAGGAGGCCGATCCCGACCAGGACCACGGCGACCGCGACAGATCCCGCGGCCCAGGCGAGGGACCGGCGGATCACGTCGTGGGGTCCGGGGTCGCGGGGCGGGCGAGCATCGCCGCCTCGGCCGAGAGGGGGCCGCGGGCGTAGAGCCGGAGCCGCAGCCGCGCCAGGTCGCGACCGGCGCCCCGGAGCGCGACGGCTCGTGCGGCCGAGCCGGCGAGGACCCCGGCTCGTGCTGCGTGCCAGCCCGTCGCGCCGAAGTGCTTGCGCAGGTACCTCTCCTGGGAGGCGTGGAAGTGCGTCTCGCGGCGGGTCGGGTCACCGCTCGTGGCACCACCGAGGTGCAGCGCCTGGACCTCGGGTACGGCCAGGTGTCGCCTGCCGAGGAGGGTCGCCCGGTAGGCCCAGTCGGTCTCCTCGGCGTACAGGAAGAAGCTCTCGTCGAACGGCCCGACCTGTTCGAGCGCGTCGGCCCGCAGCATCAGCACGGACCCGATGACGAACGACCGGTCGGCCGGGGTCCGGCGCAGCGAGCCGAGACCGACGGCCTCGATCCAGGTACCGGCCGGGGACGGGTACGGCCAGACGACGCGCGCCGCCCCGCCGTCGCCGTCGACCTGCGCCGGGCCGACGCTCGCGAGGTCCGGCGCCTCGTGGAGCCGGGTCTGGAGGGTCAGGACGTCCTCGGGGCTCACGACGGCGTCCGGGTTGAGCAGGAGGACGTCCGACCCGGGGGTCTGGCGGTGGCGCAGCGCGTGGTTGACGCCCGCGGCGAAGCCGCCGTTGCGCCCGGGGTCGAGGTAGCGGGCGCCCGCGAGCTCGGCGACCTCGCGGATCTCCGGCAGTGACGAGTTGTCGACGACGGTCAGGGGGAGCTTGCCGACGAGCGGTCCCAGCGCGTCGCGCACCAGGTCGGGGGAGCCGTACGCGACGAGGACCACCTCGGGCGGAAGCAGCCCGCTGCCCGACGGCGGAGCACCCGTTCCCGGGGTGTGCTCGCCGCCCGCACGGGTCGGGGTCCCGGCGGGGGACGCGGGCGAGGGGTGCGCCGCCGCGGTCTCGTAGAGGGCGAGGTAGCGGCGGGCGACCTCGGGCCAGGCGCACGACGCGGCGCGCGTCAGTCCCTGCCCGCGCAGCGTCTCGGCCAGGCCGGGCTCGTCGACGACCCGGACGAGCGCCTCGCGCAGCGCCCCGGCGTCACCGGGGGGCACGAGCAGGCCCGCGCCGCCCACGACGTCGGGCAGGGCCCCCGAGTCGCTCGCCACCACGGGCGTGCCGCACGCCATGGCCTCGACCGCGACCCGACCGAACTGCTCGATCCAGCCGGGGGTGTCGAGGGACGGGACGGCCAGGACGTCGAGCGAACGGTAGAACGCGACCAGGTCGTCGCCCGCGAGCGGTCCGACGAACCGGACCCGGTCGCCCAGCGGCCGTGCCCGGTCGCGGAGCGTACGGGCCGACGGGCCGTCGCCCGCGAGCGTCACGTGCAGGCGGTCGTCGTCGCGGGCCGCGGCGAGCAGGACGTCCACGCCCTTGTGCGGGGCGAGACGCCCCGCGTAGCCCACGTGCACCGGCCCCCCGGCCGGCCCCGTCCCGGGGCGACCCGGACCGGGGACGGGCGCGACGCCGTCGGGCCGGAGGGTCGACGGGCCGGGGGTGACGGCCCCGCCCGGGGAGAAGACCGACAGGTCCACGCCCAGCGGGACCACCTCGACCGCCCCGCGCGCGCCCTTGGCGCGGACGATGCGCGCCGCGGCCTCGTTGCAGACCGACACCGCGGCCGCGCCACGCAGGGCCGCGGCCTCGAACGCGCGGAACGGCCAGGGGTAGCGCTTGGGGATGTTCTGCGCCGAGTACAGGACGTAGGGCGGCGCTGGGCGACGACGCCGGGCCGGGACGAGGGCTCGGAGCCGTCGCAGCGCCAGGATCTCGGCCGTCGCGAGCGCGAACGGCTCCTCGTGCAGGTCGAGGACGTCCCACTCCTGCCCCAGGGCGCGCCAGAGCGGGCCAGGGGCGTAGACGAACAGCGCGGGGTGCGACCCGAACGTCCGGACGCCCTCGACGGGCTCGCCCGGTCGGGGCGTCAGCGGGACCGTCGTGCCGCCCTCGTCCCACGCCCGCGCCGACAGGAGCCCGACGTCGAGCCCGGCCGCCCGGAGCTCCCGCTCCCGCTCGCGCCACGCGTCGACCACGGCGCTGTGCGAGACGCGGAGGATCCTCATGTGGGAGATTGTCCACCAGCGAGGGGTCTCGGCCCCTGCGATCTCACCGAATTCACCCCGACCGAACCGAGGAGCGCCGTGCCCGACGAAGGTCCCGACGCCGCAGGCGCTGCCGTCGCCGCACCGCTCGTGAGCGTCGTCGTCGCCACCAACCGGGGCGGGCCGTTCCTGGCCGAGGCGCTGGCCTCGGTCGCCGCGCAGACCTACCCCCACGTCGAGCTCGTCGTGGTCGACGACGGATCGCCCGACCCGGCCGTGATCCGCGGCCTCGTCGAGGAAGCGGGGGTCGGGACGGTCCTGCGCCTGGACCCGTCGGGCGTCTCCACGGCGCGCAACACGGGCGTCCGGCACACCCGGGGCGAACTGCTCGCATTCCTCGACGACGACGACCGCTGGCACCCCGACAGGCTGCGCCTCGCGGTCGATGCGCTGACCGCCCGACCCGACGCCGTGATCTCCTACTGCGCGATGCGCACGGTCGACCCGGCGGGCGAGCAGCTCGTGGGCGCCGACCAGCGCCCGGCCCGCGACGCACGGGACGTCGTCCGCGGCCGGACCGGGATCATGCTGCCCAACCTCGTGATCCGCCGCGGTGCCTTCGACGCCCTGGGCGGGTTCGACCCCGCGTACCGGCAGGGCGAGGACCTCGACCTGGTCCTCGCGGCCGCGACGCTCGGGCCGTTCGTCTTCGTCGACGAGGTCCTCGTCGACTACCGGTACCACCCGGGCAACACCACGCGGGCCTACCGCGACCTCGCCGCGGGCATCCGGGTGATCCTGCGCGAGCGGCGCTCGCAGGCACGCGCGGCCGAGCGCGGCGGCCCTGCCGGACTTGACGCCGCCTACCGCGACCGGCTCCGCGCGAACGACCGCTTCGCGGCGTGGAGCGCCGCGCGGGCCGCGCGGGCCGAGATCTCGGCCCGCCGGTTCCGCGCCGCGCTCGGCCACGTCACCTGGGCCGCGCGGTTCGCGCCGCTCGCGCCCCTGGACTGGGTCCGGGAGCGGGTGCGGCGGGCCGTCGGCAGGTGACGGGCAGGGCGACGGGTGCCGGCGCCGGCGAGACGAAGGACTAGGACGCGTCCTGCCGCCAGGTCGGCGGCGGGACGATCGGCGGTGCCGCAGGGACCCGCCCGAACCTCCACCCGGCGCTCCAGGCCAGCCGCCACACCAGGTCGGAGAGGTCCCCCGGGCGCCGGATGGTGGACGCCTTGCGCAGCGCCTTCCGGACGAACGAACCACCACGGACGGCGAACACCCGGCCGCGCCGGGCGACCGCCGCGAGGCTGCCTGTGACGCCCGCCCGCTGCGCGCTCTCCGCCGGGGCGGAGCCCGCGACGACGGCCGTGACAGGGGGCTCGGAGGTGCCCGTCGTGCGCGGAGCCTGCGCGTACAGCAGCGCGTAGCGGTGGCTCAGCCAGCGCTCGCCCGCGCCGTACGCGAAGGACTGCCGGGCGATGTTCCGCAGACCGTCGCGGCGCCGGACGTGCAGCACGATGTCCGGGTCGAACACCAGGTCGTGGCCCGCGAGCTGGACCCGGATGCAGAAGTCGTCGTCCTCCGCGGTCCGGGCCCCCTCGTAGAAGCCCCCGACCTCGTCGAAGACCGCTGTGCGCACGCCCATGTTGCCCGAGCCCGCCGTGACGAACTGCTCCAGCCCGGGCTTGACCGTCAACCGGTCCGTCTGGGCCGTCCACGTGACCGACGACGTCAGGCCGGCGTTGAGCCGGGAGCCCTCGAACGGGCCCGCGACGAACTCGTGCTCGGCCAGCGCGCGGTGCATCGCCTCGACCCAGCCGTCCGCGACCATGTCGTCGGCGTCGCAGAACGCCAGGGCCTGCGCCCTCGCCTGCGCGACGGCGATGTTGCGGGCCGCGCTGGGACCGCGGCGGGCCGAGGCGTCGACGAGCCGGAGCTCGGGCATGCGCTCGGTCCACTCCCCGACGAGCCGACGGGTCCCGTCGCTCGACCCGTTGTCGCTCACGATCACCTCCCAGGGCCACGCGGGACGCTGCGCGAGCAGCGCGCCGAGCTGCACCCCGAGCGTCTCCTGCGCGTCGTACGCCGGGATGATCACCGAGAGCTCCGGGCGGGCCTGCGCGCCGGTGGGTGTGCTCATGTCTGACGCATCCTCTCGCGGGCCATGCTCATGACAGGCTGGTAGGTGGTCACCAGGTCGTGGGCGGTCACGGTCCGGTAGCCGTCGGCCGCGAGACGGTCGAGCAGCAGGTCCAGGACCCGGGCACGGTCGAAGGCCGGGAACACGTCGTCGTCCCCGAGCGTCTCCGGGTCGCCCCGGTCGTCGTGGAGCAGCAGCATGCTCCCGGGGAAGATCGTCGACAGGGCGCGCTCGGCGATCCGCTCCTCCTCGTCGTCGACCCAGTCGAACGCGTCGCCCGACCAGATGAGCACGTCCATGCCCAGGCCCGCGATGCCGTGCGCCTGGCGGACCGTGTGCGCGCCGTACGGGGGCCGGAACGAGACGAGCGGCGCCGAGACGATCGACTCGACCTCGTCCCTCGCGTCCCGCACGTACCGGACCGCCTCGGCGTCCCCCATCGTCAGCAGCGACCGGTGGTCCTGCCCGTGGAGCGCGAGCTCGTGGCCGTCGGCGAGGATGCGGCGGGCGATCTCCGGGTGCGCCCGCACCTGCCGGGCGAGCGCGAAGAACGTCGCGGTCTCGCCGCGCGCGGCGAGCAGGTCGAGCAGGCGAGGCGTGTGCTCGGGGTGCGGGCCGTCGTCGTACGTGATCGACACGACCCGGTCTGACGTGTTGACGCAGAACGTGCCCAGCGCGCGCGTCAGGGCGCGAGGGAGCGGGAGGCGCGTGTACGCGACCTCCGCGAACCCGCCCCCCACGGGCGCGGGCCTGCTCTCGATGTCGCGGCGACGGACCACGATCCCGCGGGGAGCGCGACGGGCCGCGGTACGGGATCCGCCGGGCAGGGACTCGGACATCGGCTGACCCTCTCTGGTCGTCCGGGACGGGGACCGCGCCGGACGGGCCGGGCGGGGTGGTGCAGATGCTACGGGTGCCACGGGGCGGGCGCGTGCGCGTCCCGCCTAGGTGCGGACCCCGTCGAGCGCCTCGAGCTTCGCGAGGGCCGCAGGGTCCTCGGCGCTCGCGGCGACGAGCCGGGGCCGGAGGGCGTCGAGCGCGTCCTGGAGGCTCACGCCGAGCATGTGGTGGAACGACCAGTCGTCCTCGGGGTCGAAGGCCGGGTCGAGGCTCCGGTCGCGCGGGCGCGGGTCGTTGCCCGTGATGTCCCCCGAGTCGAGGAACGGGATGCCCCGCGTCCGCGGCCCGAAGGTCTCGAAGTCGGTCACGACGGGCCTGCCGTCGAGCATCCAGATGTTGTGCGGCTGCAGGTCGCCGTGCAGGTTGCCCGTGAGGTAGATCTCGAGCAGGACGTCTAGGGTCCACGCCCCCAGGTCGACCCGGTCCTCGCGCGAGAGCTGCTGCCCGGCGACGTCGAGCCGGGACTCGTCCGGCAGGCGCGGGACCGTGAACCCGCGACGGTGCCACCGGACCACGGGCATGCGCCACGGCCGGTCGCCGAAGAGGTCTCCCGTGGCCTTCTCCGCGAGGAACGCGTCCTTGCCGACGCGGGTGCGGGCGAAGTACTTCGAGACCGTGGGTCGCCCGCCGGTCGTGGTGTAGACGGTCACCGAGCGGTCGGTGGCCTTGACGAAGGTCGCACCGACAGGGCTGCCGAAGATGTAGACCATCCGCGCCCGGTCCACGACCCTGCGGACCAGCGAGCGGGGCGGCCCCTCCGCCTGGACGGCAGGCATGCTCATGACGACTCCTCGACTGGTGGTGTGCGGTCGCGGACCCCCACGATCGATCCGGCAACGGTAGCGGTGAGCGCTGCGGGCGGTCCATGGCAGGACGCCGCGAGAGCGGGCGAAATCCGCGGGGAGACGCCCGTCAGGCCCCGCGGTCCTTGAGGGCGTGGAACGCGGAACGCAGCCGGTGGTACGCGCCCCGGACCGCGCGGGACCTGCCCAGGGCGCGGGCCACGGGGCTGCGCTTCGCGGACTGCCAGAGCTCGGCCGTCGCGACCTTGAGCGGCGGGTCGGCGAGCGGCGTGAGCCGGAAGAGCGCGAGGAACTCGGCGTTGCGGTGCACCGCGGGGTCGACGGGCAGCGGCACCGTGAACCCGTGCCCCGCGAGGTATCCGTCGAGCTGGGAGGCCGCGACCGCGTCGTGCGTCACGGTGCGCGCGACCTGCTCGGGCAGCCCGACGTCGAGGGCGAGCTGCGTGAGGCGTTCGACGTAGGCGGGCTTGACGGCGGGCTTCTGCACCTTGGCGTGGTAGAGCAGGGAGAAGAGGTGGTCGTCGTGCCGGGGCACCGCGACCTGGCCGTCCCGCCACTCGCGGCGCGCGAGGATCTCGCGCTGCCACTCGGTGTCGAGGTAGCCGTCGCCCACGTACCGGGTGTCGAAGAAGACCTCCTCGCCCCCGACCAGGGTGCGGAACTGCGCCCCCTCGGGACCGGGATAGACCTCGGTCGCGTTGAGGACGGCCGCGAGGTCCGTCTGGTCGTCGCACAGCACGTCGATCTCGTGGTCGTCCTCGAGGGCGCCGGGGAGGTCGTCGAAGTTGCGCAGCACGACGTACCGGGACGTCCAGCGCAGGGTGCGGAACACCTGGTCGAGGCTGTCCCACCCGTGGCTGCCCACGACGTCCTCCGCGAGCACCGTGGTGCCGCTCGAGGGGCCGTCCTGCGCGATGATCTCGTGCAGGCGCTCGGGGCCCAGGACCAGGGTCGCGTCGCGGAAGAACTCGCGGATGTTGTTGCTCGAGTGGATGCGGTACCCGCCGGTGAGCGCGCGGGCCGCGGCCTTGACGCGTGCGACGTTGACGTTGGTGAGCTCGACGTAGCCCGTGACGTTCTGCCGGTAGGAGTAGGCCGGGGCGTGGTCCTCCAGGATCAGCAGGAGGAACGGGCCGTCGCCCACCTCCTCGTGCTTGGGCGAGGTGCCCCACAGCGTCTGACCGTAGAGCCGCTCGAAGTCGTTGACCATCTTCTCGGCGCTCCACCGGACCTCGACCTGCGCGAGGATCGTGAAGTCGGCCGCGACGCGCTCGAGGATCTCCGCCTCGTGGGTGCGCCCCCCGGACCACACGACCAGGAGCTGGAGGTCGCGGTCGTACTGGTGGGCGAACGCCCCGACCTCGGGCGACCACCGGTACGTCAGGTCCGCGGGGTCGTAGGAGGAGACGGGCGTCCGGGCAGGAGGCTCGGTCCGCGCAGGGTCGAGGTCGCTGCCGGGACGGTTCATGGCGCGACAGTAACGCACACCTCGTTCGTCGTGCGGGGCTGCGACGCGCTGGGAGGGGCCTCTCGCCCGGGTGAACTTTGACCGCCGACCTTCCGCAGGATTCCGCGCCGATGGTTCGATGGGACCTGGTGGCCGCTCCGGGGGTACGTCGCGAGCCGTCGCTCGCCGCGTACGGATCCACCACCAGGGACTCCGGACAGGATCGATCATGACGGCACGCCCCGACGGCCCGCCCCGTCGACCGCCGACCGCCCGCCGCAGGATCGCGCGCGTCGTGGCGCCCCTCGTGGTCGCCGGGCTCGTCCTCGCCACGGCCGGGTCGGTCGTGACGGTGGATGGAGGGCCCGCCTCGGCGTCATCGCCCACGCCCGTCCCCGTGACCGCCGTCGAGGGCGACAGCCGGTCGGAGAGCCGTGCCATCGGCGGGGCGGTCGGGCAGGACGTCGCGCCCAACTTCTCGGCCGACGGCGCCGGCCCCGAGACGCCGTCGACCGTCGCGAAGTCGCTGTGGTGGCGGTGGACGGCTCCGACGTCGGGCCCCATCAGCTTCTCGACGAGCGGCAGCGAGCTCGACACGACGGTCGCGGTGCGCCGCGCGTCCGCACCGAAGACCGTCGTCGCGACCAACGACGACGACGGCGACGTCTCGACCTCCCGGGTCACGTTCGACGCGGTCGAGGGTGAGGAGTACCTCGTCGAGGTCGGTACCAAGGCCGGCGAGCCGGGCCTCGTGACGCTGGCCTGGCAGGAGCCCGCGTCGTCGCTCGACGCTGTGCCCAGCATGCCGAGCATGCCGAGCGGGCCGAGCGCCCTGGCCGCCGAGACCGCCCTGACCACGACGGCGGTCCCGCTGAGCGGCAACACGGGGGAGAAGCCGCAGTCCAAGCTGTGGTTCGCGCACGACACCTGGTGGGCCGCGCTCGCGTCGACGAGCACGACCCCCGCGGGGACGTGGGTCTGGCGCTACGACCAGGCTGCGGGGACCTGGACGAACGTCGTGCGGATCTCGGACCGCACCGACGTGCGCGCGGACGTCAAGGTCGTGGGCGAGGTCGCGCACGTCCTGCTCCACGGCCCGACGACGTCGCTCGTCTCGGTCGAGTACGTCGCCTCCTCGAGCTCCTACCAGCCGTGGTCCCAGCGGCAGACCGCGACCCCGGTCTCGTTGCCGGGCAGCGAGACGGGCACGATCGACGTCGACTCGACGGGCCGGCTGTGGCTGGTCTCGGACACGAGCACGAGCATCCAGGCGCGCTACGCCGACTCCCCGTACACGTCGTTCTCGGCCCCCGTCACGGTGGCCTCGGGTGTCCTGGACGACGACATCGGCATGGTCACGGCTCTGCCGGGCGGGAAGATCGGGGTGCTTTGGTCCAACCAGAGCACCGAGCGTTTCGGCTTCCGCACGCACGTCGACGGCGCTGCTCCGGCGACGTGGACGGCCGACGAGAAGCCCGCGCAGTCCTCGGCCCTGGACCTCGGCGACGGCATGGCCGACGACCACATGAACGTGGCGGTCGCGTCCGACGGGACCCTGTACGCCGCGGTCAAGACGTCGTACGACTCCCAGGGCGCCACGGTCATCGGGCTCCTCGTCCGCCGCCCGAACGGCACGTGGGACCCGTTCTACGAGGTCGACCGGCTGGGCACTCGCCCGATCGTCGAGATCGACGAGGTCACGGGGCTCCTGCGCGTCGTCTACACGCACAGCGAGGTCCTCGACGACATCATCGAGAAGGTGACGCCGCTCGCGTCGATCAGCTTCTCCCAGAGCGCCACGACCGTTCTCGACGGGACGTACAACAACGTCACGGGCGCCAAGCAGAACGTACCGGGCGCGACGCTCGTCATGGCCGCCTCGAGCTCGACCGCGGGCACGGCGCGGTTGCCGTGGGTTGACCCGCGCGGGCCGGTCGCCACGGCGGGACTCACGGCGACGTCCGTCGGGGTCGCCGCGACCGGGACCCTCAAGGGGTCGTCGCCGGTGGGTGGTGCGCTGACGTTCGAGGTGGTCGCCGCTCCGTCGTCGGGCACGGTGACCGTGACGAACCCGGCCACGGGCGCGTTCACGTACACGCCTGCCGCGGGCTTCGTGGGGGCCACGAGCTTCACGTTCCGCGTCAAGGCGGGCACGACGTGGTCGAACGTCGCGACCCAGAGCGTGCGGGTCACGGCGGTGGCCGGTGCCCGGGGCACGTGGGAGCTCGACGAGGGCGCGAGCGTGCTCACGGCGGACTCCTCGGGCTGGGGGTTCCAGGGCACGCTGACCGGGGGGACGAGCTGGGTCACGGGCAAGGCGGGCAAGGCCGTGCGTCTCGACGGGTCGACGGGCCGGGTCTCGGTGCCGGACGCTGACGGGCTGGACGTGTCGTCGGCGTTGACGGTGTCGGCGTGGGTGCGTCCGGAGCGGTCGGCGACGCAGTACGTGGTGAAGAAGGCGGTGTCGGGTTCTGCGGACGGGTACGAGTTGGGGATCTCGAGCGCCGGGAAGCCGTTCCTGCGGGTCAACCAGAAGACGTCGGGGGATGCGTTCCGGGTCAACGCGACGTCGGTGCTCCCGACGAACGGGACCACGTGGGTGCATCTGGCGGGGACCTATGACGGGCAACGTCTGCGGATCTACGTCGACGGTGTCGAGCAGGGGTCGATCGCCGGTCCCGCGTCGGTGGGCGTCAACACGCTGCCGCTGACGATCGGCGCCCAGCCCGACGGCCTGTACCCCTTCCAGGGCGCGGTCGACTCGGTGCGCCTGTCCGACCGGGCGCTCACCGCGGCCCAGGTCGCCGAGCTCGTCCAGGGCGGCGGCCCCGTGCCCACGACCCCGGTCGCGACCGACGGGGCCTCCACCACGACGACCGGTACCGCGGTCACGGGCACGCTCGCGGGCAGCTCGCCGAGCGGCGGTGCGCTGACGTTCGAGGTGGTGGCCGCTCCGTCGTCGGGCACGGTGACCGTGACGAACCCGGCCGCGGGCGCGTTCACCTACACGCCCCCCGCGGGCTTCGTCGGGGCCACGAGCTTCACGTTCCGCGTCAAGGCGGGCACGACGTGGTCGAACGTCGCGACGCAGAGCGTGCGCGTGACCTCGGTCGCGGGGATCCGCGGCCTGTGGGGCCTCGACGAGGGGACCGGGACCACGGCCGCCGACTCGTCGGGCTGGGGCCAGACCGGGACCCTGTCGGGCGGCGCCGCCTGGGTGACCGGGGTCGACGGCAAGGCCGTGCGCCTCGACGGCACCGCGGGCAAGGTCGCGGTGCCGGACGCGGACGGGCTGGACGTGTCAGCGGCGTTGACCGTGTCGGCGTGGGTGCGCCCCGAGCGCCACGCGACGCAGTACGTCGTGAAGAAGGCGGTGTCGGGTTCTGCGGACGGGTACGAGCTGGGGATCTCGAGCGCCGGGAAGCCGTTCCTGCGGGTCAACCAGAAGACGTCGGGGGATGCGTTCCGGGTCAACGCGACGTCGGTGCTCCCGACGAACGGGACCACGTGGGTGCATCTGGCGGGGACCTATGACGGGCAACGTCTGCGGATCTACGTCGACGGTGTCGAGCAGGGGTCGATCGCCGGTCCCGCGTCGGTGGGCGTCAACACGCTGCCGCTGACGATCGGCGCCCAGCCCGACGGCCTGTACCCCTTCCAGGGCGCGGTCGACCAGGCCCGGCTGTACGACCGGGCGCTGTCCGGGGCGGAGGTCCAGGCACTCCGCCAGGCCGTCCAGCCGCCGGCCGCACCGCCCGTCGCGCAGGACGTGTCCGCGTCGACCGTGAGCGGGACGCCCGTCACGGGCACGCTCACCGGCAGCTCACCGAGCGGGGGGACGTTGACGTTCGAGGTGGTGGCCGCTCCGTCGTCGGGCACGGTGGCTCTGACGAACCCGGCCACGGGCGCGTTCACCTACACGCCCCCCGCGGGCTTCGTCGGGACGACGAGCTTCACGTTCCGCGTGGGTGCGAACGGGCTCTGGTCGAACGTCGCGACGGCGACCGTCCAGGTGGCACCCGCCGACGGTCTCCGCGGCGCGTGGGACCTCGACGAGGGCACCGGCCTCGCCACGGCCGACTCGTCGGGCTGGGGCAACGCGGGCGCCCTCTCGGGCGGGACGACATGGGTCACGGCCGGGGGCCGGTCTGCCGTGCGGTTCGACGGCGCGACGGGCAAGGTCACGATCCCCGACGCGAACGCCCTCGACGTCTCGACCGCGCTGACGGTCGCCGCCTGGGTGCGGCCCGAGCAGGTCGCGACCCAGTACGTCGTCAAGAAGGCCGCACCGAGCGCGACCGACGGGTTCGAGCTCGGCCTGTCGAGCGCGGGCAAGGCGTTCCTGCGGCTCAACCAGGCGACGTCGGGCGACACGTTCCGCGTCAACGCCACGTCGACCTACCCGTCCGACGGCACCACGTGGGTGCACCTCGTGGGCACGTACGACGGGCAGCGGATGCGCCTGTACGTCGACGGCGTCGAGCAGGGGAACGTCGCGGGTCCCGCGGCGGCCGGGGTCAACACGCTCCCGCTCCTCCTGGGCGGGCAGCCCGGCGGCACGCTCCCGCTCAAGGGAGCCGTCGACGGCGTGCGGCTCTACGACCGCGCGCTGAGCGCGACCGAGGTCGCCACGCTCAGGACGCAGACTCCGCCGCCTGCCTGACGTCCCGGGACGCAGGACGCTCGATGCGGGAGCGACGCTCGTCCCGGGCCGCGCGGACCCGGCCCGCGAGCACCCGTCGGCCGTGCCCCAGGGCCACGATCTCCCGGAGCAGCAGCTGGCCCGGCCAGCGACCCAGTGCGGCCGTGAAGGACACCGTGCGCAGCCGTGAGGGGTAGAGCTCGTTCTGGTCGGGGTACAGCGACGGGTGCATGCACGAGTCGAGCAGGTCGAGGTCGCCCTGGGCGGCGAACCGCTTGACGGTCAGCAGGCGACCCAGGACGCCGGGCGCGTGCTGTGCCCACTTCTCGGCGTACTCGTCGTACCAGGCGAACAGCGTGCCTCCGGACCGCAGGAATGCGGCCATGTAGAGGGTCTCGCCCGCGGGTCGCAGGGCCAGGAGGGTCGCGCGCCCCGCGGCGGCGTGGGCCTGGAAGACGTCCACGAACCACTCGGGTCCCTCGCGCAGCCGGGAGAAGCCGACCCCGTTGCGGTCGGGGTCCGCCTTCCAGGTCTCGAGCTCGAACCGGAGGAACTCGGCGGGGTCCTCGACGACCTCGAGCGTCAGCGTGTCGAGCTCGGAAGGGACGCCTGCGGCCTCCGTGAGGCGACGGGCCCGACGGCGGACGGCCTTGGCGCGCGACCTCGGGAGGTAGCCGAAGCTCCCCGGGGCCTCGACCTCGGCGAAGCGGACCGCGGCGCGCTCGTCGCCGCCCCAGACGTGGAGCGTCGAGCCCTCGTCCGCGAAGGCCCGCTGGAGCGCGGCTCCGCCCGGCCCGTCGCCCGAGACGAACGCCATCTCGATGCTCCCGCCCAGCTCGTGCGAGAACCGCCGGAACGCTCGCACGAGGCCGGTCGCTGCGCGCCGGGGGTCGCCCTCGCGCAGGAGCGGGACGCCGAGCGAGGTGAACTGGTTGAGGATCGGCCCGTCGTTCGACGCGTGCCGGTGCGGCCAGCGGCGGTTCGCCGGGACCATCTCGTAGGGCATGAGTGCGAGCCACGTGCCGTCCGACTCGACGACCACCAGGCGCAGGGTGCGGTCCGGGTCGAAGTGCGCGGCGGTCGGGACCAGGAAGTCCGGCCCGTAGAACACGTTGGGCTCGGCGGCGTGGTCGGCGAGGTCTCTCCAGCGGGAGACGTCCTCGGGCCCGAGGGTGGAGACCGCGGCGAGGCGGACGGACAGGCGGGGCGAGTCGTTCGAAGGCATGGGGTCCCGTTCGAGGGGAGGCGGCACGAGGGGCCGCACGGCGGAGCGAGCCCTTGCGGGCTGCACGGGGGAGCGGCGGGGGCGAGAGAAGATCCTCGATCGACCCGGTCAGGGAGGAGAGGAGGTGTCAGCGAACCGTCGGGAGGCCCGACGGCGGGCCCTCACCGGGGTGCAGGAGGCCGAGCTCCGGGCCACGGTAGGCCGTGCGACGCAGGTACACGGGGGCAGCCGGGGCGGGGTCCGAGGACGCGTCGGTCCATGCCCGCCCCGTGTGCCCGAGCGTCGCGGCGAGGATGCCGCGGTCGTTCCATGCCATCGCTCGCCCCCCACCAGGTGTCGTCCCGATCATGACGCGTCCTCGACCGTCTCGCGCGGTGTGCCCACGACGCGAGCACGCAGCCGGCGCAGGGTCGGCACCGAGCGCACGAGGAGGCGCGGGAGGAGGCCCCGCGTTGCGAGCACGACGCCGACCAGCGTCCGGCGGTCCCGGTAGAGGCCGCTCGGGCCGACGTTCTTGGGGTGCAGGCACGGGTCGAACCGGTCCGCGGTCGTGCTCCCCAGGACGAACTCCTGCTCCATGACGCGTCCGATCACGCCCGGACTGAACTTCGCGAAGCGTTCGTCGTACGTGTCCATGAGCGAGTACAGCGTCCCGCCGGCGCCCAGGAGCATCGACATGTAGACCACGTCGTCGCCCGCGACGAGCGTGAGCAGGTGGAGGTTCTTGCGGTCGCGCAGGCCGTCGGTCACGTCGGTGAACCACTCGACGGCTCCCGGCGTCACGTCGAGCGCCCCGCCGTCCTGGTCGACGTCGCCCTTCCAGCCGGAGGCCTCGAGAGCGACGAAGTCCTCGAAGGCCCGGGGGTCCGCCCCGCGGTCCTCCATGACGAGCGGCCGTCCGGTCGACTCCTCGAGGCGTCGGGTCAGGCGCTCGACCTGCTTGCGCTTGGAGCGGCTCAGGGCGTCCCGAGGGGCGGGCGCGTCGCTCGCGCGGTCGAGGAACGCCCGCTCGAACCGGGACCGTTCGAGCAGCGGGACACCGGCGCGGCGGCACGCGTCGTGGAGGGCGTCGCTCAACGCTCCCTCGCCGGGCAGCAGGGTGAGCTCGACGAGGGGAGGGAAGCCGTTGCGCCGGTCCGCGAGGAAGCCGAGCAGGTGGTCGAGCGCGGTCGCCGCGTGCTCGGTGTCGACGAGGGGCGCGCACAGCGGCGCGTCGTCCTTGAGGAAGGCGCCCGCGGTCGTCGCGTACCGCAGCGGGGTGCCGTGGAACCGCTCGTCGCGGCTCAGGGGCAGGAGCGCGATCATGCGGTCGTCGCGCTCGACGACGAGGAGCACGATCCCCGCGGTCCGTGCGAGCCACCGGGAGGCCGAGAGCAGGTAGGCGGGGGACAGGAAGGGGTTGGGCTCGAGCGCGCGGTCCACGAGGTCGGCCCAGCGCTCGGCCTCGACGGGCGTCACGTCGCCCAGCCGGAGCGTCCGGGCGCTCACGACGCCCGCCGGGTTCACGCCGGTCTCCCGGGGCTGTGGGCCAGGGTGCCGGCGAGGACCTGGTCCAGCCGTGCGCGGGCGTGGGACCAGTCCATCTCGGCCGCGTGCGCGTGCCCCGCCTCCTGGGTGCGGTCGAGCAGGGACTCGTCGTCGGCGAGCGCGGCGAGGGTCTCGGCGAGGGCGGCGACGTCGCCGGGGGGCACGAGGATCCCGGCGGTCCCGACGGCTTCGGGGATCCCGCCGATGTCGGAGGCCACGACGGCGGCCCCTGCGGCCATGCCCTCGAGCGCGGTCAGGGCGAACGGCTCGGCCCAGCGTGAGGGGACCACGACCACGTCGGCCGTGCGCAGGACCTCGCGCACCTCGCCGCGGGGGAGGAAGCCCGTGAAGGTCGTCGGCACGGTCGTCCCCGCGGCGCGTCGGCGCAGGTCGCGCTCGTAGGGCGTCAGGGGGTCCGCGGCGTCGAAGCCCGCGGCACCGACCACGGTGAGCCGCACGTCGGAGCGCGCGAGGCGCCGGACGGCGTCCACGACGAGGTCCACGCCCTTGTCCGGGATGGTGCGACCGACGAAGACCACGTGCAGGGCGTCGCCGCGCGCGGGGCGGCCCGTCGTGGGTGCCCCGCCGCTCGTCGTCGGGGCGTCGACCCCGTTGTGGACCACGACCACGCGGTCCCGGAGACCGGGCGGGAGCAGCGCCGTCGTCTCGTCGGCCAGGAACGCGCTCACGCACACGATGCGGTGCACCGGCCCGAGCGTGCGGGCCAGCTCGCGGTGGCCGTAGGTGCGCAGGAGCTGGTTGTGCGCGTAGAGCACGGGCAGGTGCTGCTCGGCGTCGACGAGCGGGACGAGCTGGGGGGCGTTGTGCGCGAACACGTACGACGGCGCCCAGGCGCCCTGGTCGCGGACGGTCGCCGCGAACGCGCGGCGGGCGCCGTGACGGGGAAGCCTCACGCGTGAGGCGGCCGCGTCGGTGTATCGCTCCCAACCTCGTGCCGAGGCCTGCGGGTACTCGATGACGTGCGCGCCGTCGTAGCGGTCGGGGTAGGTGCCGCGCGCCACGACGACCGACGACGGCGCGGACCCTGCGGACGCGCCGCGCACCAGGCCGTCCACGACGGTCGGCACGGCGCTCCCCGTGCGCGGGGAGTAGTGGTCGCCGGGGGTCAGGACGTGGACGTGCTCGCGTGCGGGCAGAGTCTGGTCGGACCGCTTCATCGGGACCCCTCCTGACCGGGTCAGATCACGTCGGCGAAGCCACGCTCGAGCTTCTGGAAGATCAGTGCGCCACCCGTGAAGGCGAGCCCCGACACCACGACCAGGGCGACGACCTGCCACGCCTCGGGGGCCGCCTGCCCGAGCAGCGACCAGCGGAAGCCCTCGAGCAGCCACGTGAGCGGGTTGATGTTGAAGATCCACAGCAGGTTCGCCGGGACGGCCTCCAACGAGTAGGCGACGGGGGTCGCGTACATGAGGATCTGGACGACCCAGGGCAGGGCGTACCCGACGTCGCGGTACTTGACCATGACGGCCGAGCTCGCGACCCCGATCGCAGCGCCCAGCAGCACGGCCAGCAGCGTCCAGAACGGCAGGAGCAGGATGGGCCACCCGGGGTTGATCCCGTAGACGAACAGCAGGATCACGAACAGCCCGAACGCGACGGCGTAGTCGACGAGGACCGCGAGGATCGTCGAGAGCGGCACGAGCATGCGCGGGAAGAAGACCTTCGACACGAGCGACTGGTTCGCCACGAGCGACGACGACGAGCGGCTCGCGACGCCGCTGAACACGTTCCACGCGAGCTGGCCCGCGAAGGCGAAGATGAAGTACGGGACGCCGTTGCTCGGCAGGTCCGCGACCTGACCGAACACGATCGCGAAGATCCCGGCCGCGGCGAGCGGCTGCAGGATGACCCAGCCGACACCGATCACGGTCTGCCGGTAGCGCAGCAGGACGTCGCGCCGACCGAAGCTGATCAGGACCTCGCGGGCCTCCCACAGCTCCTTGACCGACGGCAGGTCCCACCGCCCGGGCGGGGTGATCACGGTCTTGCTCATCGTCACCACCTCTCGTACTGGAAGTCGGCCAGGACCATGCCGTGGGTCAGCGCCTCGTCGGACGTGACCTCGGGGTACGGCGGGTTGGGCAGGATCTCGAAGGCTCCTGCGCCCTCCCAGGCGTCGAGGATGCCGGTCTTGCAGACGTACAGGTCGTACGTGTACTTGCCCGGCTTGAGCCACAGGTCCTTGATGGTCAGCGCGCCGCGCTGGGGGACGGTCGGGTCGAGCCACAGTCCGACGAGGCGGGAGTCGCACTGGACGACGATGTTCCCGTTCATGTCGTTGACGTGGCACGAGACGAAGTAGCTGCCGACCAGGTCCGGGTTGGCGTTCACCGCGAACTCGATGACCTTGTCCTCGGTGGGCTCCATGGTCTCCTCGGCGATCGTCGCCTCGGTGAAGCGGAGCTCGCCGGTGCCGGCGCGCCGGGACGCGTCCTGCTGGGCGACGTGGAAGCTCGTGAAGCTGTTGCGGTACTCCGCGAGCGCGTCCTCGACGTTGCCCGCGTAGGTGAGCTTGCCCTGGTCGAGGTAGATCGCCCGGGTGCACAACGCGGAGACGGTCTGCGCCTGGTGGCTCACGTACAGCACCGTGCGACCGTCGCGCGCGACGTCGCGCATCTTGGCGAGCGACTTGGCCTGGAACTCGGCGTCGCCGACCGCGAGGACCTCGTCGATCGCGAGGATCTCGGTCTCGAGGTGCGCGGCGACCGCGAACGCGAGGCGCACGTACATGCCCGACGAGTAGCGCTTGACCGGGGTCTCGAGGAACTTCTCGACGCCCGAGAAGTCCACGATCTCGTCGAAGCGACGCTGGATCTCCTTGCGCCGCATGCCCAGGAGCGTGCCGTTGAGGTAGACGTTCTCCCGACCCGTGAGCTCGGGGTGGAAGCCGGTGCCGACCTCGAGCAGGCTGCCCACGCGGCCGCCCAGCTCGATGCGACCCGCCGACGGTGCGGTGATCCGGGTCAGGAGCTTGAGGAGCGTGCTCTTGCCCGCACCGTTGCGCCCGATGATGCCCAGCGCCTCGCCCCACGGGACCTCGAAGTCGACGTCCTTGAGCGCCTCGAAGTCCTCGAACTCGGGCTTGTGCAGCGGGTGCTTGACCCGGTTGATCACTGCCTCGGCAGCGGTCGTCGGCCGGAAGCCGCTCTTCGCGATGCGGTAGGACTTGCCCAGGCCCTTCACGGCAACAGCGGGATCCGCCACGGTGTCCCCTTCGGCATGGTGTCCGCGCGATGCGGATCGAGTGGTGGTCGGAGGCGTCTCGACCGGTGAGAACCGGGCCGTCTGCGACACGGGCACACTATCAGCGGGCGCGCGCCGTATCAGGGCCTGGAGCGGGTGGAATTCTCCGACAGCCACGCGACGATCGGTGCGGTCGTGCGTTCCCACGGCAGCTCGTCCATCGCCCAGCGGTAGGTCCGTCGTCCCTCGTCGTCGGCGAGCGCCCGGTCTGGCCCCAGCCGCTCGACGAGCCAGGCGACCCACTCGTCGGTGTCGTTCGTGACGCGCGCGGGGGAGCCCGGGTGCGCGCTCGCACCGTCGGTCGTGGCGATCACGGGGCGCCCGGTCGCGAGGGCCTCGCCGAACTTGACGGGGGCGCCGACCCCCGCGCGCACGGGGACCCCGACCACGCGCGAGACCGCCGTGAGGTCGGACAGCGCGGGGACGCGTCCGAGCGCGCGGAAGCCCTCGATCTCGGCGAACCGCGCGGGGGTGCCGTTCCCCGCCACGTGCCACTCGGCGTCGGGCACGGCCTCGCGCACCCGAGGCCACACGTCCTTGGCGAACCACGCGATCCCGGCGGTGTTCGGTGTCCAGGACCAGTTGCCGAACATGCCGACCACGGGCGGCGGCGCGGCGGCAGGGGGCGGCGGCCACTCGGACTCGTCGATCCCGTGCGGGGCGACGATCCGCCGCGCGGTCCCGCCGTCCGGCAGGCGGTCGAGCTCGGCGGGGGAGCACACCGAGACGGCCGACGCGTCGCGCAGGACGCGGTCCTCGATCTGGCGGAACGTGGCGGCCTCACGCGTCCTGCCATACCGGGACAGCCAGGGGCTCATGACGTTGTGGACGTCGACCAGGACGGGGACGCCGAGCCTGCGCCCTGCTCCGCGCAGCAGCGCCCAGGACTCGAGGTGGGCCACGATCACGTGGTCGTACCGACCCGAGCGCGCGCGACGGCGCGCGAGGAAGTAGCGGGTCGGGTGGGGGAGGCGCTTGTGGAGGAACGGCGCGAAGCGCTCGACGGTCGCGATCTCCCGCAGGGTCGTGTCGTCCTGGTCCCCGGCGAGCGTCATGACGTGCACCGACCAGCCCGCGCGGACCAGGGCACGGATCTGGAAGTACTGGCGTCGTTGGCCGCCCTGACCGTCGCGGTCGGGGGTCTCGTTGCTGAGCCAGAGGACCGAGCCCCGGGCACGGGCGGCGTCGGGCGGGTCCGTGTCCATGCGGTCAGCGTAGGGGATGGCCCCCTGCCCGGACGGCCCCGCCGTGAGGGTGAAATCCGCGGGCGGTCGCCCCGCCTGACGGGGGTGCCGGACGTACGATCGACCCTTGGCCCACCCTTCCGGGCCCGACGGGAGCACCGACGTGACCGACCCGCCAGCGCCGAGCGAGCGCCCCACGCCCTGGTACCGACGACGCCGGGCCTGGGTGGTCGGCGTCGCGGGGACGGTCGTGGTCGCCACGGCGGCGGTGCTCGTCGTCCGCGCGGTCGGTGACGGAGCGGCCGCCGACCCCGGGGCGTCCGGGGCGCCCATGCCCTCGGTCGTCAGCGTGAGCGAGCCCGGGGCGGCCCCGGTGTGCGGGTTCCCAGTGGTCGACAAGATCACGCACGACGGCGTCGACGCGGCGGACCTGGGCGGTCGCCGGGACGTCGTCGACGACGTCGCGACCCTGACGGACGGCACCGTCCTCTCGATGCGGGTCCGGGACGGGCTCGCGTACGTCCTGGAGTGGGACCGGTCGAGCGCCTACCGCGTGACCCGCTACGACGTGGCGACGGGCGAGGCGAAGGGCACGACGGACTTCGAGCTGCAGCTCGACGAGGGCAACGAGGCGTTCAGCCCCGAGCAGTTCGAGGTCGACGCCGACGGCGGGATCTACTTCCTCGACACGCTCATGCAGCGCCGCGACCTGGTCCGCTTCGAGCCCGACGGCACCCGGTCCTGGACGACGCACCTGCCCGAGGGCGACCAGACCGAGGGCGGGGTCCTCGACCTGTACGGCATGGCGATGTGGGACGACCTCGACGGGCGGCCCGTGATCGGGGTGCACGAGACCGAGCGCACCCTGCACCTCGTGGGGACCGACGGGAAGATCGTCGGCACGCGGGACGACTTCCCGGGCCAGGTGCTGGGGCAGCTCCCGGACGGCGGGCTGGTGCTCGAGTCGTCGGGGACGTCGGACGCGGGGGCCACCGACGACCTGACGGTCCTCGACCAGGACGGGGCCGAGGAGCTGCACCTCGGTGCGACCGCGAACCGCAAGTGGGCGTTCGCCAAGCCGTCGCAGCACTGGTTCGACTCCGTGGTCGGCGTCGCGCCGGCCCCCGACGGCGACGGGCTCGTGGTGATCGAGGACGGTCTCGGGTTCGAGCACGTGGGCGCAGACGGCGTCCGCCGCGGCGTCTGGCCCGACGCGCGCGCCGACCTCGACGCGGACTTCACGCTCCTCGACGGGTCGCCCCTCGTGCTCGACGACGGCACGTACTACGCGCTGACCACGAGCGAGGGGGCCGTCGCGCTCACCGCCGTCACGGCCGACCGCATGGCCTACCAGCTCGGCGCGCCCGTGAAGTACAACGCGATCAACGACGGGTTCCTCTCCGTCATGGGCGCGGGGGCCGGGCTCGTCACGGACGAGGTCTACAACTACTTCCCGCCGGGCGAGGAGCCCGCGGTCCGCCTGAGCCTCGACGACTCGTGGGGACGCTGGGCCGACCGGTACGAGCTGCGCTTCCAGGTGCGGGGCGACCCGCGGGTGCTTGACCCGGTCGTGGGTGACGAGCAGGTCGTCGACCTCCCTGCCGACGGCGGGGACGTGCCCGTGACGCTGCCCGCCGCACGGCCCGGGGTCTACGAGGTCGACGCGGCGCTGGTCGACCGCGAGAGCGGCGACCCGGTCTCGGGGACGTGCCTGCGCTACACGGTCGGGGCCCCGGGTGCCCCGCTCGACCTCGCCGGGCTGGCCGACGGCGCCGACTGGGGCGGGGCCTCCGTCCTGCGCGGGGTGCAGCTCGCCGACCAGCTCGGCGTGGGCAGCTTCCGCTGGCAGCTCGACTTCGGGGCGATCGTGCCCGACCCGACCGGCACCCCGAGCGCCGACGGGCTCGTCTGGGACTCGCTCCCGAGCGCCGGCGTGCCCGAGCCCGAGGAAGGCGCCGAGGCCGACCCGTTCGCCGAGCTCCAGGCTGCTGCGGCGCTCGCGGACGCCAGCGGGGTCGCGCTGACGCTGCAGCTCGGGTCCGGCGGCGAGGCCGAGCGGGCCGCGGTCGACGCTGGCACCTGGGAGGGCTGGTCGCGCGAGATCGTCGCGGCGATCGCTCAGGAGGCGCCGGGGATCGTGGCCTGGCAGCCGTGGAACGAGCCCAACAACACGGGCTTCGACGACGGCGCGCAGTACGAGGAGCAGATCGGTGCGCCGTTCGCGGCCGGGGCGCGCGCCGCGTTCCCGGGCGTCCGGATCGTCGGCGGGAACACCCTGGGCATCGTGCCCGAGTGGTGGGCCGCGCTCGTCGAGGCCGGCGGGTGCGCCTCGATGGACGTCGTCGGGATCCACCCCTACACGGGCCTCAACCGCTCGTGGGAGGAGCAGGGGTTCTCGCAGCCGGGCGACGACCTGGACGCGCTGCGCGAGGCCCTCGCCCCGTGCGGGGACCTGCCCGTCTGGGACACCGAGTCCGGCTGGTGGTCCGACGGCGTCGCGAACTTCTGGGCGGGCGGCTCGGACGTCGCGCGCAAGCTCCTCTGGTACGGGTCCGAGGGGATCGACGAGTGGACGTACTTCTTCTCCGAGGGGGGATTCGGGGAGTCGGGCAACTCGTGGTCGCTCGTCCAGTACGGCAGCTACGTCAAGCCGTCCGGGGCGGCGTTCGCCGCGACGTCGGCCCTGCTCGCCCCCTACGGGGCGCCCACTTTCGTCGAGACGGGCGCGCCCGGCACGTTCGCGGCCTCGGCCGAGGGGCCGGCGGGCGAGCAGCTGCTCGCGGTCTGGGGCGACGACCTGACGACCACGCTGCGCGTCACGGCCGACGGCGGCCCGGGCACGCTGCGGGTGGTCGACCAGTACGGGGCCGAGACGAGCCTCGAGGTCGGCCCGGACGGTGCCGACCTCCCGGTCACGGGAGCGCCCGTCTTCCTCGTGGGTGCGCCGGGCCAGGCGCTCGCGGTCGAGGCCACCCGGCCGTTCGGCCCGGACCTCCTGGCCGGGCGGCCCGTCACGGCCACCTCGACCCACGAGGAGGCCGACGCCCAGGTCGTGACGTCCGGGACGTTCGACGTGCGCGACCCGTGGCGGTCCGGTCGGCTCGCGGACGACGTCGTCGACGAGAACCCGTCGGTGACCGTGACGACCGACGGGCCGCAGACGATCGACCGGATCGGTGTCGCGACGGCCGGGATCCGGTGCTGCAGCATGGGGCTGCGGGACTACACCGTCTCGGTCCAGCTCCCCGACGGCACCTGGCAGGACGTGGTCCAGCGCAAGGACCAGTTCTCCGACCGGGTCGCCGTGTTCGAGATCGACCCGGTCGAGGTCACCGCGGTGCGTGTCTCGGTGCCCATGACGACCGAGCGAGGAGTGCCCGTGCTCGCGGCGAACTACTCGGGCGTCGTGGGCGGGCTGCACCCGTCCTTCCTGCCGCTCAGCACCGAGAGCGCGTACGTCGCGACCGTGAGCGCGCTCCAGGCCTGGGGGCCCGGGGCCTGACCCGCGTCAGCGCGCGGCCACGGCCCGCCACACGGCCGCGTGCTGCGCCGCGCTGCGCTCCCACGTGAAGTCGGCCGAGCGGGCCCGGCCGCGCTCGACCATGGCCGCGACCTCCGGGTCGTCGGAGAGCGCGAACAGGGTCGCCTGGGCGATCTCGTCGGGCGTCGGGTCCACGAGCAGCCCGCCGTCGCCCACGACCTCGGGCAGCGAGCTCGTGCGTGCCGCGACCACGGGCACCCCTGCGGCCATGCCCTCGAGCGCGGGCAGGCCGAAGCCCTCGTAGTGCGAGGGGACCACGACGACGGCGGCGCCCGCGACCAGACCCGGCATGACGTCGTCGGGCAGGCGGCCCACGAGGCGCGTGCCCGCGAGCGCGCCGAACAGCGCGTCGCGCCGGGCGTTGCGCGGACCGCTCATGACGAGCGTCAGGTCCGGGCGCGCGCTGTGGATCAGGGGCCACGCCGCGGCGAGGCTCTCGAGGTTCTTGCGCCGCGACGCGCCGCCCGCGTGCAGCACGTACGGGCCGGTGATGCCCAGCGCGTCGAGCGCCGCGGCGTCGAGGGGCGGCGTGCGGAAGTAGCGCTCGTCGACCCCGTTGTAGGCGACGTGCGGGCGCTCGACGCCGAGCAGCTCGGCGATCTCGTCGGCGCTGAACTCGGAGACCGTGACGACGGCCGCCGCGCGCCGGGCCTCCTCGGCGGCTGCGCGCACCGGGCGGGACTCGTCGTCGAACCGCCAGGACACCACGTCCTGGATGGTCACGACGTCGCGCGTCGGGTGCGGGGGCAGCTCGAGCCCGACGCGGTGCACGACGGCGCCGCGCGGGTACACGACCCGGCCTGCGGCCCGGCGCAGCGCGGGCGAGGCCGTGCCGAGGCGGGAGAGCGGGAGGCGGAGCGTGCCCGGCAGGGGCGAGCGCAGGGAGCGGGCGACGGTGCGCTTCACGGTCCAGTCCTCGGCCCGTGCGGGAGCCTGCGACGCGGTGGGTGAAACCGCGCCTCCGGGCGGTGCGGAGAGGGCTCGGGCCGCCCGGGTGGCGACCTCCTCCTGATAAACTTGCGCGCCCATGGGCACCTCAACCGCGACGGTCGCGATCACCAGCTGCGGCATGCGGGGAGTCCGTTCTCTCGCGGCACGGGAAGTGCCCCACTCTAGCGGCGCGCGGCGCCCCGACCACGGTCTCCAGGGGGCGAAATGAGTCCCCGCACCGCGCTCGTCACCAGCTCCTACGCGCCCCGCACGGGCGGCGTCGAGACCCACGTCCAGCACGTCGCGCGCGTGCTCGCCGCGCGCGGCGAGACGGTCGAGGTGTGGGCCGTCGACCAGGGCGAGCACCTCGGGACCCGCGTGCTCGACGGCGTCACGGTCCGCTACCTCCCGACCCCCCAGCCCTCGCGCGGCGCTCGCGGCGTCCTGTCCTTCGCGCTGCGGTGGCCCGCCGCTGCCTGGCGCTGGTCCCGCGCGTACCGCTCGCTGCGCCCCGACGTCCTGCACGTGCAGTGCTTCGGCCCCAACGGCGTCTACGCCACGGCACTGGGGGGCGTCACCCGCACGCCGCTCGTCGTCAGCTCGCACGGAGAGACGTTCGCCGACGACCACGACGCGCTCGGCACGTCCTGGTGGATGCGCACCTGGTTCGGTACGGCCCTCACCCGCGCGGACGCCGTGACGGGTTGCTCGACCATCGTCACCGACGACCTGGCCGAGCGTTTCGGGTACGGGGGCGCCGTCGTCGTGCCGAACGGGGTCGAGCTGGGTGCGGGCGCCGCCGACCCTGTGGCCGCCGCCGGCGCGACCGAACCCGTACTGCTGGCGGTCGGCCGCGTCGAGCACGTCAAGGGCTTCGACCTGCTGCTCGAAGCCTTCGCGGCGTCACCTCTCGCCGAGCGGGCCCGGCTCACGATCGTGGGCGACGGGTCGGAGCTCGCGGAGCTGCGGCGTCGGGCCCGGGCGCTCGGGGTCGAGGACCGCGTGTCCTTCCCCGGGATGCTGGGGCCGGACGCCGTCGCCGAGGCGCTCGCGGCGGCCACGGTCGTGGTCGTGCCGAGCCGCAAGGAGGCCGCGTCGATCGTGGTGCTCGAGGCCTGGCGGGCCGGGCGCCCCGTGGTGGGCACCGTGCTCGGGGGGCCCCGCACGCTCCTCACCGACGGCGTCGACGGCCTGCTCGTCGACCCCCGGGACGCCGGGGCGCTCGCGGACGCGATCGGGTCGCTGCTCGACGCGCCGGACCTCGCGGCCGCGCTCGGGGCCGCGGGCCGCCGCGAGGTCGAGCGCTACACGTGGGAGGCCGTCGTGGACCGGTACGACGACCTCTACGAGCGCGTCCTGAGATCCCGGTCCGCCCGGCGAGCGCGCGCGCCGAGGTAGTACCTCCTGCGCGAGGTAGAACTCAGCGGGCACTACCTCGACGCAGGAGGTTCTACCTCGCGAGCGGCGTCCCGCTTCGGCTCCGGCCATATCGTTGCGGGGTGACGGACGCACGGATCGCTCGGCAGTTCATGGCGCTCACTTTTCTGATCGCCTATGGGCTCTCCGGTGGGCTGATCGTGGCGGCCCGCTTCGGCTACGAGGTGAACAACGTTGTCACCACGGTTCCCGAGCTCCTGGCGAACGTGCCGTTCGCGATCTACATCCTCTCGCCCGCGATCGCCTCCTACGTCGTCCTGCGAGCGAACCGCAAGGTCTCGGGTCTCTGGGAGTGGCTGAGGGTCGTGTTCGCAGCCCGGGGCCGCCCCGCGGGGTATCTGTTCGCCTTCTTCGCGCTCGCGGTGTACTTCTCGCTCCACCTGCTGGTCTCCGGTCCCTCCGCGCACGCGGTTCCGTGGTTCATGTTCTTCCTGTCGTTGCCGGGCAATCTCGTCATCGGCGGCATGGAGGAGGCCGGCTGGATGACCGCGCTGCAGCCCGGGCTCGATCGGCGGTGGGGATTCGTCACGTCCTCACTGGTGGTCGGGGTCGTCTGGCTCCTCTGGCACGTGCCGCTCTTCTTCATTCCTGGCACGAACCACGAGTCTGGTCTGATCGACTTCTGGATGTTCGCGGTCCAGATCATGGCGTTCCGCTTCCTCTACGGCGCGGTCTTCAGGGTGTCGGGTACGAACGGGGTGTTCCTGTGCATCCTCAGCCACACGGTGTTCAACGCCGCCAGCTTCACTCTCGGCATCCCGCCGACGACCTGGACGGGCACCCTCACTGCCAACGCGGCGGTGGTGATCCTTGCCCTCGCGTCGGTGACGCTCTCCCACAGGTCTCGGGCGAGTCGTCGATGGCGCGTCGCGCACTGAGGATCACTCAGGGGCGGCCCGGCGAGAGGCACGGCATGGCAGCGAACCGACCTCGTCAGCCCGACGAGGCCACCGGCAGCGTCCGGCGCTGCGTGAGCGCGAGCACCAGGCACGTGAGCGCCCCCACGAGCGCGAGGGAGGCGACGACGTCGCTCGGGCGGTGCGCGTGCTCGAGCAGCGACGCGACGCACGCCACGAGGCTCACGACCACGGCCCACGCCACGAGCGCTCCCGAGCGGCGCGGCCACAGGAACAGGACCGCGACGCACAGCGCGGCCGTCACCGCGACGTGCCCCGAGGGCAGGGTGTTCTGGGGGTAGGCGAGGTCGGCGAGGTCCGGCCGGTCGAGCGCCCCGTCGCGGAGCCAGCGGGCGAGCGGGACCGTGACGACCACGACGGCCACGGCGCGCGCGACGGCCCGCCACCGGCGGGCCCGCAGCGCGAGCACCCCGAGGACCGCGCACACGACCCCGAGCGCCACGGGCAGGGCCGGTCGCAGGACCTGCGCGAACGACCCGAGGAACGGGTTGAGCTGCTGCCACGAGACGAACGCGCCGTTGTCGAGCTGCTGCCCCGTGAGCGTGCGGACGGTCACGACGTACGTCGCGGCGAACACCGCGCCCAGCAGGATCGCTCCGGCGAGCAGGAGCGGGACGCGTGCCGACCGCCCGCGGCGGGTGCCGACGTCGTGCAGCTCGTCCGTGGTCACGGGCAGCCTTCCTGGGAGTGCGTCGGGCGGCGCCTGGGGGGCGGCTGCGGGCAGCGGCGATCACTGTCGGACGACGACGGCGCGGCGTGGGGAATCCGGTCGGGTGAAATCAGTGCTCCCACTGTGGCCCCGGCGTCGTTCGGTGTCTACCGTCGTACTGCAGATGCCCCGGGCACCGATCTCGCGAGGTCCAGGGAAAGCGATCGCCGGACGACAGAGGGTCCTTCATGGCACGTAGTCGTGTGCTGAGCATCATCGACCTGACGGATCAGGAGATCGAGGCGTGGCGGGCGCTCGCAGCCCGCGCCGCCGAGCCCAACCCGTACTTCGAGCCCGAGATGCTGGTGCCCGCGGTGCGCGAGCTCAGCGGTGGGTCCGGGCTGCGGCTCCTGGTCGTCGACGAGGTCCCGGGCGGGGCCGCGGGCCCGGGTGTCGGGGACCTCAGTGGGGCCCAGCCAGGCGGCTGGTGGGCCGCGCTCCCGTTCGAGATGGTCCCGGGCGACAAGCACTGGCCGTGGCGGCACGCCTCGACCGGGTCGGACTTCCTGGCGCTGTACTGCCCGCTGGGCACGCCGCTGGTCGACGGAGCGCGCGTCGACGAGGCCGTCGAGGCGCTGGTGGACGCGTTCCACGAGCGACGCCGCGAGCTCGGGCAGGCGATCGACCTGCACCTGCTGGTGCAGGACGGGCGGGTCGGCCGGCGGCTCGAAGAGGTGTGCCGGGAGCGAGGCGTCCCCGTGCACACGTGGGGTGGCGACCCCCGCGGAGCGGTCCGGTTCGACGAGGGGGAGTCCGGGAGCTGGGCCGAGCGTATGCCTCGCGGCAAGTCGCTCGCGCGCGGCCGCCGGCGCCTCGAGCGCGCGGTGGGCGAGACGCTGGTCCTGGAGGACCGGGGGGACGACCCCGAGATCGCGAAGGCGTTCCTCGACTTCGAGCAGCAGGGGTGGAAGGGCGACGCGTCGCGCGGCGGCATGGGGTTCCGGAGCCGCCGGGGTGGGCAGGAGTGGTTCACGCAGATGCTCGCGGGCTTCGCCGAGACCGGGCGGGCGCACGTGTTCGCTCTCGTCGCCGGAGGGGTCCTGCTGCACATGGCGGTGATCGTGTGCACGGGGTCCACGGCGTTCGGCTACTTCGACGTGTACAGCGAGGAGTGGGCCCGGTACGGACCGGGCGCGATCGGGCGCATGATGGCGTTGTCGTGGCTCGACGAGAACTCGGACGTCGAGGTGTTCGACAGCTCGATGAACCCCTCGCTGTACAAGGACGCGACGGACCTGTTCCCCGACCGGCTCACGATGGTCTCGTCGACCGTCGTCACGGGGGGCGTCGTCGCGCGCCTGACCATGCGGGTCATGCGCGCCGCGGCGCGCGTGGTGCGGCGCTTCCGGTGACGACCTTTGCGGGTGCCCCGGGCCGGGCCAGGGCGGCGGGGGCCGACGTCGCGAGCCGGATCGTGCGCGTGGCTGACCTGGGCGCCGACGACCTCGCGGCCTGGCAGCGCCTCGCGGACTCCTCGCTCGAGCCCAACCCGTACTTCGAGCCCGCCGTCCTGGGTGCGGCCGCGCGCGGGCTGGGGGGCGGGCGTGCGGTCACGGCGCTCGTCGTGGCCGACGGGTCGGGCTGGCTCGCGTTCCTCCCGTTCGAGACGGTGGGCCGGAACCGGTTGTGGCCCGCGCGGCACGCGAGCCTCGACGGGCCGTTCGTCGAGCGGTTCGCGGCGCTGCGCGCGCCCCTCGTGGACGCGGCCCGCCCGCGGCTCGCGGTCGAGGCGCTGGTCGAGGCCCTCCATGCCCGACGGCGAGCGCTCGGCCAGGCGGTCGACCTGCCGTTGCTGAGGGCGTCCGGGGAGACGACGACGCTGCTGCTGGACGCCTTCGCCCGTGCCGGGATGCCGGTGCGCGAGTGGGACCGGATCTCGCGCGGGGCGCTCGTGCCGGGGCAGGGGCCGGGCTCAGGGGCAGGCCAGGAGGCGGGCGACGTGCTCGGTCCGCACCTGTCGGCCTCGCGGCGCAAGAACCTCCGGCGCGGGCGGCGACACCTCGTCGAGGAGCTCGGGCAGGAGCTGCGGATCGTCGACGCGACGGACGAGCCGGACGTCGTCGAACACTTCCTCGACCTGGAGGCCGCAGGCTGGAAGGGCGACCGGGCCAAGGGAGGGGAGGCCCGGCGCGTGGTGCCAGGCGCCGCGGCGTGGTTCACGGGCCTGGTCGAGGCGTACCGCGAGCGCGGTGAGGCGCACGTGCTGCGGGTCGGCCCGGCCGGGGCGCCCGTGTACCTCGCGGTGCGCGTCCGGCGCGACGGTGTGGTCTTCTCGATCTCCGACGCCTACGACCCGGCCTGGTCGGCGCACTCACCCGGGGCGTGGGGGCGGCTGCTCGGCATGCGCCTGCTGGCCGGGATGCCGGGGACGGTTCTGGTCGACAGCTGCATCGACCCGCGCCGGTACCCCGACGAGACGCTGCTCTACCCCGAGCGCGTGGACCTGGTCTCGGTCACGTGCGCCGTGGGGAGCTGGCCGTCGCGGGTGCTGCTGTCGGCGATCGTGGCGGCGGGGCGGGTGCGCAGGTGGGTGCGGGAGCGGCGGCGCTGAGGAGCTGCTGGAGCGCGTTGGTGCTCCGACGAGCGAGTGAGCGGAGAAGGCGCGGGTGAAGTTCCTGCCGGCCGTGCGTCGCGCATCGGACGACTCTGGGACTTCGGTGCTACCTTCGTGCCACCATCGTGGGCTGTGAGCATGCTGTGAGCCAGGTTGGGGCCTGCCCGTAGGGGGTGTGGGTTCTGATTCGCCGCCGCAGTGTTGCGGGCGGCCGCACAGTAGGGGCGATGGCCGTGGCCATTCTTGTCTCGTTCTCCGGTGTTCCTGGTGCTTGGCGGGCCGGTGTCGCCACCGTTGCCGCGACGGTCGCGTTGGCGGTGGGAACGGTCGGGCTGACGGCGATACCCGCCCAGGCCGCCGACGTCCCTGCCGCTCCCGCAGCACCTGCTGCCACTGCTCCTGAGCCGGAGCGGACGTCCGACGGGTACCTCTGGGCTCCGGATGCGGTCAGTGCGCGAGCGATCGCCCGCTTGGAGGACGAACCCGTCGAGGTAGTCGGGGAGCGCACCGAGCTGTCGTCAACCTTCGTCCTTCCCAATGGTCTGACGGTGCTCGGCGCCGGTTCGGGACCGGTGTGGGTCCGGAGTGGGGGCGATGGCACCAGCGATAAGGACTGGAGCGCGGTCGACCTCACGTTGCACGCTGGAGCCGATGGCATAGTGCGTCCCGTTGCACACGTCGGTGACCTCCAGTTCTCCGGGGGTGGCGGGGTCGGTGGTGCCGACGTCCTGGCGACAGTGACCGATGCTGAGACCGGCGTCGCTACCTCGCTCGCGCTTGCAGGAGTCGTGCAGGAGCCGAAGCTTGAGGGGCGCCAGGCGATCTACGAGTCGGTCGCGCCGGGAGTCGATCTCATCCTCGAAGCGACAGGCACCGGCTACGAGCAGTTCTATGTCGCGAACGACGAGGCGTCCGCGCAGCGAGCGATAGACCTTCCGCTCGAGGTGCGAGCCGAGGGTGGCTCGTTGCGCGAGACGGAATCAGGCGGTCTGGAGATCCTCTCCGACGCGGGCGAGGTCGTCGCGTCATCCGGCACTCCGCTCGTCTGGGACGCGGCCTCGGACAGCGGACGAATCAACCCCGTGATCGATCGGCCCGAGGACCAGAAGGGGACCGCCCCTCGACTGTCGCCCATGCCGAGCATCGATGTGCTGATGGGGAAGGCCAAGCGGGAGGTGACGTCGCCCCTGCCCGACGAGGCGCAAAGTCGCGTCGCCGAGCCGACCATCGATCCTCTGGAGCGGGCGGTGGTGCTGGACGAGAGTGTCGCGCTGATCGACCGGTCGACCGCGGAGGTGACTTTCGACGGGGTGCAAGAACTCCTGGACGCCCCCGAGGTGACGTATCCCGTGGTCATCGACCCAGACATCAACCTTCGGACGGGCTTCGACACATACGTTCAGACGAACTCCTCGGTGGATCAAAGTGGTTCTACGGAGATCCGGTTGGGGTCGTACAACGGTGGCGCTGTCGTGGCACGGTCATTCATCGACTTCTCGACGCCCGACCTGCCCGGAAGGGACGTGGTCAGCGCCTATATGGAGCTTCTCAACTTCCATCCCTACTCGTGCCAGGCGCGACCGTGGCAGGTCTACCACATGGGGACCGCCGTGGGCCCGGGCACGCGTTGGGGCTCTCAGCCCGCGTGGAACTCCTATCAGACGACATCGTGGGACACGGCGGGATTCTCGAGTGCCTGCGGTCCCGGTTGGGTGCACGCGGACGTCACCGGCGCAATGGCGTGGACGGCGAACCAGGGCTACGGAGGCATCACTCTCGGTCTGAGGGCGGAGAACGAGGGCGACTCGTACGGATGGAAGAGGTTCTACTCCTCGAACAACGGCAGCTACGTCCCGTCAGTGTGGGTCACCTACAACAGCATCCCGAACGTCCCGACGAACCTGAAGGTCTCGCCGGGTCCGGGTACGAGCGGATCGTGGACGGCGACGACCGAGCCGACGCTCTCCGCGACCATCACTGACCCGGATACGCCCGTCGTGCACGGGAAGTTCGAGCTCTCCAAGCCCGACGGCACGATGTGGGCGGCCGATGTCAATTACCTGGCGAACGGATCGGTCGCGAGCATCAAGGTGCCGCCCGGGGTCCTTTCGGAGGGGCAGTCGTACGCGTTCCGAGTTCGGGGCAGCGATGACCGTCGTGAGGGCCCGCGTTCGGACTGGCACTGGTTCGGTGTCGACACGGTCGCGCCGGGCGCGCCGGTCGTCGCTTCGACGGACTACCCGGCGGACAACAAGTGGCACAAGGACGCGAACGTCGCAGGGACTTTCGCCCTGTCGATGAAGTCCGCGGACCCGACCGTCACGGAGTACCGCTGGGAGCTGGACAAGGCGCCCACGGGCGAGAACAAGGTCGCCGTCGTGAACGGCGCGGCGGCGACGGTGAACGTCACGCCCACGACCGTCGGCAAGCACACGTTGCAGGTGCAGGCGGTCGATCGGGCCGGCAACGTCTCGGGACAGATCACGAAGTACAACTTTTTCGTGGGCAAGGCGGGGATCCTGACCCCAGAGGATGGTGCTCGGGTCGTGCGTCGGGCGCGGATCGAGGTCGGGTGGAATGCCGGTCCGCTCGATACTCCGTACACGCACGTGAAGTACGAGTGGCGTCGTGGGCCGGACGCCGGGGACGGTGTCGCGATTGACCCAGGTGCTTTGACCGCCTCGACTGGGGACCCGCTGGCGTTCGCGTCGGGTTGGGCTCCGCTGCCTGCCGCGGGCAAGTACGTGAACTGGGACGCGATGACGAGCGCCGGGTTCGACGGCGGTCCGGTGCAGGTGCGCGCGATTCTTGCGAAGAGCGGGACAGGTGCCAACCCTGCTCAGACGCAGTGGGTCACCATGACGATCGACAAGGACGCCGACGGCGCCGCGGCTGACACGATCGGCCCTGGTTCGGTCAACCTGCTCACGGGCGACTACTCGTTGTCGGTCACCGACGCCGAGGAGTTCGGGCTGTCGATGGTGCGTACCACGAGCTCTCGGGACACCGATTCGGGATACCAGCTGCAGACCGAACGACTGACCAAGACCCAGATGGAAGCGACGACCATGGACGGAGTGACGAGCGATACCGCAACCGTCACGATCGACACGGGTCGGTTCCACAGTGGCACGACCTCGTTCAGGGTCATGCCGACGGCGGCGACGTTCGACACCGCCGCGAGCATTGCTGGCGACATTGGCGGCATGCGCCTGGGCTTCGCGCCGGGCGGCACCTACCGTGTCTCGGCTTGGGTCTACGTCCCTGCGAGCAGCGGGCTGACGCCCGAGAGCGCGCGAGGGTACTCGTTGGCCTTCTTCTCTCGATCGGGATCGGGACCGTACTCCGAGCCGGGCGCCATCAATCAGCTGACGCCGAAGCCGACCAAGGTCGACACCTGGCAGCAGGTCTCGGTGGACATCACGGTGCCGGGCGACGCGACCGAGGCATTCCTGCGGATGTACAACGGCAACACCGGCGGGTCTGGCAAGGCCGTCTATTTCGACGACCTGTCGGTCCGCCAGATCTGGGCTCCGTTCGGCAAGGAGTGGGCGACCGGGACGGTCGACGGGTACGCGGGGACGGCGTACACCAAGATCGCCACGCCGTACGACGACGTCGCCGCAGTGCATCTGACGGGTGGGGGAGAGGTCTGGTTCACCACGGGCAACGGCTCCCAGTGGTTCCCTGAGCCGGGGGCCGAGGACCTCAAGCTCGAGAAGGTCTCGGCCAACGAGTGGAAGCTCACCGAGATCGACGGCACGGTCACGTTGTTCACACGGCCCGGGGCGTCGGGAGACTTCCCGGTGCTGACGTCGGCACCGCCCGCTGCGGCAGGGCAGTCGCGGCACGTGTACACGCCGGTCAACGGGGTGCAGCGGCTTACAAGGATCATCGCGCCCATCGAACCGGGCGTGGACGGTTGGCAGAATCTCACGACGGGGAACCTGCAGGCCTGCACGAGCGCGACCCCGGCGCGGGGGTGCGAGGTCATGGACCTCGATTACGCCTCCTCGACGACCGCCACGGCGAGCGCGCCGGGCAACTTTGCCGGGCAGGTCATGAGCGCGTCGGTCTGGACGTGGAACGGCACTGCCGTCGTCAAGATCCCGATCGCCGCGTACAAGTACAACGCGAAGGGGCAGCTCGTCGAGGCGCGCGACCCGCGCATCGAAGCGGCGGGCGCCCCGGCGCTGGTCACCAGGTACGCCTACGACGCCGCCGGTCGCCTGACGACGGTCACGGCGCCGGGTGAGGAGCCCTACACGTTCGGCTACGGGCCGGGTGGTGCGTCCCGGACGGGCTCCGGCGACCTCATCGACGCCGGTCCTGGCCGGTTGCTGACCGTCAAGCGTGCGTCGCTCACGCCGGGCACCAAGGACCAGCTCGGCCCCGACAACACGACCACGGTCGTATACAACGTGCCGCTGACCCGGGCCAAGGGCGGCCCCTACGACCTCAACGCGGCTGCGCTGGCGACGTGGGCGCAGTCCGACGGGCCTACTGATGCCACCGCGATCTTCGGCCCTCAGGACGTCCCGGCGGTCACGACCGCGACGGAGACCGCGCCGGGCAAGGACGGGTACAAGCCCGCGACGGTGCACTACCTGAACTCCTCGGGGCGCGAGGTCAACACCGCGAGCCCTGCGGGCAAGGACGCGCCGATCGAGGGCTTCATCGACACGGCGGAGTACGACCGCTTTGGCAACACCGTGCGCACCCTGGACGCGACCAACCGCCTCCTGGCGCTGCGCAAGCTCCCGAACGCGGCGACCATGCTCACGGACTGGGGGTTGGACAACAAGACGGGACTCGAGCTGTCGGTCTTGCTGGACTCCCGCTCGACGTACAGCCCGGACGGGCTCGACGTCCTCACCGAGACCGGTCCGGTCCAGCGGCTCGCGGTCGCGAACGACCCGAACGACGTTCGCCTGCTGCGCCCCCGCACCCTCAACGTCTACGACGAGGGCAACCCGGAGGGGGCTGCCGCGCACCTGCTCACTAGGAGCACCAGCGCGGGCATCGACCCGTTCACCGCCGGGGCTGATCCGCTCGCCGACCCGTTGATCGACCCGATCATCACCACGAACGAGTACACGCCGGTCGACGGCAAGCCTGCGCTGGACCCGACGTCGGGGTGGGTGCACAAGCAAGCAACCAAGATCACGGTCGACGCCGGACAACCCATGGCCCTCTCCTCGGTCGTCCTCTACGACGCTCGCGGCCGTGCGATCGAGTCCCGCAAGCCCGGCTCGACGGGCACCGACGCGGCGACGGTGAAGTCGGTCTTCTACTCCGCAGGCACCGAGGCTTCGGACGCTCGCTGCCAGAACAAGCCCGAGTGGGCCGGGCAACCGTGCTTGACCTTCGCTGGGGGACCGGTTACGGGGCACGACCCGGCCCGCATGAGCAGCGACCTGACGGTCAAGCGCACCGAGGCGTACAACGGGTTCGGTTCGCCGACCGTCATCAGTGAGAGCGTGGGTGCCGGCGTGAGCCTGGTCACCCGGACCACGACCACCACTTACGACGCCGCCGACCGCGTCACCGGCGTGCAGATCGCGGGCGGCTCCGCAGCTGCTGGCGCCACGATCGCGAAGACCACGACGACGTACGACGGCCCGACCGGTGACATCGTCAAGAACGCCTCGGTCAACGCCTCGGGGGCTGAGACCGCGAGCGTGGTCAAGGAGTACGACCGTCTTGGTCGCCTCATCAAGTACACCGACGCGAACGGAGGCTGGACGAAGTCCGAGTACGACCGGTACGGGCAACCGACCAAGGTCACCGACTCGATCGGCACGACCCGGTCCTACGAGTACGACCGGGCCGCAGACCCGCGCGGGTACGTCACCAAGCTCGCCGACTCCGTCGCGGGAACGATCATCCCGACGTGGGGAGCCGACGGTCAGCTCGAGTCCCAGACCCTGCCCGGTGGAGTCACCCTCACCATGACCTACGACACCGCCCGCGTCCCGGTCGCCCGCAGCTACACGCGGACAAGCGACGGAACGGTGATCGCGGCGGACTCGGTGGTCGAGAACCACCGGGGCCAGTGGATCCGGCACACCACTCCCGCCAACGTGCGCGACTACTCCTACGACCGCCTCGGACGCCTGACCTCGGTCAACGACAAGTCCGGCGCGACCAACCAGTGCACGAGTCGTACCTATGGGTTCGACAACCACACCAACCGCACGTCGTTCACCACCGCGACCAGCGCGGCGGCCGCTGCGTGCCCCGGCACTACGGGGGCGACCACCGTCACCTCGACCTACGACACTGCCGACCGACTGGTCTCCACGTCGGAGCCTGGCGGGAACACGTGGGCGTATGACCAGCTGGGGCGCATCACCTCGATGCCGACCGAGAACGGCACCAAGACTGCCTCGACGTCCTACTTCGTCAACGACCTCGTCGCGACGCAGGAAGTCCCCGGGACCAAGCGCACCCAGTGGGGCCTGGACCCCCTGATGCGCTTCGACACCCAGGACACGTTCGAATGGGTCAACAACGCATGGGCCAACTCGACCGAGACCATCAACCACTACGACGGCGACGGCGACGAGCCCTCGTGGATCGTCAACGACGCGACCCTGCCGGACAACCTCACCCGGTACGTCGAGGGCATGGACGGAGCACTGGCCGTCCAGACCGGCAAAAGCGGGGAGCGCGTCCTCCAGCTCGTGGACCTCCACGGCGACATCACCGCCACCCTGCCCATCGCCGACGGCGCCACGACGGCCACGTTCACCGAGCTGCGGTTCACGTCCTTCGACGAGTTCGGCATCCCTCAACCCATGACCAGCGGGGCGACGAGCAACGCCCCACCCGCCCGCTACGGATGGCTCGGCGCCGCACAACGTAATGCCGACACCCCCGCCGGCGTCATCCTCATGGGCGTCCGCCTCTACCACCCCGCCACCGGCCGCTTCCTGTCCGTCGACCCCGTCGCCGGTGGTTCCGCCAACAACTACGACTACTGCAACGCCGACCCCGTCAACTGCACCGACCTCGGCGGGACGTTCACTTGGAAGGGCCTCGTCAAGGGCATCGCCAAGGTTGGCGAAGTCGCCTCCTGGATTCCTGGCCCGATCGGCGCCGCAGCTGGTGGCATCTCAGCCGTCGCCTACGCTGCGTCGGGCAATAAGGGCAAGGCCCTTGAGATGGCCGTCAGCGCGGCCGCGCAGATGGTTGGTGCTGGTGCGGGAGTGCGCGCAGGATTCAAGGTTGCCTCTGTCGCGGCCAAGGCCGGACAGAAGGCGCGATCGGCAACAAAGACGGCTCGTTCCGCAATAGCGAAGCCGCGAAAGCCTCCGCAGTGCAGTTTTGTCGCCGGAACGCTTGTTCTGATGGCAGGCGGAGTGCAGTTGCCCATCGAGATGATCGAGGCCGGAGATGTGATCCTTTCGAGAGACCCGATTACCGGAGTCTCCTCAGAAGAGACCGTTATCGCACCGATCGACGACACTGGTACAAAACGGTTGGTTGCAATCTTGGTGCAGGGTGCAAGCGATCCGGTAATCGCGACAGATAACCATCCCTACTGGGTTGAAGGTCGCGGGTGGACGGAGGCTCTTGATCTAAGCGTCGGTGACTTGCTCCTGGATTCCGAAGGGGGCGATTGGGCGATCGAGTCAGTCGAGGACCTCGGGAAGTTCGACGATCAACAAGTCTTCAACCTCCATGTGTCAGGCCCGCACACCTTCTTTGTATCCGCTCGCGCGGGCGAGCCCGAGCAGCTTGTCCACAACACGGCATGTCCTACTGGGCTGAAGGACGCGTCCGCAGGTCTGAGAAAGTTGTATGCTAACGGTGATGTTAGCAAGCGGAATCTGATTTCCGTGCGTACCATCCTTCGAGAAGATGGGTTCAAGAGTGGCCTTGCGAGGAACAAGAAGGGTTACCTGTTTACGAACGGCAAGGAGACGGTGAGGATCATGAGGCGCAACGGGCAATGGGATCTTCGAGTAAACAACCGGCATGGTGCAGAACTAGACCGACACGGCAACGTTGGCAGTAGGTCAACGTCACACGGGATTCGGATGTTCTCGAGATGACGGCTAGTGACCCTCTGGGCCTGGACGCGATCCTTGCGCACTGGACGTCCTTCCAGGAGTGCTATATCGTCGGGATTGATTTCCCCAACTTTGGATACGCAATGCGATTGATGTTTGACTACATCTGGGACGGTGCTGGTCGAGTTAGGTCCGATCTGGATGCGCCAAAACTGGTTTCGGTAGAATTTTCACCAGTATACTTGGTTGAGTACTCTGCAGATATTCGATCGCTGGAACTCGGTGAGGATCAGTCGCTTTCACCCGGAGCTACGGAGATTTCGCAAATTCAACAATCGAATCCAAGCTCGAATGCGCGTCTTGCGGTTGACGTTGAATGGGATTGGGGTGGGCGCTTTGTTCATGTTGAGTTTGACTCGCTCTCGATCTCCCCTTGGACTGAACCTCAGTCTTCTTGAATCGTGATCAGGTGAAGTGACGGCGGTCGGATGACCGCGGATGCGCTTCTCCTGCAAAGCCGCTGTCCGTGTGTCCCCCATTTTCTGGCGAATTGTATCTGATCGCGGATCGTCAACTATCGCGTACTCGGGGCGCAATGGCTCTGCTGGCCCCACGGCGAAACGGCTCGGTCCCGATAGGTAGCAGGCGGAAGGTCAAGGGCAGGTGGATCTCGAAGCGCTATGGAGCCCCGAGAGTGTTGGTAGGGCACTGATGGCGTCACAACTACTCAGTCGCGCGGCGGCGAGAACTGCGGTGATGCGTCGACTCGACGGTCAGTTCAAGGCGCTGGGGATGAAGCGGTTGAGCGGCGCGCCTTCGGGGTGGGTGAGGTCGAACGACCAGGGCAAGGGTGCCGCCGTGTGGCTGCGATTTGAGACCGTTGGTCGGATGTTCTCGTTGATCGATGGTGGCGAAATGAGAGAGATGGCCTGCGTCGGTGCCGAGGGGGGCTACGGGCCGGTGGGATGGGAGATGTACAACATCGCGACGACCGTCTACAAGACGACGATGCTGCTCGATGTTCTCTCTGCGCCTGACCGCGAGCTGCTGCGGGAGAGTGCGGCTCGGGTTGTCCTGCCGCTGGCGAACCGTTCAGAGGATCCGTATCTAGATGATTCCAGGTATCTAGAGTGGCGACTGACGAACCGTGATGCCTTCTTTCCATTGCCTGACCTGGACTACGTGGAGCGGTGGTGCGAGATGGCCGCGCCGGGGCTGCTCGACATTGCTCGGGAGCAGATTTCTAGGCTCTAGCACTGTGCGCCTTGACAACGCACGCGGGGGCCTCGCCCGTCGCGGCCGCGCGCAGATCTGATCCCACCCCGCCATCTCACGAACCACCGCGCCCCCTGTCACCCCCTCGGCGTAACCTGGTGCTCGCACCCTCAGCCCGGACCGTCTTCACCTCGGTCCGGGCCGCTCGTGCTGTTCCGGCGCGCCCGTGCCTCGCTGCGGGTCGTGTCGAACGACGTCCACACCTGCCCGGGCCTGCGCCCGTGGACGCCCACGCCGTCGGTGACCCTGCTCGAAGGAACTCATGAACCTCACCGGAATCCTGCCCGCCCTCCTGGCCGACCCGACCGCGCGCGCGGTCGTCGAGCACGTGCGCCTGCGGGGCGCGGTCGACGTCGTCGGCCCGGTGGGCGTGCGCCCGCCGTTGCTCGCCGCGATGGCGGGGGCGACCGCGACCGGGGAGACCACCGGGGCAGAGAAGGGCGCCCCCGCCCAGGGCTCCCGCCCCCTCGTCGTCGTGACCGCGACGGGACGCGAGGCCGACGAGCTCGCCGCGAGCGTGCGCGCGTACCTGCCCGACGAGCTGGGCGACCTGGTCGCGGTCCTGCCCGCCTGGGAGACGCTGCCGCACGAGCGCCTGTCGCCGCGCAGCGACACGGTCGCCAAGCGGCTCGCGGTGTTCCGCCGCCTCGCGCACCCGACCAGCGAGGTCAGCCAGTCCGGCCCCGTGCGCGTCCTGGTCATGCCGGTGCGCGCTCTGCTCCAGCCCGTCGTCGAGGGCCTCGGCGACCTGGAGCCTGTCGAGCTCAGCACGGGCGAGACGGCCGACCTCACCGACGTCGCCGAGCGCCTGAGCGCGGCCGCCTACCAGCGTGTGGACATGGTCGAGCGGCGCGGCGAGTTCGCGGTGCGCGGCGGCATCCTCGACGTCTTCCCCCCGACCGAGGACCACCCGCTGCGCGTCGAGTTCTGGGGCGACGAGGTCACCGAGATCCGCTGGTTCGCGGTTGCGGACCAGCGCAGCCTCGAGATCGCGGACCACGGCGTGTGGGCGCCGCCGTGCCGCGAGATCCTCCTGACGGACGCGGTGCGCGCCCGCGCGGCGGAGCTGATCGAGACGCTGCCCGGCGCGACCGACATGCTCGACAAGCTCGCCGCCGGCATCGCCGTGGAGGGCATGGAGTCCCTCGCCCCGGTCCTCGTCGACCGCATGCTGCCCGTCCTGGACCTCGTCCCCGACGACGCCCTGCTGATCATCAACGACCCCGAGCGCGTGCGCCGCCGCGCGCACGACCTCGTCGCGACGACCGAGGAGTTCCTCGCCGCCGCCTGGACCGGTGCGGCCGCAGGCGGCTCGACCCCGATCAACCTCTCGGCCGCGTCGTTCGAGACGTTCGCCGACGTCCACGACGTCGCCGAGCGTCGCGGCCTCGGGTGGTGGACGCTCAGCCCGTTCGGCCTCGACGAGGGCGCCACCCCCGACGGCGAGGCGCACCCGGGCGAGGCGCTCCCGGGAGGCGAGGGTCCGACGTCGGGCATGGGCACGGACGGCGTGACCACCTTCACCGTGCCGGCGCGCAACGTCGAGTCCTACCGCGGCGACGTCGAGCGGGCGCTCGACGACCTGCGCTCTCTCCAGCACGCGGGCTGGCGCCTGGTCCTGACGACCGAGGGTCACGGCCCCGCACGCCGCATGACCGAGCAGCTGTCCGCGGTCGACACCGCAGCGCGCCTGGTCGCGTCGATCGACACCGAGCCCGAGGGCGGCGTCGTGCTCGTGACGCCCGCGCCCGTGGGGCCGGGCTTCGTCGCGCCCGACCTGAAGCTCGCGGTGTTCAGCGAGTCGGACCTCACGGGGCGCCAGGGGTCGAGCACGCGCGACATGCGCAAGATGCCCTCGCGGCGGCGCAACGTCGTCGACCCCCTCGCACTGCGCGCGGGCGACTACGTGGTGCACGAGCAGCACGGCGTGGGGAAGTTCGTCGAGCTCGTGCAGCGCACGCTCGGCACGGGCGGCAACGCCGCGACGCGCGAGTACCTCGTCATCGAGTACGCCAGCAGCAAGCGCGGCCAGCCGGGCGACCGCCTGTTCGTGCCCTCCGACCAGCTCGACCAGGTCACCAAGTACACGGGCGGCGAGTCGCCCAGCCTGAACAAGATGGGCGGCTCGGACTGGGCCAAGACCAAGAGCCAGGCGCGCAAGCACGTCAAGGAGATCGCGGGCGAGCTCATCCGCCTCTACAGCGCCCGCATGGCCACGCAGGGGCACGCGTTCGGCCCCGACACCCCGTGGCAGCGCGAGCTCGAGGACGCGTTCGCGTACGTCGAGACGCCCGACCAGCTCGTCACGATCGACGAGGTCAAGGCCGACATGGAGAAGCCGGTCCCCATGGACCGGCTCGTGTGTGGCGACGTCGGGTACGGCAAGACCGAGATCGCGGTCCGCGCGGCGTTCAAGGCCGTGCAGGACGGCAAGCAGGTCGCGGTCCTCGTGCCCACGACGCTCCTGGTCCAGCAGCACTTCCAGACGTTCGCCGAGCGCTACTCGGCGTTCCCCGTGACGGTCAAGGCGCTCTCGCGCTTCCAGACCGAGGCCGAGTCCAAGGAAACGGTCGAGGGGCTCAAGGACGGGTCGGTCGACGTCGTGATCGGCACGCACCGCATCATCTCGGGGTCCATCAAGTTCAAGGACCTGGGCCTGGTCATCATCGACGAGGAGCAGCGGTTCGGCGTCGAGCACAAGGAGACGCTCAAGCAGCTCCGGACCAACGTCGACGTGCTCGCGATGAGCGCGACCCCCATCCCGCGCACGCTCGAGATGGCCGTCACGGGCATCCGCGAGATGTCGACGCTCGCGACCCCGCCCGAGGAGCGCCACCCCGTGCTCACGTACGTGGGCGCGTACGAGGAGAAGCAGATCTCTGCGTCGATCCGCCGCGAGCTGCTGCGCGAGGGCCAGGTGTTCTACGTGCACAACAAGGTCGAGACGATCGACCGCACGGCCCAGCGCCTGCGCGAGCTCGTCCCCGAGGCCCGCATCGGCGTCGCGCACGGCAAGATGAGCGAGGCCCAGCTCGACCAGACGATCACGGCGTTCTGGGAGAAGGAGCTCGACGTCCTGGTCTGCACCACGATCATCGAGACCGGCCTCGACATCTCCAACGCCAACACGCTCATCCTGGAGCGCGCCGACATGCTGGGCCTGTCCCAGCTCCACCAGCTCCGCGGTCGTGTGGGTCGTGGGCGCGAGCGCGCGTACGCGTACTTCCTGTACCCGCCCGAGCGCCCGCTGACCGACACCGCGCACGACCGCCTCGCGACCATGGCCGCCAACACGGACCTCGGCGCGGGCATGCAGATCGCCATGAAGGACCTCGAGATCCGCGGTGCGGGCAACCTGCTGGGCGGCGAGCAGTCGGGGCACATCGCAGGCGTCGGGTTCGACCTGTACGTGCGCATGGTCGGCGAGGCCGTGGCGTCGTTCAAGGGCGAGGTCGAGGAGGAAGCGCCCGAGGTCTCGATCGAGCTGCCCGTGGACGCGCACATCCCGCACGACTACATCGCGCACGAGCGCCTGCGCCTCGAGGCGTACCGCAAGATCGCGGCGGCCCAGGACGAGCCCGCGCTCGCCGAGGTGCGGGCCGAGCTCGTCGACCGCTACGGCGCGCTCCCGGAGGTCGTCGAGGCCCTGTTCGCCGTCGCGGACTTCCGCAACCATGCGCGCCGCGCAGGGCTCGCCGACGTCACGGCGCAGGGCAAGTTCGTGCGCTTCGCGCCCGTCGACCTCCCGGAGTCCGCCGAGCTGCGCCTCAAGCGCCTCTACCCGGGCACCATGCTCAAGCCCGCGATCCGCGCGTTCCTCGTCCCCTTCCCGACGACGGCGCGCATCGGAGGTCGTCCGCTGCGGGGCATGGAGGTGCTCGCCTGGGCGCGCCAGCTCATCGACGCGGTCATCACGGGAGACGTCAGCGCGGCGGCGACGGTGGGGACGTCGAAGCGGTAGCCGTCTCCGGTGCGGCCGCCGGGGCCGGGACGCGCCGCCGCCCCCAGCGGTTCACGATCAGGTGGCGGGCGGGCTCCTCGACGAACCGGTAGAGCGCGTAGGCCAGCACCGCGGCGGCGACCGTGATGACGACCGCGGCGAGCACCCCCGTCAGGGGGGTGTCGAGCACGCGACGGATCACGAGCTCGTGCACCAGGTAGAACGCGTACGACGCCGAGCCCGCGACGATCAGGACGCGGTGCGTCAGCACCGACCGCCGGCCCCGCAGGTCGCGCTCGGCGCAGAGCATGAGGAACAGCGCGAACGGCAGGACGAGTGCGACCCGGGCCACGGCCTCGGTCGCGTGCGTGAGCTCGGCCGCGACGAGCACCGCGGCGAGGATCCCGAGCACCCCGGCCCACGGGACCCGTGACCGGTGGCCCTCGACGAACGCGAGCCCCGCGACGACGCCCAGCACGAACTCGGGGAACCGGGCGAGGGGGAAGTGGTAGAGCACCTGGTACGTCGTGGGGGCCGCGACCGTCGCGACGAGCGGGATCGCGAGCGCCACGAGGGTCACCACGAGCCGGGTCCGTGGCGACCAGCGCCGCAGCAGCGGCAGGAGGAACGGGAAGGCGAGGTAGAACGCGAGCTCGCACGACAGCGACCACGCGACGCCGTTGAGCCCGTACACGACCGTGGGGTCCAGGGACCAGGCCTGGAGCAGCAGGACGTTGGCGCCGATGATGCGCCCGGTCACGGGCGGGCTGCCCAGGACCAGGGCGATGACGAGGGCCGCGACCAGCGTCACGAGGTGGTCGGGGTAGATCCGCGCGACGCGGCGCAGGTAGAAGCCGCTGCGGGGGAGCGCGGGGTTGGCGGTCCACGTGAGGATGAAGCCCGAGAGCACGAAGAACAGCGCGACCCCGGTGCTGCCGTAGTACGCCCCGGGGATGTCGAGCACCTGCCAGTAGTCCAGGTGGAACACCAGGACCGCCGCGGCGGCGACCGCGCGGATCGCCGTGAGGGAGGGGAGCTGGCGCGGGGCGCTGCTCGTCTCCGCCGGAGTCGTCATCGAGGTCCCCTGCCGCTGGTGCGCGGCCCCGTCGAGAGGCCGCTCTTGCATCGTGGGCGCCTGGGCGGGAGAGGGTCAAGGATGAAGTGTGGTCCCGTCGTCGGGCGCCCCCGCCGAGGACGAGCGCCCCTCGACGGCGGCGACGCCCCCGTCGAGGGCGTCGCGGTAGCGCACCACGGCCACGAGGAACACGAGCACCGCGACCATCTCGAGGCTCTCCTCGCCGAGCACCGCGAGCTGCCCGACGAACGTCGCCCGGTCGAAGCCCTGGTCCTCCAGCAGCCCCGCGATCGCCTCGAAGCCGACGGCACCGGCCACGTAGAGGACCCCGGCGAGCGCCATGGGGCGCAGGAACCTGCTCGGCAGTCCCCACAGGAGCGGGACGACGATCGCGGCCACGACGAGCGCGAGCGGGCCGTAGAACGCGATCCAGCCGTTGAAGGGCAGGTCCGCGATGCTACGGAAATGTTCTTCGAGCGAGGTGCCCAGGTGCTCGTGGAAGCTCGTCATCTCGTCGATCGACAGGTACAGGAGCACGAACGCGATGAGCCCCCAGGCCCACCGTCGCGCCGGGACGGGCTCGACGTGCAGCAGGTCCCCCGTCACGAGTCCCGTCGAGGCCAGCAGGACCACGGTGAACCAGGTGGGGACGTTGACCTCCTCGTCCATGCTGAAGTAGTGGACGAGCGGCTCGATCACGCCGCCGTGCAGGTCGGCGCCCTTCTCGAGGAAGTTGGCCAGGAGGTGCAGGACGGCCAGGATCGCGATCGCCAGCGCGAGGCGGCGGACGAGGACCCGGACAGGCACGGTGACACGCAGCATGAGTGCTCCATCGACGACCCAGGCGAGCTCACGCTCGGCTCGGCGACCCTAGCAGCGGGACCGGGGACGTGACGACCGCCACACCGTTCGTGCGCATCCATACCGCATGGTCGGTGAGATAGTTGTCGCATCATGTTTCTCGACCTGAGCGCTTCCACGCGCACCCCCAGCACCGGACGGCACGGCTCGACGAGCGCCGCCCGCTGTTGTCGCTGTCTCTGAACAGCCGCTGACAGGCGGCGTCCGTCGCGGGTGCTCCCCGACGTGACCGCCCCTGACGCACAGGTCTGATCCTCCGGCTCTCCCGTCGCACGCGTCGTCGTGCCCCGTGATCGCAGCGCCCCGCACCGTCGGCCGCGCTCGTGACGCCCGAGCCCTCCCGGTCTCCGCCGCCCCGGCCCCCGCCACGGGTCGGACGACCGCGCTCCACGAACCCCTCACCACCTCGTCCCGTGACCCAGGTCGCGGGAGCGGGGTGGTCCCCGTGCAGCCCCGCTGCACCTCCTGGAACGGAAGAACCCCCATGAGAACCCTCAAGGCAGCCGCCGCGGTCCTGGCGACGACCCTCCTGCTCGCCGCGTGCGGCTCGGGCGGGTCCGGCAGCGCGAGCAGCAGCGCCGCGGCAGGCGCTGACGCCGAGATCGTCATCGGCTCGACCAACGAGCCCACCGGACTGGTCCGCAACGTCGGCGGCAGCTCGGGCGTCTCGCAGACCATGACGCGCAACGTCTTCGAGGGCCTGACCTCGGTCGACGTCGCCGGCGAGGTGGTCCCGACGCTCGCGAAGGACTGGGACGTGTCCGAGGACGGCCTCGTCTACACGTTCCACCTGCAGCCGGGCGTGACGTTCCACGACGGGTCCGCGCTGAGCGCGCAGGACGTCGTGTGGAGCATCTCGCAGACCATCGCGCCCGAGTCCAAGAGCGCGCGCAAGAACGACCTGTCGGTCATCTCCGCGATCACGGCCCCCGACGACGCCACGGTCCAGCTCGACCTGTCGCGCCGCAGCCAGTCGCTGCCGTTCTACCTCGCGTCGGTCACGATCGTGCGGGACGGCGACACCGAGCTGACGAGTGACAACGGCACGGGCCCGTATCGCTTCGTCGAGTGGACGCAGGGCGACCACCTCACGATCGAGCGCAACGACGCCTACTGGGGCGAGCCCGCCAAGAACTCGGGCGTCACGTTCCGCTTCTTCCAGGACACGACCGCGCTCAACAACGCGCTCCTGACCGGCGACCTCGACCTGGTCATCGCGGAGGACTCCCCGGACCAGCTCCTGCAGTTCGAGGGGAACGACGAGTTCACCATCACCGAGGGCACCTCGACGACCAAGCAGATCTGGGCGTTCAACGACCGCGTCGCCCCGTTCGACGACGTCCGTGTCCGCCAGGCGCTCTACCAGGCGATCGACCGCGAGAAGATCCTCGACGCCGTGTGGGACGGGCGCGGTCAGGTCATCGGCTCGATGGTCCCGCCGACCGACCCGTGGTTCGTCGACCAGGCCGACGTGCACGCGTACGACCCGCAGGTCGCGAAGGACCTGCTCGCGCAGGCCGGCGTGAGCGGCCTGAGCATCGCGGTCGACTACGTCGCGGGCGACCCGTCCGAGACCATCGCCCAGCTCCTCCAGGCGGACCTGAAGGCCGTGGGCGTCACGCTCACGCTCAACCCGGTCGACGACGCGACCTGGTACCAGAAGATCTACACGGACCACGACTTCCAGACCACGCTCATGGGCCACGTGAACCCGCGCGACGTCGTCTGGTACGCCAACCCGGACTTCTACTGGGGCTACGACAACAAGGACGTCCAGCAGTGGGTCGCGGACGCCGACCAGGCGGCCACGACCGACGAGCAGACGGCCCTGCTGACCCAGGTCAACGAGACCATCGGGCAGGAAGCGGCGAGCGCCTGGCTGTACCTCGACCCGCAGATCCGGGTCGCGCGCGCCGAGATCACGGGCTTCCCGGTGAACCAGGTGACGGAGAGCTTCTACGTCGCCGACATCGTGCGGGAAGGCTGACCGAGCACCCATGTCCCGCTACCTCCTGACGCGCGTCGGCACGCTGCTGCTGTCGTTGGTCCTCGCGAGCGTCGTGGTCTTCGCCGTCCTCCGGTTCCTGCCGGGGGACAGCGCGGGCACGTCGCTCGGCGTGGGCACCACGAGCGACCAGCTCGACCAGCTGCGTGCCGACCTCGGCACCGACCAGCCCCTGTGGACGCAGTACGGGCAGTGGGTCGCGGGACTGTTCTCGGGCAGCGCCGGGACGTCGTTCGTCTCGCGCCTGCCCGTGGGGGAGCTGATCGCGAGCAAGCTCCCGATCACGCTGCCGCTGAGCCTCGCGGCGTTCGCGGTCTCGGTGCTCGTGTCAGTGCCGCTCGGCGTGGTCGCGGCGGTCAAGCGCCGCGGCGTCGTGGGGGTCGCGGTCTCGGCCGTGTCCCAGCTCGGCGTCGCGGTGCCGGTCTTCTGGGTCGGCGTCATCCTGGTGTGGGTCTTCGCGCTCGAGGCGGGGGTCCTGCCGCCCGGCGGGTTCCCGCGCCAGGGCTGGGAGGACCCCGCGGCGGCCGTGCGGTCGCTCGTCCTGCCGGTGGCGACCGTGGCGATCGCCATGTCGTCGGTCATGGTCCGCTACGTGCGGTCGGCGACGCTCGACGTCCTGGACCAGGACTACGTCCGCACCGCCCGATCCCTCGGCTACGGCCGGTGGCACGCCCTGGCGCGCCACGGTCTGCGCAACGGCGCGGTCCCGGTCGTCGCGATCCTCGGCATCGAGCTCGCGACGTCGTTGCTGGGGGCCGTGGTCGTGGAGAACGTCTTCGCGCTGCCGGGCCTCGGCACGCTCCTGGTGTCGTCGGTCGCGGGGCGCGACCTGCCTGTCGTGCAGGCCCTCGTCCTGGGCCTGACGGTCCTGGTCCTCGTCACGAACTTCCTGGTCGACCTCGCCCAGCGCGGCATCGACCCCCGGCTGCGTGCCGGTTCTGCCCTCGGAGGCGCACGATGAGCATCGACCTGGGCGGGGAGATCCCCGTCGTCGAAGGATCCGGGCGCATGGCCCCGGCGCGGGAGGAGGGCGTGCTCGTGCCGTCGCCCGGGGACGGTGGTGCCAAGCGTGCCCGACGGCGGAGCGTCAGCCCGTCGTTCGTCGCGGGTCTGGTCATGGTCGGGTTGGTCGTCGTGGTCGGTGTCGTCGCGGTCTTCTGGACGCCGTACGACGTGGGCGTGGGCGCGGCCGGCACGGGCGGGCGGCTCGAGGGACCGAGCGCCCAGTTCTGGGCGGGCACCGACCGCCTCGGACGCGACCTGCTGAGCCAGCTCATGGGCGGGGCCACGGTCGCGATGACCGTGGCGATCGCGTCGGTCGTCATCGCGGGCGTGCTGGGCATCGCGATCGGCGTGGTCGCCGCGGCGACCACCCGGTGGGCCGACGTCGCGCTCCTCAACGTCATCGACCTGATGATCGCCTTCCCGACCCTGCTGCTGGCCATGCTCATCGTGACCGTCCGCGGTGCGTCGCTGACCTCGGCCGTCGTCGCGATCGGCATCTCGGGGGCCGCGGTGATCGCGCGCGTCACGCGGGTCAACGCCGCGCGCGTGCTGCGCGAGGACTACGTGACGGCAGCGACGGCGTCGGGCACCGGATGGTGGGGGACGATCCTGCGCCACGTGCTGCCCAACGTGGCCCCCACCCTGCTGGTGCAGCTCATGCTGCTCGCGGGCGGCGCGATCCTCGCCGAGGCGTCGCTGTCCTACCTGGGGCTCGGCTCGCCGACCGCCCTGTCCTGGGGGCGGCTGCTCAGCGCCGCCCAGAAGTCCGTCGCGGTCCAGCCGCTCGGCGCGATCCTGCCCGGGCTGCTCATCGCGTGGACCGTGCTCGGCCTGAACCTCCTGGGTGACGGCATCCGCGAACGGACCGACCCGAGCCTGCGAGGCGACCGATGACGCGCACGACCGCTCCCGCGACGAGCACCACCGGGCTCGAGGTGCGCGACCTGACGGTACGGACGTCGTCGGGCCGGGTGCTGCTCGACCACGTGAGCTGGCACGTCGCCCCCGGCGAGCGGCTCGGCGTGATCGGCGAGTCCGGCTCGGGCAAGTCGCTCACCGCGGCCGCGATCCTCGGGCTGCTGCCCGACGGCATGACCGCGACCGGGCAGGTCCTGCTCGACGGGACCGACCTGCTGCCCCTCGGGGAGAAGGCCATGCGCCGCGTGCGCGGGGCCCGCATCGCGATGGTCTTCCAGGAGCCCCTCACGGCGCTCGACCCCCTCATGACGATAGGCCGGCAGATCGCCGGGCCGCTGCGCCTGCACCGCAAGGTCTCGCGCGCACGGGCCGCCGAGCTCGCCGCCGACCTGTGCCGCCTCGTGCGCCTCGACGACACCGAACGCATCCTCGGGTCCTACCCCTGGCAGCTCTCCGGTGGCCAGCGCCAGCGCGCGTGCCTCGCCATGGCGCTCGCGTGCGAGCCCGACGTGCTCATCGCCGACGAGCCCACCACGGCCCTCGACGTGACCGTCCAGGCCGAGATCCTCGACCTGCTCGACGACCTCATCGAGCGCACCGGGACCGCCCTGGTGTTCGTGTCGCACGACCTGCCGGTCGTCGCCCGCGTCGCGCGCGACCTCGTCGTCATGCGGCACGGGCAGGTCGTCGAGGCCACGACCGTGGCCCGCGCCCTCGACTCGCCCGAGGACCCCTACACGCGCTCGCTGCTCGCCGCCGCGCGCGCCGTGACCCACCTGCCGACCCTGCACCCGACCACCCTGCACCCGACCACCCAGGAGGACCGATGAGCGACCAGCCCGCCGAGGGTGACGCCCTGCTTGCCGGGGGTGACCGGAACCCCGGGAGTGACGCCCCACCGTTCGTCGCGCTCGACGGGGTGTGGCGCGAGTTCGGGGGATCGCGCCGCACGCCTCCGACGGCGGCGCTCGCGGGCGTCGACCTCGCGGTCCGTGCGGGGCGCAGCGTGGGGATCGTGGGGGAGTCGGGCGCGGGGAAGTCGACGCTCCTGCGCCTGCTGCTCGGGCTCGACAGCCCCACGAGCGGCACGGTCTCCTACCGCGGCGCGCCCCTGGACCGCCGGGACCGAGCGCTCATGCGGCGGTACCGGCGCGAGGTCCAGGTCGTCCTCCAGGACCCGCGCACGTCGCTCGACCCGCGCATGACGGTCGCCCGGATCGTCGCCGAGCCGCTGCGCTCGCTCAAGATCGGCGGCGACGTGTCGGCGCGCGTCGACGAGGTGCTGGGGTGGGTGGGCCTCGACCCCGACGCCCGGACCAAGTACCCGGCCCAGTTCTCGGGCGGCCAGCGTCAGCGCATCGCGATCGCCCGAGCCCTCGCGCCCTCGCCGTCGGTCCTGGTGGGCGACGAGCCCGTGAGTGCGCTCGACGTGTCGGTCCGCGAGCAGGTCATGGACCTGCTCCGCCGGCTCCAGAGCGAGCTGGGGCTCACGCTCGTCCTGGTCAGCCACGACATGGCGATCGTCGGGCAGCTGTGCGAGGAGACCGTGGTGCTGCGCGGGGGAGAGGTCGTCGAGGCCGGCCCCACGCGCCAGGTGCTGACCCGTCCGGCCGCCGCGTACACGCGCGAGCTGCTCGCGGCGGTGCCGACGCTGCCGTGAGCGACCTGCAACCTTCTTGCGTGTCCGAAAGGGCTGACACGTCCCATCCGTCTGTGTAATCTTTCAGCAAGAACCCGCAAATCTCTGCAAAGTGGCAGGGGAGTGGGCTCGGCCGGTCGATCGGACCGGAGCGATGGCAGGGGAAGCGGTAGACGTGCCGGCGCCGACGCCGGGGCGAAGGACGGGCAGCCACGCGCCGATGCGGGGCTGTGCGCAGCACCGAAACGGAGAACGCAGCAATGATGCTCAGCCGAACAACCAGACCGGTCCGCACGAAGCCGCGGCGCAGACTTCTCGCCGGGCTCACGGCGCTCGCCGTGGTCACGTCGGGGCTCGTCGCCGGGGCCGTGCCCGCCGCGGCCAAGGCGCCCACGCCCTCCCCCGTGGTCGCGTCCGAGAACGGCCGCGGGAACGTCGTCCTCAACATGTTCCAGTGGACCTGGGACGCTGTCGCCGCCGAGTGCACGAGCACGATCGGGCCCGCCGGGTTCGGCTACGTCCAGGTCTCCCCGCCCCAGGAGCACATCCAGGGCACCGCCTGGTGGACCTCCTACCAGCCCGTGAGCTACAAGATCGAGTCCAAGCTCGGCAACCGTGCCGAGTTCCAGAACATGGTCAACACCTGCAGGACGGCGGGCGTCGGCATCGTGGTGGACGCGGTCGTCAACCACACGGCAGGTGCCGACACCGGGTCCGGCACGGGAACCGGCGGGACCGGCTACTCGGTCGACAGCTTCCCCGGGGTCCCGTACGGGGCGAACGACTTCAACGACTGCCGCGCCGACATCACCAACTACGGCGACCGGTACAACGTCCAGAACTGCCGCCTCGTCTCGCTCCAGGACCTGCGGACGTCCTCCGACTACGTGCGCGGCAAGATCGCGGGCTACATGAACGACCTGCTCGGCCTGGGCGTCGCGGGCTTCCGCATCGACGCGGCCAAGCACATCCCCGCCGCCGACCTCGAGGCCATCAAGGCCAAGCTGACCAACCCGAGCGTCTACTGGGTCCACGAGGTCATCGGGGCCGGGGGAGAGCCCGTCCAGCCCGCCGAGTACCTGGGCAGCGGCGACTCGCACGAGTTCAACTACGCCCGCACCCTCAAGAGCCGCTTCGATGGCAGCATCGCGAGCCTCGACGAGATCGGCAACGGGCTGCTCACCTCCGACCGTGCCGGGGTCTTCGTCGACAACCACGACACCGAGCGCAACGGCGAGACCATGAGCTACAAGTGGGGCGCCAAGTACAAGCTCGCCAACGCGTTCATGCTCTCCTGGCCCTACGGCTCGCCCGCGGTCTACACCGGCTACACGTGGACCGACAAGGACGCCGGCGCTCCCGGCGCCACCAGCGCCTCGGTCCCCGACGCGAGCTGCTCGAACAGCGCCTGGACCTGCACGCAGCGCTGGACCGAGATCGCCGGCATGGTCGGCTTCCACAACACGGTCGAGGGCACGTCCGTGACGAAATGGTGGGACGACGGCAACAACAACATCGCGTTCGGCCGCGGGGCCAAGGGCTACGTGGCGATCAACAACACGGCCTCCGCCGTGACGCGTACCTACCAGTCGTCGCTGCCCGCGGGCACCTACTGCGACGTCGTGGCCGCCAAGGACTGCTCCGTGACCCGAACCGTGAGCGCGTCGGGCACGTTCAGCGCGACGGTCCCCGCGTACGGCGCGCTCGCGCTGCACGTCGGCAAGACCGGTGGCACGCCGTGCACGGTCGACTGCCCGACCACCACCGCCACCACGGTCTACTACTCGACCTCGAAGGGGTGGAACGCGTACAAGGTCCACTACAAGGTCGGTGCGGGCGCCTGGACCACGGCCCCCGGGGTCGACATGACCACAGCCTGCACGGGCTGGGTCTCGCGCCAGGTCCCCGCGAACGGGGCGACCATCACCGCCGCGTTCACCAACGGCTCGGGCACCTGGGACAACAACGACGGCAAGGACTTCAGCCTCACGGGGCAGCACGTCCAGGTCTCGGGCGGCGTCGTCACCTCGGGCGACCCGTGCGCGGGGACCGGGGGCAGCCCCGGGGAGACCGACGGCGACGCGAGCTTCTCGGTCGACGCCACCACGGTCCTGGGGCAGAACGTCTACGTCGTGGGCAGCATCCCCGCCCTCGGCTCGTGGGCTCCCGCCGCGGCCAAGCCCCTGTCCTCCGCGACGTACCCCGTGTGGAAGGTCGTGCTCGACCTGCCCGCCGGCACCACCTTCGAGTACAAGTACGTCAAGAAGGACGGCGCGGGCACCGTGGTCTGGGAGAGCGGCGCCAACCGCACGGCGACCGTCGGACCGAACGGGGCCGTGACCCTCACCGACACCTGGAGGTAGCCGGCCCTCCGGCGCCGCTGGCCCCCGCACTGCCGGGCAGCAGACCGCCAGGCAACAGACCGGAGGGCTCCCGTCCAGGGGCCCTCCGGTCCGCCTCCCTACGATGGGCGCATGACCACGAGCGAGCCGAACCACCCCGGTCCCGTCGACCCCCTGCGCGAGTCCGTCGCCGTCATGGACAGGCTCTACTCGGCCGGCGGGTGCCCGTGGGACCGCGAGCAGACGCACGAGACCCTGGTCCGCTACCTGCTCGAGGAGGCGCACGAGCTCGCCGAGGCCATCGAGACGGGCGACCGTGCGGGCATGCGCGAGGAGCTGGGGGACCTGCTGCTCCAGGTCCTGTTCCACGCGCGCATCGCGAGCGAGGACCCGGTCGCCCCGTTCACGGTCGACGACGTCGCGGCCGACCTCGTCGCCAAGCTCGTCAGGCGTCACCCGCACGTGTTCGCGGACACCGCGGTCACCACGGGTGACGGCCACGCGGCCCTGTATGCGCAGTGGGACGAGATCAAGCAGCAGGAGAAGCAGCGCGATTCCGTCCTCGAGGGCATCCCGCTCGCGCAGGGTGCGCTCGCCCGCGCCCAGAAGGTCCTGTCCCGCGCGCAGCGCGCCGGGCTGGGGGAGGTCGTCGCGGGTACCGGCCCGACGGCGGTCGTCGCGTCGGTCCCTCCCGTCGCCCCGGGCGAGGCGGAGGACCGGAGGGGAGCGGCGCCGTCGGGCACGCCGGGCGACGCGGAACGGGCGTACGGGCACGAGCTGCTCGAGGTCGTGCGCCGCGCCCAGGCCGACGGGGTGGACGCCGAGACGGCGCTGCGGGTCGCGCTGCGCGAGGTCGAGCGGGCGATCGTCTCCGCCGAGGGTGACGGGCACGCCCGCCGGGGGTGACCCGAGCGTCACCCTCGGCCTCACCCTCGGCCTCACCCTCGGCACCGCGTCGGGTCACCGTCGGCGTCCCGACCTGTCACCCCCGGCGGGTGCACACGTCACCCTCGGCGAGCCCGGCGCCCACGTACGGCCGACATGCGGGCGATCGTGTCCACGAGGCGACGCCCGAAGCACTATGTGTTCCCGACCACTAGGCTGGGTTGCGACAACCCCGGACGCGCCCGACCGCCATCGTCGCCTGCCCTGCGCTCCGGACCTGGAAGCAGCTGAAGGAGCAACCGTGGCAAGCATCGAAGCCGTTGGAGCACGCGAGATTCTCGACTCGCGCGGAAACCCCACCGTCGAGGTCGAGGTCGTGCTCGACGACGGTACCTTTGCCCGCGCAGGCGTCCCCTCGGGCGCCTCGACCGGCGCTTTCGAGGCCGTCGAGCGTCGTGACGGCGACAAGTCCCGCTACCTGGGCAAGGGTGTCGAGGGCGCGGTCAACGCCGTCATCGACGAGATCGCCCCCGAGCTGCTCGGCTTCGAGGCCGAGGACCAGCGCCTCATCGACCAGGCGCTGATCGAGCTCGACGGCACGCCGAACAAGGGCAAGCTCGGCGCGAACGCCATCCTCGGTGTCTCGCTCGCGGTCGCGAAGGCCGCCGCGAAGAGCTCGGGCCTGGACCTGTACCGCTACGTCGGTGGCCCGAACGCGCACGTCCTGCCCGTCCCGATGATGAACATCCTCAACGGTGGGTCGCACGCCGACTCCAACGTCGACATCCAGGAGTTCATGGTCGCCCCGATCGGCGCCACGTCCTTCCGTGAGGCGCTGCGCACCGGTGCAGAGGTCTACCACTCCCTGAAGTCCGTGCTCAAGAGCAAGGGCCTCGCGACGGGCCTCGGCGACGAGGGCGGCTTCGCCCCCAACCTGCCGAGCAACCGCGACGCGCTCGACCTGATCCTCGTCGCGATCGAGCAGGCCGGCTTCAAGCCGGGCGTCGACGTGGGCCTCGCGCTCGACGTCGCCGCGACCGAGTTCTTCAAGGACGGCGCGTACCAGTTCGAGGGCAAGGCGACGAGCTCGGACGAGATCATCGCCTACTACAAGCAGCTCGTGGCGGACTACCCGCTGGTCTCGATCGAGGACCCGCTGTCCGAGGACGAGTGGAGCGCCTGGTCGCAGCTCGTGTCCGAGGTCGGCGACAAGGTGCAGATCGTCGGCGACGACCTGTTCGTCACCAACCCGGAGCGTCTCGCCAAGGGCATCGAGCTCAAGTCGGCGAACTCGCTGCTCGTGAAGCTGAACCAGATCGGCACGCTCTCGGAGACGCTCGACGCCGTCGAGCTCGCCCAGCGCAACGGCTTCACCGCGATGGTCTCGCACCGTTCGGGCGAGACCGAGGACACGACGATCGCGGACCTGTCCGTCGCCGTCAACGCCGGCCAGATCAAGACCGGTGCTCCCGCCCGTGGCGAGCGCATCAACAAGTACAACCAGCTCCTGCGCATCGAGGAGGCCCTGGACGACGCGGGCCGCTACGCCGGCGCCTCGGCGTTCCCGCGCTGGAAGGCGTGAGCTGACGCTCTCCCGCTGAGCACGGCCTGACCCCGGTCCGGCCGTCGCGCGGCACCCGGACGCCCGGTGGTTCCTCGGAACCACCGGGCGTCCGTGCTGTGCCGTCGAGGCCGTCGAGGACGGCTCTGGTTGTGAACGCTTGGTGTGGATCCGGCCACGTTGCCCCGGCACGCCGTGGACCCTGCGCCCGAGCGGCTGCGGGGGACGGCACAATCGGCTCCATGCCCACGAACCGTCGTCCGTCCACGCCCGGCGCGTCGCCGCGCCCGGGCGGCGGGCGCGGAGGCGGAGGCGCACGCGGCGACGGTCGTTCGTCGACGGGCCGCGCACGGGGCACCTCCGGCCCGACGACGTCGCGCTCCGACGCGGGCACGTCCAGCAGGTCCGGGGCCGGCACGGGTGCCCCGAAGGCCGGTCCCGCGAAGGGGGCGAGCAAGGACGCGAGCACTGCCAAGGGCTCGGGGCCCGCGACCGGCGCGGGACGCAAGCCCGCAGCGCCGCGCAAGCCGTCGGCCACCTCGGGAGGCTCAGGCACGGGCGGCCGGTCGGGTGGTTCCTCGAAGTCCTCGACCTCCACGACGACGCGCGCGGCACGCACGGCGCGGACCCCGCGGACCCCGCGACCGACCGCCTCGACACGGGCCCCGGCGCTCGCGGACCGTCGACGCAGCCGCAACGGCCTCCTGCTGCCCGAGGTCGTGACGGTCCGTTCGCTCGTGATCGCCGTCGTCGTGCTCCTCGCGGTCGTCCTGCTCCTGCCGACCTTGCGCGCCTACGTGAACCAGACGGGCGAGCTGCGCGCGCTGCGGGCCGAGGTCGCGGCCGCGGAGGCCGAGCGCGACGACCTCCAGGTCCAGCTCGGCCGCTGGGACGACGAGGCGTACGTGATCGCCCAGGCGCGCGACCGGTTGAGCTATGTGATGCCGGGCGAGCGTGCGTGGCGGGTCATCGACCCGGACACGGTGGTCGACGACCTCGATCCCGAGACGGGACGGAAGATCACGGACGGTCCTGTCGGGGTCGAGGGGAACGACGGCGCGCCCTGGTACACCTCGCTGTGGCGGTCCGTGCAGCTCGCGGGGGAGCAGCCGGCTCCCGGCGACTCGCCGGTCGAGCAGGGGAGCGACGGGCCTCCGGCCACGGACGCCCCGACACCGTAGGCGCCGTGCCGCACCCGCTCGGCGAGCGTGCCGGCAGCCATGGTCCGCGCGACGGGCTCGGCCAGGTCCGCCACGCCCTCAGGTCCTTCGAGCGTCCCGGTGAGGGCCGATTGCCGATCCGGCCGCTCGACCGGGGACAATGGGAGGGCGTCGGCTCCCGACGCCGGACCAGCACCGCACGCCGCAGATCGGAAACTTCTCGTGAACGACTCGACCTCCTCCGCCCCGGACTCCGTGGACCACGGTGGCGCAGCCGACGCCGTAGCCCGTGACGCGGCACCGGTGACCGATCGCGGTCCCGCGCGCAGCGCCGACGCCCCGGCCGTCCCCGAGGCGGACCGCTCGCGCCCCGAGGTCACACCCGAGGACCTGGAGGTCCTGCAGGAGCAGCTCGGCCGCCCGGCGCGCGGCGTCGTGGGGATCGCCGCGCGCTGCGTGTGCGGTCGCCCGCTCGTCGTGCACACCGCGCCGCGCCTGCCCGACGGCACCCCGTTCCCCACGACGTACTACCTGACGGGCCCCGGCGCGGTCGCGGGCGCCTCGACGCTCGAGGCGAACGGCGTGATGAAGGAGATGTCGGAGCGCCTGACGCAGGACGGGGAGCTCGCAGCCGCCTACGTCCGCGCGCACGAGCACTACCTCGCGGCGCGCGAGTCGCTCGGGCACGTCGAGGAGATCGCGGGCATCTCGGCGGGCGGCATGCCCGTGCGGGTCAAGTGTCTGCACGTGCTCGTGGGCCACGCGCTCGCGGCCGGGCCCGGCGTGAACCCGCTGGGTGACGAGGCACTCGTCATGATCTCGGGCACCTGGCGCGCGGACCGCTGCACCTGCTGAGCGGGCGGCCCGCGGGCGGGCTCGCGGCCGTCGCGGTGTGACGCTCGCGACGCCGACCGTCCACGGGCGGCGTCCGAGACCGCCGCGGGTCCGGCGGGTGGCACCCTTGATGTCATGACTTCTTCTCGCGTCGCCGCGATCGACTGCGGCACCAACTCGATCCGCCTCCTCGTCGCCGACGTCGACCCCGAGACGGGCGTGCTCACCGAGCTCGACCGTCGCATGGAGGTCGTGCGCCTCGGTCAGGGCGTCGACCGGACGGGCCGACTGGCCCCGGAGGCCTTGGCCCGCACGCTCGACCAGGCGGCCGAGTACGCCCGGGTGATCGAGGATCTCGGTGCGACGCGCACCCGGTTCGTGGCGACGTCGGCTACCCGTGACGCGGAGAACCGTGGCGAGTTCGTCGAGGGCGTCCTGGCCCGCCTGGGCGTCGAGCCCGAGGTCGTGTCCGGGACGGAGGAGGCCGAGCTGTCCTTCCGTGGCGCGACGGGCGTGGTCGCGGCGAACCACCCCGGCCCGTTCGTGGTCGTGGACCTCGGGGGAGGGTCGACCGAGCTCGTGCTCGGCACCGACGCACCGGAGGCGGCGTGGTCCATGGACGTGGGCTGCGTGCGCATGACCGAGCGTCACCTGCGCTCGGACCCGCCGACGGCCGAGGAGATCGCGGCGGCGCGGGCCGACGTGCGGGTCGCGCTCGACACGGCGTCGCTCACCGTCCCGCTCGGCAAGGCCGCGACGCTCGTGGGGCTCGCGGGCTCCGTCACGACCGTGACCGCGCACGCGCTCGGGCTCGAGCGGTACGACCGCGACCGGATCGACGGTGCGGTGCTGACGGTCGACCAGACGCTCGCCGCGTGCGAGGACCTGCTGGGCCGCACGCGCGCCGAGCGCGAGGCGCTGGGCTTCATGCACCCGGGCCGTATCGACGTGATCGGTGCGGGCGCGCTCGTGTGGGCCGAGGTCGTGCGCCGGGTGCGTGACGACGTCGCGGCCGCGGGCGGCGAGCTCACGTCGGTCGTGACGAGCGAGCACGACATCCTGGACGGGATCGCGCTGTCGATCGCGTGATCTCCTCCGCCGAGAAGTGAGTTGGCGCCCCTGGATCGCACGATCCAGGGGCGCCAACTCACTTCTCGGCGGGGCCAGGGACTGTGCGAGACCGGAGCAGCGCGGCAACGCGCGCCACGAGGCGCGCCGGGTGGCGGTAGACGTCGTCGGCCGTGGCGACCACGGTCCGCCACCCGAGGTCCTCGAGCCACTGCCTCTTCGCGACGTCCCGGCGCCAGGTCCGGGCGTCGGTGCGGTGCACGTCGCCGTCGTACTCGATCGCGACCCTCTCGGCGACGTAGACCATGTCAGGCAGGGCGACGAAACGGCCGTCCTCGTCGAGGACCGGGACGTTGACCTGCGGGCACGGCAGGCCCGCGCGGACGAGCACGAGTCGGGTTCGCGTCTCCATGGGCGAGTCGGTCCCGGTGCGGAGGTCGTCGAGGGCGGTCCGCATCCGTGCGACTCCGCGTGCACCAGCCGGCGTGCCGCGCACGGTCTCCCGCAGCTGCCCGAGCGTCGAGGCCGGGGACTTGCGGCGCAGCAGCGAGTCCCCGAGAACCACGAGCTCGTCGAGAGGCAGGGTTCCGGCGAGCTGTCGCCACGCGTGCTCGGGGGTGACGACCAGCAGCCCGTCCAGGTGCCGCACCGGCAGCAGGTCGGCGTCGTGCGTGTGGGCCACGTATCCGGTGCGACGCGGGACGACGGCTCTGCTGGGGACGCTCAGGTGCACACGGTCGTCGCGTGCGACCTGCCAGGGGAGGTCGACGCCGTGAAGGCGGAGTGCGCTGCCGTGACTGATCGCCGAGCCCACGGGCGCGGATCGCATCACGGCGGCGGCCCGGACGGAGAGCACGTCGGCATGCTCTGCCGCGACGCGCAGGCCTCGGGTGGGGATCGCGAGGCGTGGGTGGCGCAGCATCTTCGGGGAGAGTCCGGAGGCCCGGCCCTCGGCCACGGTGAACGGTTCGTCGGTGCGCATGCGGGCACTGTGCCGCGCTGCGGGCGGGTGAGGGGGCTGGAGCGGGCGATCTGTGGACACGGGTGTCCGGGGCGCACTCTGTGGACGCGCACCCTGTCCCGCCGAGAAGTGAGTAGACGCCCCTGGATCGAGCTATCCAGGGGCGTCTACTCACTTCTCGGCGGCCGCGGCCGCGGATGGGCGGGAGCGGCTCGGCGGATGCGGGTCGGTAGGTGTGCGACACGCGGTAGTTCACTCTGTCCGGTAGTGCGGGTTGCGTAGTAGTGTCTGCCGCACAGGAGTCGGGCGAGCAGGGAGTCAGGGTGGACACCACACAGCTGTTGAAAGGCGTCCTCGACGCGGCGGTCCTCGCCGTCGTCGCGGACGAGGACGGGTACGGGTACGACGTCGTGAGGCGCCTGCGGGCCGCAGGTCTCGAGGAGGTGGGGGACGCGTCGGTCTACGGCACGCTACGCCGCCTGTACGCGGGCGGGATGCTCACGAGCTACGTCGTCCCCTCGGACGAGGGCCCGCACCGCAAGTACTACGGCATCAACGCGCAGGGCCGGGCCATGCTCGACACCCAGCGCAAGGAGTGGCAGGAGTTCTCCGGCACGCTGACCGGCCTCCTCAAGACCTCGGAAGGAGCCGCATGATGTCCATGACCCTGAGCCCCGAGGCCGTGATCCTCGACCAGGTCCGCCGCTACGCCGCGGACGTCCGCGTGCACCTCGCCGACCTGTCGCCCGAGCAGGTCGACGACCTCACCGACGGCCTCGAGGCGGACCTCGCGGAGGCGCTCGCCGACATGCCGGGCGCGCTGCGTCCGCTCCCGGAGGGAGGCGACCTGCCCGACGGCGGAGCGACCACCCTCCTCGACGTCGCCGCGCGCTTCGGTCCGGCCGCCGGGTACGCGGCCGAGCTCCGTTCCGCCGCGGGCCTGGATCCTGCCGCTCCGGGACCTCGGCCGCGGCGCAGCCCGGGGGACCGCCTGGCCGCGGACGGCAGGCGGTTCATGTCGGAGTGGAGGTCCCTGTGGGCCCCCCTGACCTCCTCCGCGCAGTGGTCTGCGTTCCTCGAGTTCGCCGCGGTGCTGCGGCCCGCGTGGTGGGTGCTGCGGCCGTGGGTCGTGGTGCTCGTCGCCTACTCCGGGTTCCACCGGCCGCAGAGCTTCGAGCTCGTGCCGCAGGCGACCTACTGGCGGATCCTGCTGGTGCTCGCGATCGTCGTGAGCGTGCAGTGGGGCCGTGGCCGGTGGCTGCGCTGGCGCGGCATGCGCCCCTTGCGCAGGGCGGTCGACGTCCTCGCGGTCCTCGTGGCCGTGCCGTTCTTCGTGAGTGCGGCCTTCGGGACCAACGCCGAGCTCAACGGGCTGCCGGCGGGCTCCTCGGCGTCGTACCAGCTGGGCTACGACGACGGCGTCCGGGACAGCTCGTCCGGCATCTTCGGTGCGAGCGGCGTACGCGCCGGGTACGGCGACAGCGGGGTCTTCGTCGACGGCTCGCCCGTGAGCAACCTGTTCGTGTACGACGCGAGCGGGCGCGCCCTCGAGGACGTCCAGATCTTCGACGACCAGGGCCGGGCCGTGCGGACGATCACTGCCGAGGACGCCACCCAGCCGTGGACGCTCCCCGACTTCGAGCAGGGGTGGTACTTCCAGCCGTCGTTCTCGACCGACGGTCGTGAGCGCTGGAACGTCTACCCGTTGCGCGGTCTGCCCGAGGACGCGGTCGAGTGGGACGGCTCCGAGCGGCCGGTCCCGCTCGAGGGTGAGCAGCCCCGGTCCATGCCGTCACCGTTCCTCCAGGCGCAGCCGCTCCTGGTGCCCTCGACGAGCGGCAGCGCGTCGGCCCCCGCTCCCGGCACCGCCCCTGATGCCGGAACGTCCCCGGCCGACCCAGGGGCGCCCGCCACCCCGCAGGCTCCGACGGGCGGCGAGGGGCCCGCGGACCAGTCGGTCGACGGGACCACCGCACCCTCCGCCCGCGTGCCGGGGACGCGCTCCCCGGCCACCGGAGCGCCGGTGCTCGAAGCCTCGACGGGAGCTGCGCCGTCGGGCGGATGACTCCCCGTACCTCACCCGAGGCCGGTCAGGCAACCTTCGCCGCTTGCCTGGCCGACCTCGGGCCAGCACCTTCCGAAACCGCAGCAACACCCCAAAAGGGCGGCCTCCCGGGCGCTTGTGAAGGTTGTCACGCTCACCAATCGGACAGATGTTCACCAAGAAGTTGAAGACAGTAATACTCTGGTTTCATGCCTCAGAATGACCTGACCTCGGTCACCCCTGCCCAGAACGCGGACGTCGCTGCCTCGCCGCGTCCCCGCAAGGTCCCTCGCATCATCGTCCTGGGTGGCGGCTCTGTCGGTCTGTACTCGGCGCGCCGTCTCCGCAAGAAGCTCGGCAAGCGCGAGGCGGCCATCGTGGTCGTCGACCCGCGCCCGTACATGACGTACGCGCCCTTCCTGCCGGAGGCCGCCGCGGGCTCGATCGACGCGCGCGACGTCGTCGCCCCTCACCGCCGCGCCCTCAAGGGCGTCGACGTGCTGCAGGGCAAGGTCGTGGAGATCAACCACGCCGGCCGCAGCATCACGATCCACCCGGAGGAGGGCGACGACTACTCGGTCTCCTACGACCACCTGATCGTCGGCCTCGGCTCCGTCTCGCGCACGCTGCCCATCCCGGGCCTCGCGGAGAACGCGATCGGCTTCAAGAACGTCGAAGAGGCCATCGCGGTCCGCAACCACGTCATCAACCGGATGGACGTCGCGTCGTCCACCTGGGACCAGGAGCTGCGCAAGCGCATGCTCACGTTCGCGTTCATCGGTGGCGGGTTCGCGGGCATGGAGGCGATCGCCGAGATCGAGGACATGGCGCGCTACGCGACCCGCAACTACCCGACGATCGAGCCCGAGGACCTGCGCTTCGTGATGATCGAGGGCTCGGGTCGCATCCTGCCCGAGGTCTCCGAGCCCATGGGTCTGTACGCGCTCGAGGAGCTCAAGAAGCGCGGCATCGAGTTCCACCTCAACACGTTCCTGTCGTCGTGCGTCGACGGCCACGTCGTGACCTCGACGGGCGTCGAGTTCGACACCGACACCATCGTGTGGACCGCGGGCGTCAAGGCGAACCCGGTCCTCAAGGAGAGCTCGGACCTGCCCGTCGACAAGCTCGGCCGCGTGATCGTGCTCCCGACGCTCCAGGTCGCGGACGAGGACGGCAACGTCATCCCCGACGCCTGGGCCGCAGGCGACTGCGCCGCCGTCCCGGACCTGCTGAACCCCGGCAAGTTCTGCCCGCCGAACGCGCAGCACGCGATCCGCGAGGCCACGCGCCTCGCCGACAACCTGGTCGCGATCCTGCACAGCGACGAGCCCGTCGAGTACAAGCACAAGAGCGTCGGTACGGTCGCCTCGCTCGGCCTGTACAAGGGCGTCGCGGAGCTGTTCGGCATCTTCAAGCTCAAGGGCTTCCTGGCCTGGGCCATGCACCGCAGCTACCACGTGATGGCGATGCCCACGGGCAACCGCAAGATCCGCATCGCGATCGGCTGGATGGGCCAGTTCCTCATGGGCCGCGAGCTCGTCTCGCTCGGTTCGCTGCACGACCCGCGCGCGGAGTTCCGCCAGGCGTCCGTGCCGCCCAAGGGTGCGGGCGAGCCCGTGAAGCAGCAGGCCGTGTCGTCGGCCGCCGAGGCCGAGAACGGCGGGGCAGAGGCCGGCGCCAAGGCGGCTCCGGCCGAGGCCGCCGCTGCCGGTGAGGGTCACGGGCCCGCGAAGAAGGCGACCAAGAAGGCCGCGACCAAGGCCTGAGCCTGCTCGCAGCTCTGCACACGCCGTGAGGGCGGTCCCTGGTGGGACCGCCCTCACGGCTTTCTGCTGCGCCCCCGGGGCGGCCGGTAGCCGCGAGACGGGTGGTTCGGGCCGAGACGGGTGCTCCGGCCGCTGTCCTGGGCACCCGTCTCGGACCGGGCCACCCGTTTCACGTGAATCCATCGCGGCGCACAATGGTCGGGTGAGCACTCGCGTGGTCGACGACCTGAGGTCCCGTGCAGGCCGAGTCCTGTTCGAACGTGTGGCGGGCCCGGACGGCCCGGCCGAGCGCTCCCGCATCCACGACACCCCGGGCCCGCGCTGGTTCCCGCCCGACTCGGCGATCGCGCGCGTGCACGGCGACGCGTCGATGTTCGTGGGCGGCCTGCGTGCGCTGCTTCTCCAGTCGTTGCACCCGCTCGCGATGGCCGCGGTCGCGGCGCACTCCGGGTACCGGGGCGACCCGTGGGGGCGTCTGGCCCGCACGAGCACGTTCCTCGCGGTCACGACGTTCGGGACGGTCGAGCACGCTCAGCAGGCGATCGACGTCGTCCGTTCGGTGCATGTCCGCGTGCGCGGCACGGCCTCCGACGGGCGCCCGTACGCGGCCGACGACCCGTGGCTGCTGCGCTGGGTCCACGTCGCCGAGGCCGACAGCTTCCTCGCCGCGCACCAGCGCTACGGCGAGCGCCCGCTCGATGCCGCGGGCTGCGACGAGTACCTGGCCCAGGCCGCGACGATCGCGGACCGGCTCGGGGCCGTGGACCCGCCGCGCTCGCGTGCCGAGCTGGCGAGGGCCTTCGAGGAGTTCCGCCCGCAGCTCGCGAGGACCTCCGAGTCCGACGACGTCGCTCGCTTCCTCCTGTCCGAGCCCCCTCTGCCATTCCTCGCCCGGGGCCCGTACGCGGCGCTGGGGGCGGCCTCGGTCGCGTCGCTGCCCCCGTGGTCGCGGCGCATGATCCCGGTGCGATGGCCGGTGCGGGGTGAGTCGGTGCTGGTGCGGTCCGGCGGCCGCACGGTCACGAAGGCGATCCGCTGGGCGCTGGCCGGGTCGCGGTAGCGGCCCGGGTCACCGTCCCGAGCGTCGAAGACGGGGACCGGCATCCTGGTCCCGCCTGTCCGCCCGACCTCCGCCGGGATATCCTCACCCCCGGCCCCCATAGCCCAATCGGCAGAGGCATCCGACTTAAAATCGGCGCAGTCTGGGTTCGAGTCCCAGTGGGGGCACCGCGACGCGGGGGCGCTACGACAACCCCGTCGGCCCGTCCGGCTCGGGGTCCTCGGCGGCCTCCTGCCCGAGCGACACCTGGTTCCCGTCGGGGTCCAGCACGCGGGCGACGCGTTCGCCCCACGGCTGGTCCGCGGGCGGGGACACCACGACGACCCCCGCCGCGGCCAGGTGGGAGACGGCCTGGTCGCAGTCGTCGACCGTGACCCACAGGTGCGCGTGGCCGACGTCGGTGCTCTCGCGGTCGACCCCGATCCCCAGCGACGCGTCGCCCACGGCGACCGAGACGTACACGGGTGGTCCGTCGTCGGGGAACTGGTAGGTGACCGTGCCGCGAAGCAGGTCGCGGTAGAAGACGAGCGACCGGTCGAGGTCGGTCGTGGTGAGGATGGGGAAGAGCGTGCGGAACATCGGTGGGCCGCCTCTCGCGAAGGTCTCCTCGGAGCCGTTCCCACGTTACGCCAGCAGCAGACGGGCCACTTCTGCGGGCGTTGTCCGCCCGGGGCGGCGCTAGGTTGAGGGGACGGCGCACCCGCGCCCCACGACCCGCGACGAGGGAGCACGCGATGGCAGCCGCAGGCCAGGTGGTGCTCTTCGAGCGCCGGACCGCCGAGCCGTTGCTGCGGCACGTCGTCGGTGGGATCCTGCGTGCCGAGCGCACCGAGCAGGCGCGCACGCTCCTCGACGTCGCCCTCGCGGCGCAGGTCTCGACGGCGTACCTGTCGGAGGTCGAGCGCGGTCGCAAGGAGGCGTCGTCCGAGGTCCTGGCCGCGATCTGCCGCGCTCTGGGCCTGCGTGTGGTGGACCTCCTGGCGCGCAGCCAGGACGAGTTCGACGCCGAGGCGAGCCGCCGGGCGGGCGCCGAGCGCCGCAGCCTCTCCTCGCAGCCGCGGGCCGTGCGCGAGCTGCATGCGCTCGCCGCGTCGCCGCGGCGGTCCGCGCCACCGGCCCGTTCGGTGACGAGCGGCACGCCCACGACGACGGTCCTGCTGCTCGCCGCCTGAGGGTTCGGAGCGCCGTCGGTTTCCGCCCAGGGTGAATCCCGCCGCGAGCGGCGGCGATCTGTCCGTTTCGCCGCGCGCTGCGCGCCCGTCGGTGGTGTGCTGTCAGGATGTCGCAGACGAACCCGGCGCCCACCCTCCAGGACCTCGTCGACCGCGCCGTGATCCTGTCCGCCGAGCACCAGGCGCACTTCGCCGACCTGGGCGGTGAGTCCGCGTGGGACGCGGACCTGGAGGCCGGCACGCTCACGTTCCACAGCGAGGTCCCGCTCGTGTGCGGGGCGCACTTCCTGGGCACGGCGGCACCCGCGACGCAGAGCTGGTTGTGGGGCTGGCACAACGTGAACCACTTCCCGGAGGGCGTCGTCGCGGCGGCCGAGCACGTGCACCAGCGCGGGGTCACGGGCGGCATCTTCGAGCTGAGCACGCCGGAGATCCTCCTGACGGACGCCGTCCCGTACCGGCTCGCGCTCGCGGCCAAGGCCGTGACCGGTCACTTCACGCACTTCGCCGGGCCGACGGGAGGCGGCACGTGCGCGTGGTTCCTCGTGACGCACCCGCGGTTCGAGCTGCCGCCCGCGACGGTCGCGCGGGTCGCGCGCGTGGTCCCGGAGGGGATCGGCAGCACGGCCGTGGCCGACCACCGCCGGGCCGTGCGGGCCTACGCGGTCCTGCGCGGGCTCGACATCCGCTGGCAGGACGAGCAGACCGCGCTCGTGGGGGCGAGCGACGGCGAGGTGACCGTGTCGTTCGACGAGCGCGGTCGCCTGAGCGGCCTGTCCGCGTCGCTCGCGGCCGCACCCGAGCCGGTCCCTGCGCCGCCGCCCGCACCCGCGCAGCCCGAGCGCCGCGGCTGGTTCGGCCGCAAGAAGTAGGGCGCACCCGGGCGCTTGGGTGAGCGCCGCCGTCGGGCAGGAGAAGGCCCGACGGCGCCGCTCACCTACGCGGCCACGGCCAGCTTGCGGGAGGTCACGACCGCGTCGGCGAGCCCGTACTCCACAGCCTGGTGCGCGGTGAAGATGCGGTCGCGGTCGGTGTCGGCGCGCAGCCGCTCGACGGACTGACCCGTGTGCCGCGCGAGGACGAGCTCGGTCTCCTCGCGCAGGCGCAGGATCTCCTGGGCCTGGAGGGACAGGTCGGAGATGGTGCCCTCGGCGCCGCCCGAGGGCTGGTGCAGCAGGACGCGCGAGTGCTCGAGCACGAAGCGCTTGCCGGGCGTGCCCGCGGCGAGCAGCACCGCGGCGGCCGACGCGGCCTGCCCCATGCAGATCGTCGAGACGTCGCAGCGGATGAACTGGAGCGTGTCGTAGATGGCCATGAGGGCGGTGATCGAGCCGCCGGGGGAGTTGATGTAGAGCCCGATCTCCTGGTCGGGGGCATCCGACTCGAGGTGCAGGAGCTGGGCCATGACGACGTTCGCGACGCCGTCGTCGATCTCGGTGCCGAGGAAGACGATGCGCTCCGACAGGAGGCGGCTGAAGACGTCGAACGCGCGCTCGCCGAGCGGGGTGCGCTCGACGACCGTGGGGATCGTGTAGCTGGACATCAGAGGCCGACCTTCCGGGAGTGTGCGGTGGGGCGGACGTCGTCGACCGACGTGACGACGTGGTCGACCATGCCGTAGGCGAGGGCCTGGGAGGCCGTGAACCAGCGGTCGCGGTCGCTGTCCGCGGTCACGGTCTCGGTGGTCTGGCCCGTGTGCTCGGCCGTGAGCCGGTGCATGAGGCCCTTGGTGTACTCGAGGTTCTCGGCCTGGATCGCGATGTCCACGGCCGTGCCCCCGATCCCGGCGGACGGCTGGTGCATCATGATGCGCGCGTGGGGGAGCGCGTAGCGCTTGCCCGCGGTGCCCGTGCACAGCAGGAACTGCCCCATGCTCGCGGCGAAGCCCATCGCGAGCGTGCTGACGTCGTTGGGGACGAGCTGGATCGTGTCGTAGATCGCGAGGCCCGCGCTCACCGAGCCGCCGGGCGAGTTGATGTAGAGGGCGATGTCTGTGCGCGGGTCCTCGGCCGAGAGCAGCAGGAGCTGGGCGCAGACGCGGTTCGCGACGGCGTCGTCGACGGCGGTGCCGAGGACGACGATGCGCTGGTGCAGCAGGCGCGAGGCGAGCTGGTCGTCGAACGGGGTGGGCGGCGGGGCCGCCTCGGACCGCAGGAGCGGTGGCTGGTTCGTCATGCCTCGACCCTGCCTCCGGGGAGGGGGCCGGGGCTCGGGTATCTGCCCGGGGCGGATCTGCCGAGGGCAGACGGCTGCTCGGTCGTCCGGGCCGCGGTCGGGTGCGGCGACGGACGACGGGAGACGGTCAGGCGATCGGGCGGCCCGAGTGCTGGCGGGCGGCGAGGCGGGCGCGGTCCTCGGCGGCGGCGTCGAGGACCGCGTGCCGGGCTGTCCGCTGCGCGTGCGAGGCGGCCCGGCGCTCACCCCATGTCGTGAGCCGGGTACCGGCGGCGACGAGGAACCGGTCGCTCGGGCGCAGGGCGCGCAGCGACGGTGAACGAAGGTCTGAACGGGTCGGGGCGTAGGTGCTCATGAGGGGTTCTCCTTGCCGTTGATCAGGGGGAACGCGTTGAAGTGGACCTGGACGGGGCGGGCCCCGGGCGTGTCCTGCTGGCCGGCGAACCGGTCGAGGACCGTGTCGCTGAAGCGCTGCCACTCGGCCTGCACCTCCGCGAGCTGCTCCTTGGTGAGCCACATGTTGATCGTGGCGAGCGTCGCGCCGGACTCGAGCCAGGCGCGGTCGAGGGTGCGGGCGTTGTCGAGGAAGTCCATGATCTTGCGCTGGCGCATGGCCTCGAACTCGCGGTTGACGGTGATCGTCGCGGTGAGGGTGCCGTCGCCGGTCCCGGCCTCCTCGTCGGGCAGCTCGATCGTGAAGCCGCCGGGCGCACGTTCCCACCAGCGCTCGCGCGCGGTGCCGCGGCCGGGGACCTCCTGGACGAACCCGTGGCGCTCGAGCTGGCGGAGGTGGTAGCTCGTCGCACCGCTCGACTCGCCGAGCAGCTCGGCGAGTCCGCTCGCGGTCAGTGCGCTGTGGTGGCCGAGCAGATCGAGGATCTGGATCCGCAACGGGTGCGACAGCGCCTTGAGGGCGTCAGGGCCGACGGCCCGCTGGGTGGGGGGCTCGGCTGCCTGCTCGGGGTCGTGGTTCGTGGGCATGGCACCACCGTAGCGATGCAAAGCTCTCTTTGCAAGAGTTTCTTTGCAACTGGTTCTTTGGAAGCGGTGCCCGCTCCAGGACGTGCCTCAGTCCACCGATCCGCGCCCCCTGCGCTTGTAGGTGTCCAGGTCGTCGTTGAGTCGTTCGAGCAGCTCGCCCAGCAGGGCGCGGTCGAGCCGGGACCAGTCGGCCAGGACCTCGGCGTAGAGCTCGCTGCGCATCTCGCGGTGCCGGGCCAGCTCCTCGATCCCTCGTGGCGTGGCCTCGACCAGGACGGCGCGCCCGTCGGCGGGGTCGCGCGTGCGGCGTGCGTGCCCGGCCTTCTCCAGGGCCACGACCTGACGGGTCACGGTCGAGGCGTCGAGGCCCAGGTGGTCGGCGAGGGTGTTGACGTTCTGGGCCCCGCCGACGAGCAGGTCGTGGAGCAGGAGGTAGGCCGAGCGGTCGAGCGTGCCGCTCGGCGGGCCGCCTGCGCGGACGGCCTTGGCCCGCCCGGCGGCCGTGGTGCGCTCGGCTCGTCGCAGGAGCTGGGCGAGCTCGAGCTCGATGGTCGACAAGACCTCCTGTGAGGCGAGATCCGGCCCGTCGCCTGGCCTCTCGGTCGGCCCGTCCCCAGAACTGTTACCCCGAGCAACTGTCATAGGTGTATTCTACAGGGAGTTGCCTGCATGATGCAGATAAATCTCGACCGGCTTCGCCGCGGGCCCGCAGACCAGCGCGTCCTCGCCGACCGCACCCACCAAGCACCCACCAGACCCTCGGGGGACGTGTGTCCAGAACCACCACCAGGAACGAGCCCAACAAGACCGCGATCTACGCGACCGCCCTCACCGCCTTCTTCGCGATCGCCGGCATCGCGGTGGTCGACCCGATCCTGCCGATCATCGGCCAGGAGATCGGCGCGAGCACGTGGCAGATCGAGCTCCTGTTCACGGCGTACATCGCGGTCATGGCGATCGGCATGATCCCGGCCGTCCTGGCGACGGGCAGGTTCGGCTACAAGAAGATCCTCGGCGCGGGTGTGAGCCTCGTTGCCGTCGCGGCGATCCTCGCGGCGCTCTCGCAGAACATCGGGCAGCTCGCCGCGCTGCGCGGCCTGTGGGGGCTGGGCAACGCGATGTTCTTCGCGACCGCGATGGTCCTGCTCGTCTCGCTCGCCAACGACCGCGAGTGGGTCGTGGGGCTGTTCGAGACGTGCGTGGGCCTGGGCTTCGCGGTCGGCCCGCTCATCGGTGGCCTGCTGGGCCAGTTCTCGTGGCGCATCCCGTTCCTCGCGTGCGGCCTGTTCATGATCATGGCGCTCGCGCTGTCGATCACGCGCCTCAAGGACCCCGCCGAGAAGCCCGTGCCGCTCCACGTGGGCCAGGTCTTCGCGCTCTTCCGCAAGCCGGGCTTCCGGGCGCTGTGCATCGTGACCGCGGCCTACAACTTCGTCTTCTTCATCATCCTGGGCTACACCCCGGTGTTCCTGGGGCTCGACGTCATCCCGCTCGGACTCGTCTTCACGGCATGGGGCATCGGTCTCGCGTTCGGCATCCTGGTCGTGGGGCACAAGCTCGCGCACACGGTCGGCGCGGTGCAGACCATGGGGATCGCGGTCGTCGGGGTGCTCCTGGCCACGGTCGCGCTCGCGCTCGACCTCGGCACGGCCGGCTCGATCGTCGTCCTGGTCGTCGCGGGCGTGTTCATGGGCATCGCCAACGCGAACCTCACGGACCTCTCGCTCGCGCTCGGCAGCCCGGACCGTCGCGTCACGACCGGTGCGTTCAACCTGGTCCGGTGGGGCTTCGCGGCCCCGGCGCCCGTGATCGCCGGCCTGCTCCACCCGGTCGGCCTGTCGGTCCCGTACTGGGTCGGCGCGGGGGTGCTGCTCGTCGGGGTCGTCGCGTTCCTCGCGACCGCGCACCGGATGGCGGGCGAGCTGGGGGAGTCGGTCCTGTGGTCGCGCTGGAACCGGCGGGCCCGAGCCGTCGAGGGCGCCCCCGAGGAGGCGCTGGGCGAGATCTGAGCGGGAGGCGCGGCGTCGTCGGGCAGGGGTGTGCAGGCCGGCCCGACGGCGCCGCTCGCCTCCCGCCTACGCCTCGCCCGAGGCCGCTGCGGCCGGGCCGCCCCCGGTGCTCGTGCTGCCCTCGACCTCGTCGCCGCTCTCGCGGACGACGCGCAGCAGCCCCGCGAGCCCGAGCCGGAGACCTTCGAGCTCGTCGAGCGTGAGGCGTTCGAGCGTCTCGGGCCCAGCGGGCGCGTCGCTCGCGACGATGCTGCGCACGGCCTCCGCCCCGCGCTCGGTCGCGGCGACGAGCCGGACCCGGCCGTCCTCGGGGTCGGGGCGCCGGGAGGCCATGCCCGCGGCCTCCAGCCGGTCGACGATCCCGGAGATCGTGGCGGGGCTGACGCCCAGGACGTCGCCCAGGTGGGCCGTGCTGCGCTCTCCGTCGATGAGCAGGATCCCCAGGGCGCGCATCTGCTGAGCGGTCAGGCGGGTGCGCATGAGCGGTTCGAGGCGGCGTGCGAGCACGAGCTCCTGGAGGGTGTGCTGCGCGTCGATCAGCTCGCGCTGGAGCCGGGCGCGATCGCCAGGGGGGTCCGAGGTCACGGCGAGACTCTATCGGAGGCGTTCCCGGCGGCGGTCGAGCAGTCGGAGCGGGCCGGGCCGGTCCGCGAGACGAGGGAACTCTCCCGTTTTGCTTAGCGTTAGGCTAACGACTCTGCGACGACGACGTCGTGACCATCCACCGCGCCCTGGAGGCCCCGTGTTCCGTCTCGCCCGAACGTCGTTGGCGAACCGCGCCGTCGTCGCGCTCGCCACGATCGCGATAGCCGTGTTCGGCGTCGTCAGCATGGGATCGCTCAAGCAGGAGCTCATCCCGAGCCTGCAGATCCCCACCGCCGCCGTCGTCGCCGTGTACCCCGGGTCCGCCCCCGCGATCGTCGAGCAGCAGGTCACCGCACCGCTCGAGACCGCCGCCCGGGGGGTCGACGGCGTCGAGGACGTCACGTCGAGCTCCTCGACCGGCATGTCCGTGACGACCGTGCAGTTCACGTACGGCACCGACATGGACCTCGCCGCGCAGCAGCTGCAGACCGCGGTCACGCGCGTGAGCAGCCAGCTCCCCGCCGACGTCGACCCGACCGTGGTGACCGGTTCGGTCGACGACCTCCCCGTCGTCCAGCTCGCGGTCTCGGGCGGCGCCGACGAGACCGCGCTGGCGGACACCGTCAACAGCGTCGTCGTACCCGCCCTCGAAGAGGTCACCGACGTGCGCAGCGTCGCGGTCAGCGGCATCGCCGACCAGCAGGTCACGATCGACCTCGACGTCGCGGCCCTCGCTGCGGCCGGGCTCAGCCCGGCCCAGGTCACCACGATCCTCCAGGACAACGGCGTCGTGGTCCCCGCCGGCACGGTCGCCGCCGGCGACCGCACGCTGTCCGTCCAGGTCGGCACGGCCGTCACGAGCACCGACGACCTGATCGACCTCCCGCTCGTCGCGTCGCCGTCGGCCTCGACCGCAACAGGCCCGACGGCGCCCGGCGCGCCGAGCGCACCGGTGACCCTCGGCGACGTCGCCACGGTCACCGTGGCCCCGCAGCCCGCGACCTCCTACTCGCGCCTGGACGGCGAGCCCGCGCTCGCCGTCGCGATCACCAAGACGCCGGCGGGCAACACGGTCGAGGTCTCGCACGCCGTCCAGAGCGCGATCGAGGACATGAACGGTGCGCTCGAGGCCAAGGACGTGCGCGTCGAGGTCGTGTTCGACCAGGCGCCCTTCATCGAGGAGTCCATCGAGGGACTCGCGACCGAGGGCCTGCTCGGCCTGGTCTTCGCGGTCGTCGTGATCCTGCTGTTCCTCACGTCGCTGCGCTCGACGCTCGTCTCGGCCGTCTCGATCCCGCTCTCGCTGTTCGTGACGTTCATCGTGATGAACGCGACCGGCTACACCCTGAACATCCTCACGCTCGGTGCCATGACGGTCGCGATCGGGCGCGTGGTCGACGACTCGATCGTCGTCATCGAGAACATCAAGCGGCACCTGTCCTACGGCGAGCAGAAGACCGCCGCGATCCTCAAGGCGGTCAAGGAGGTCGGCGGCGCGATCACGGCCTCGACCGTCTGCACCGTCGCGGTCTTCCTGCCCATCGCGCTGGTCGGCGGCATGGTCGGCGAGCTGTTCCGCCCGTTCGCCATGACCGTCGCGATCGCCATGGCCGCGTCGCTGTTCGTCGCCCTGACGATCGTGCCGGTGCTGGCCTACTGGTTCATCAAGGCTCCTGTCGTCCCCGCCGACCCCGAGCAGGCCAAGGTCCTCGCGGACCAGGCGCGCGAGGTCGCCGAGGCCAAGGAGCGTCGCGGGCTGTGGCAGCGGGGCTACCTGCCGACGCTGCGCGCCGCGCTGCGCCACCCCGCGATCACCCTGACCATCGCGGTCGCGGTGCTCGCGGGCACGGTCGCGCTCGTGCCGCGCCTCGAGACCAACTTCCTGGGGGACTCGGGCCAGGACACCCTGACGGTCACCGAGACCTTCGCCCCGGGCACGTCGCTCGCGACGCAGGACGCCGCGGCGCGTGAGGTCGAGGACGTGCTCCTGGGCCTCGACGTGGTCGACACGGTCCAGACGACCGTGGGCTCGGCGGGCGGCCCCGAGGCCGCGTTCTTCGGCGGGGGCGGCTCGCCCCAGGCGACGTTCTCGCTCACGCTCGACGCGGACGCCGACGGCGTGGCGGCGCAGCAGGAGGTCCGGGACGCGGTCGCTGACCTCGGTGGCGAGGACTCCGAGGGCATCACGGTCGCCGGGGCCGACGCCGCGTTCGGCAGCTCGACGGTCGACCTCGTCGTCCGCGCGCCCGACACCGAGACGCTCGCCGCCGCGGCCGACCAGGTCCAGCAGGTCGCCGAGGACACCGAGGGTGCGTCCGAGGTCACCAACAACCTCGCGAGCGCCCAGTCCACGATCCAGGTGACGGTCGACCGGGACGCGGCAGCCGCCGTCGGGCTGACCGAGACCCAGGTCGCGGGGACCGTCGCGAGCCTCATGTCGCCCTCGCCCGTGGGGACCGTGAACCTCGGGGACGGGCCCGTGCAGGTGCGCGTCGCCGTCGGGCAGGCTCCCGCCACGGTCGACGAGCTCCAGGCGCTCGTCGTGCCCACGGCCGCGGGCGTCGTCCCGCTCACGCAGATCGCGAGCATCGAGGAGGTCGACGTGCCCACCTCGATCTCGCGGGTCAACGGCGAGCGCAGCGCGACCATCGCGGTCACGCCCGCAGGCCAGGACCTCGGCACGCTCACGACGGCGCTCACGGCCGCGATCGACGACCTCGACCTGCCGGGCGGCGCCACGGTCGAGCTCGGCGGCGTCGCGACCCAGCAGGCCGACGCGTTCGCCGACCTGGGCCTCGCGCTCCTGGTCGCGATCGCGATCGTCTACCTCGTCATGGTCGCGACGTTCCGCAGCCTGCTGCAGCCGTTCATCCTGCTCGTGTCGATCCCGTTCGCCGCGACCGGTGCGCTGCTCCTGCTGCTCGCGACCGGCACGCCGCTCGGGGTGCCCGCCCTGATCGGCATGCTCATGCTCGTCGGGATCGTGGTCTCGAACGCGATCGTCCTGATCGACCTCATCAACCAGTACCGTGCGCAGGGGCGCGGCCTGGACGACGCCGTGATGGAGGGCTCGCGCAAGCGGCTGCGACCCATCGTCATGACGGCCGCGGCGACGATCTTCGCGCTCACGCCCATGGCGATCGGGATCACGGGCGGCGGCTCGTTCATCTCGCAGCCGCTCGCGCTCGTCGTGATCGGCGGGCTCCTGTCCTCGACGCTGCTCACGCTCGTCGTGGTGCCCGTGCTCTACACGCTCGCCGAGCGTGCGGGCGAGAAGCGGGCGGCCCGCCGCGAGGCGAAGCACGAGGCGAAGGCCGCCGAGCTCGTGGGCCGACACGCCGCGGAGACCTCGGCGGAACCTGCCGCGCGCAGCTGACCCGACCCGCTCCGGGACGAGAGAGGCCCGCCCGTTCGACGAACGGGCGGGCCTCCCGCGTCCGGGGCAGGCTCAGTCGTCGTCCCCGACGAGCCGGGGTGCGAGCGTCTCGTCGAGCCAGTCGAACACCCGCTGCTCGGTCAGTGCGCGCCCGAGCGGCTGGCAGTGCAGGTTCGCGCCCTCGGCGGCGGTGAACCGCACCAGGGTCGACACGCCGGGCGTGAGCCGCACGAGCTCTTCGGACTGGCCGGGCCAGAACTGCTCGCCCTCGGGCGACGTGACGAGCAGGGGAGTGGTGACCTGCCCGACGACGTCCCGCGCGTCGTACCTCTGGACCTCGCGGAGCGTCGCGGCGTAGCCGTCGGTCCCGTACGGGCGGGCACGGAAGCGCCACGTGGCCGCGGTGGCCTTCGACAGGCGCAGGCCCAGCTCCATGTCGCGGTCGAACGCGTGGTCCTTGCCCTCCTGCAGCAGCTTGAGCAGGCTCTTGGGCATCGAGCCCGTCCATGACGCCGAGACGTCGACGACCCCCGGGTCGACGACGGCCGCAGCCGGCCGGTGCTCGAACGCGAGCGCGCGGGACACCCAGTACCCGGCCTGGCTCGACCCGTACACCGCGATGCGTCCCTCGTCCACGTCGCCGCGGCTGACGAGCGTGTCGAGCACAGGGGTCAGGACGGCCTCGAAGTCGTGCCGGAACGGTGTGCCCTGGTCGAACAGCATCGACTGCTGCCCGGGGCCGTCGAACACGAACGCGTGATACCCCCGGCGCAGCGCGCCCGCGACGCACGCGGTCCACATCGACGTCAGCGAGCCGTCCGAGCCGTTCACGGCGACGAGCGTCGACCGCGGTCGGACCTGTCCGGGGTCCGCCGCGATCGCGGCGGTCGACGCCGCGTCGGACGCGCTGAAGAAGTACCCCGGCAGGGTCGTCCCCTCGTACGGGACCGCGAGGCGCTCGACGACGAGCCCGCTCGCGTCGACCCACCGGTCCCACGCGGCGCGGTGCTCGTGGAACGTGGGCACGAGCCGGCTCTCGTCCTCGAGCGCGGCGACCGCGTTGACCGCGGCCGCGTAGTAGGCGGACGCCCGCAGGTAGGCGGCCGCGGCGCTCGTCCCGTGCCCGGCCGCCGCGGCGTCGGAAGCGAGCCGCGCCACCCGGTCGCCGAGCGAGTGCCACGCGTCGAACCACCCTTGATGGTCCTTGTCGCGCACGTGCGCGACGGCCGCGAGGACCTCGCCCACGTCCGCCGCGCCGCTGTACGCGCCGCCCAGGACGCTGCGGATCTCGAAGTCTCGCCCGTGGTCGCCGGAGAAGCCGGTCGAGAACGGGTCGTGGTGGTCGGGCATGGTGGCTGCCTCCCGCGTCGTGGACGACGGAGCCGAACGCTCCCCTCCACGACCATGCCCGCAGGCGGCGGCCCGCACCACTCGGGGCCCGACGGCGCCGCTCAGGACGGGCGCGCCACGCCCGTCTCGTAGGCCAGCACCACGGCCTGGACCCGGTCCCGGAGGCCGAGCTTGCCGAGCACGCGCCCGACGTGCGTCTTGACCGTGGCCTCGGAGACCACGAAGCGTGCCGCGATCTCGGCGTTGGACAGTCCCTCGCCGAGCGCCGCGAAGACCTCGAGCTCGCGGGCCGTGAGCTCGCGCAGCCGCGGGTCGTCGACCCCGTGGCCCGGAGCCGCGGCGCCCTGGCTCTGCGAGTTCTCCGGCAGGTAGCCCGCGAACATCTCGAGCATGCGGCGCGTGATGCGCGGGGAGACGGCCGCGTCGCCGCTCGCCACGTTGCGGATCGCGCCGACGAGGTCGGCCGGCCGCGCGTCCTTGAGGAGGAACCCGCTCGCGCCCACGCGCAGCGCCGCGAACGCGTACTCGTCGAGGTCGAACGTCGTGAGGATGATGACCCGGCTCTCGGGCAGCGCGGACACGATCCGCTCGGTCGCGTCGATCCCGTTGACGCCCGGCATGCGCACGTCCATGAGGATCACGTCGGGACGCAGCGCCGTGGCCTGCGCGAACGCGGTCTCGCCGTCGCTCGCCTCGCCCACGACCTCGATGTCGTCCTCGGCCGCCAGGATCATGCGGAAGCCCATGCGCAGCAGCGACTGGTCGTCGACGAGCAGGACCCGGATCGGGTGGGCGGCGTCGTGGGGCGAGCCGTCATGACCGGTCGCGCCGCCCGCCGCGTCGCCCGGGTAGGGGAGGGTCACAGCGCGACCCCGGCTCCGCCGTCGGGCCGGGGCTGCGTGGCGCCGTCGAGGCGCAGCCGAGCGACGACCTCCCACCCCGAGGCCGTGGGCCCGGCCGTGACCGTGCCCCCGTAGACGGCCGCACGTTCGCGCATCCCGATGATCCCTCTTCCTGTGCCGATGGGCTGGTCGCCCGTGATGCCCGGGGGCAGCGGGCGGGCGTCCGCCCCGTCGCGGGCCGTGCCGCCCGGGGCGCGCCCCGCCTTGTTCGTGACCGTGATCTCGAGCCAGTCTCCACCGTCGGGCGCGCCCGCGTCACGCCGGGCGATCTCGACCACGACCACGGGGGTCAGCGGCGCGTACCGCAGGACGTTCGTCAACGACTCCTGCACGATCCGGTGCGCCGCCTGGCGCAGCCCCGGGTCCGGGTCGGGCTGGACGCCCACGCGCACCAGGCGCACCGGCAGGCCCGCGTGCCGGAACCGCTCGGCGATGTCCTCCATGCTCGGCACGTCCGCGGTCGGGGTCAGGGGGGCGACCGTGCCGTCGGGGTCGCGCAGGACCCCCAGGACGCGGCGCATGTCGGCGAGGGCCGCGCGCCCGGTCTCGGTGAGCTCGTCGAGGGCCTGCCCCGCGAGCTCGGGGTCCTTCGTGCCGAGCGCCTTGGCCCCGTCCGCGAGCGCGACCATGACGGTGAGGGAGTGCGCGACGACGTCGTGCATCTCGCGCGAGATGCGCGCGCGCTCGGCCGCGGCCGCGAGCTGCGCCTGCTGGTCGCGGTCGCGTGCGATCGCGTTCGCGCGGCCCACGAGGTCGGCGACGTGCAGGCGACGACCTCGCACGCTCGACCCGATCGCGATGCCCAGCAGGGCGAACGTGATCGTGATCGCGATCGTGGCGACGCGCTGCCCCGTGAGCTCGCCGCTGCCGACCTCGGCGCGGACCACGGCGCCCGTCTCGCTCACCGTGAAGTCGTACCAGAGCATCTCCGCGGTGCAGACCGTCAGGACCAGGACGCCCAGCACGCTCCACGCCACGGCCGGCCGGTAGGTCGTCGCGACCGCGTAGACGGCGAACGCGGTGGCGAGCTCGAAGCCTGCGGAGTCTCCCGTCAGCGCGAGCGTCAGGATCGCGAGGGCACCGATGGCTGCAGCGGTCCACAGCGGGTAGCGGCGGCGCCACAGCAGTGCCGCGCCGCCCGCGAGCGTCGCGACCGCGACGCCGTAGCGCGGCTCCGGGTACAGCAGGGCGACCAGCAGGCCCGGGACCGCGAACCAGGCCGCGACGAACCAGTCCATGACGACCGGGTGGCGCACGAAGTACCGGCGTACCGGCCCGAGCTTGCGGGCGTCGAGCTCGGTGAACACCGCGGCGCTGCCGGGCCGGGGCCGGAGGGGAGCCCGGGGAGAGGGGGCAGCGGCCGGGGTGCCGCCGACGGCACCCGGGACGTCGTCCCCCTCAGGACGCACAGCGCCCGACGCCGGACCACGGGTCTCGTGGTCCGGCGCCGGGCTGTGCGCGGTGCGAGGGATGGTCAGGCGTCCCGACGCTTGAGGACGACGGCGGCCGCGACGAGCGAGACCGCAGCCCACGCCGCCATGGCGATCGTCGCCCCGCCCGGGGTGAGGACGTCGACGCCACCGGCGTCGGCCTCCGTGATCGCCATCATGGCGGTGCCGAGGTTCATCGGCAGGAACCTCGCGATGTCCTGGACCCAGTCCTGCGAGAGGAAGGCCGTCACGAGCGGCAGCACGAAGAGCAGGGCGACGAGCGTGAAGATGCTCCCCGCCGAGTGCCGCATGATCGTGCCGACGCCGACCGCGAGGATCGCGACGAGCGTGAGGTACGCGGCGCACGCGAGGACGACGCGCTGCGCCACCGGGTCGCCCAGGTCCGGCACGAGGTCGTTGCCCGACAGGATGGGAGCCGTCACCACGTACGACAGGGCGACACCGACGAGCCCGACGACGAACGTCACGACGCCGATGATCGCGACCTTGGCCCACAGCGCGGGCAGGCGGGTCGGGACGGCGCTCAGGGTCGAACGGATCATGCCCGTCGAGTACTCACCCGTGATGATCAGCGCACCCAGGACCGCGACCGCGAGCTGGGCGAACACGTAGCCCGACACCAGCGCCTGCACGGTCGAGATGTTGCCCATCTGCTCCGCCATGCCCGGCTGGCTCGCCGCGAAGTTCAGCGACGCGGCCGTCGCCAGGTTGATGAGCACCATGACGACCACGGTCGAGCCCACGGTCCACCAGGTCGAGCGCAACGAACGGAACTTGATCCACTCGGACTTCAGGACCCCGCCCACGCTGAGGCGGGCGGACGTGGTGCGCTTCGCCGTCGGCTGGGCGGCGGAGACGGTGGCGGCGGTCATCGCTTGGCTCCTTCGGAGATCTGGGCGCCGGCCGCGACGTCCACGCCGTGGCCGATGTGCTGGGCGGCGGACTCGGTCTGGTACTCGACCGCGTCGGCCGTGAGGAGCATGTACGCCTCCTCCAGGGTGGAGGTGACGGGCGTGAGCTCGTGCAGGACGATGCCCGAGGCGGCGGCGAGCTCGCCGATCCCGGCGGCCTCGGCCCCCGTGATCTGGAGCAGGCTCGGCTCGTCGGACGTGACGGTCGCTCCGTCGCGGGTCAGCAGCTCGGCGAGCTGCGTGGCCTGCGGGGTCCGGACGCGCACGGTGTGCTGAGCGCCGCCGTCGACGATGTCCTTGACCGGGGCGTCCGCGATGATCCGGCCCTTGCCGATCACGACGATGTGGTCCGCGGTCAGCGCGACCTCGCTCATGAGGTGGCTCGACAGGAAGACCGTGCGGCCCTCCGAGGCGAGGTAGCGCGCCAGGTTGCGGACCCACAGGACGCCCTCGGGGTCGAGTCCGTTGACCGGCTCGTCGAGGATCAGCGTCTTGGGGTCGCCCAGCAGCGCGGACGCGATGCCCAGGCGCTGGCCCATGCCGAGCGAGAAGCCGCCGACGCGCTTCTTCGCGACCGACTGCAGGCCGGTCATCTCGATGACCTCCTGCACGCGGGTCCTGGGGATGTTGTGCGTGGCCGCCATCGCGAGAAGGTGGTTGTAGGCGCTGCGGCCCGTGTGCACGGCCTTCGCGTCCAGGAGCGCCCCGACCTCGGTCAGGGGTGAACGGTGCGCGACGTACGGCTTGCCGTTGACGGTCACGGAACCGGCCGTGGGACGGTCCAGCCCCATGATCATGCGCATCGTGGTCGACTTGCCGGCGCCGTTCGGGCCCAGGAAGCCCGTCACCTGGCCGGGCTGGACGGTGAAGGAGATCCCGTCGACAGCGGTCTTGGGCCCGTACCGCTTGGTCAGGCCTCGTGCTTCGATCATGCTCGCCCCTCGGGGTGGGTTGCGGATGGTGGCTGGGTACCTCCCCAGCCTAGAGAGCCAGGCCCTGCCCGCGATGCCCCCTCACGGTCGATCTTCTCGGCGTGGCTCCGTACGCCGCAAGGATGACGCCCGTCGGCCGGTCGAGCGATCTTGGCCCGCGAGGGCCGGAAAAGTCGGATGAAACCCCCGGGAACACCGGCGCGAACCCGCTCGTTGCATAGGATGGAAACACGGCCAGCGACACCCGCCTCGCCAGAGGGCACTGGACGCCGCGACCAGGAGGAAGCATGAGCAACCCCGTCTTCAACAACAGCGCCATCTTCGGCGAGCCGAAGCGCGCGCGCACCGGCCAGGGGGCTGCGGGCACCGTCCAGCAGAACCCCGCGTACGGCACCCCGCCCCAGCAGGCGCAGTACGGCAGCTACGGCGCGCAGACCGCCGACGCCGCGACGCTCGACGCCATGTACAACGCGCCGACCGCTACCACCGCGGACACCAAGCGCCTCACGTACGACGACGTCATCATCAAGACCGGTGGGCTGCTCGCCCTGCTCGTCGTCGTCGCGGCCGGCAGCTGGCAGCTCGTCGACACCATGCCGTTCATCTGGATCGGCGGCGCGATCATCGGCCTCGTCCTGGGTCTGGTCAACGCGTTCAAGCGGAACCCGAGCCCCGCGCTCATCGTGGCGTACACGATCGCGCAGGGTGCGTTCCTCGGCGGCATCAGCAAGTACTACGACTCCATGGTCATCAACGGCGTCCAGCTCAACGGCGTGGTCCTGCAGGCCGTGCTCGCGACCGTCGTGACCTTCGCCGCGGCGCTGTTCCTCTTCAAGTCCGGCAAGGTGCGGGTCACGCCCAAGTTCACGCGCTGGCTGCTCATCGCGATGGTCGGCTACCTGGCCTTCTCGCTCGTCAACATGCTCCTCATCATGACGGGCGTGCTGGACGGCTGGGGCGCCCGTGGGGGTGGCTGGGGCATCGCGATCGGCCTGATCGCCGTCGGTCTCGCGGCTGCGTCGCTCATCGTCGACTTCGACTCGATCAAGCGTGGCGTCGAGGCGGGCGTGCCCGCCAAGTTCGCCTGGTCGGCTGCGTTCGGGCTCATGGTCACGCTCATCTGGCTGTACCTCGAGTTCCTGCGCCTGTTCGCGATCCTGCAGAGCAGCGACTGACCTTGGCCGACTCCCGGAAGAAGTCCCCGGCACCCGCATCGGAACCCGTTCCGACGCGGGTGCCGGTCTTTGCCGCCGGCCTCGCCCTGGCCGCCTTCACGCTGCTCGTCCTCCAGGTCCCCTACGGTCTCCTGGTCGGTGGCAGCGCCCCCAACGCCGTCGCCTGGGTCACGGTCTCCGCCGTCGTCATCCTGCTCGTGACCCTCACGGCCGGGGCGGTGCTCGCCTGGCTCGGGCACCGCATCTCGCGCGAGTGGGACGACCGCAAGGCGACCACGCTCTTCTTCGCCCTCGGGTTCCTGGGGGTCGGGATCTGGAGCTTCATGGTGCTGGGCTCGCTGCTCGGCGCGGCCACCGGCGACCCGACCACCGCGACGAGCGGGATCGCCCTGGCGTCGGTGCTCTACCTGGCCGTCGCGGGCGGGCTGAGCGCCGCCGTCGGGCGGTACTTCGCACGCGACGCCGCGGACCGTCCGTTGCTCGTCGTGATCCTCGGCGTGAGCGTCGCGTTGTGCGCCGTGCTCGGCGGAATGGCCCTCGGCAGCGCATGATCGGTGCATGAAGTTCGCACACCACATCTCTGACCTCGTCGGCGGGACACCCCTGGTCCGGCTCGGATCGGTGACCGACGGCCTCTCCGCGACGATCCTCGCCAAGGTCGAGTACCTCAACCCTGGCGGGTCCGTGAAGGACCGCATCGCGCTCAAGATGATCGAGGCGGCCGAAGCCTCCGGGGAGCTCGCGCCCGGCGGCACGATCGTCGAGCCGACCTCGGGGAACACCGGGGTCGGCCTCGCGCTCGTGGCGCAGCGCAAGGGATACGACTGCGTGTTCGTCTGCCCCGACAAGGTGAGCCAGGACAAGCGCGACGTCCTGACCGCCTACGGCGCGCGCGTCGTCGTCACCCCTACCGCCGTGGCTCCCGACCACCCCGACTCCTACTACTCGGTCTCGGACCGGCTCGTCGCCGAGATCCCCGGGGCCTGGAAGCCCAACCAGTACGCCAACCCGAACGGCCCTGCGTCCCACTACGAGAGCACCGGCCCCGAGATCTGGACCGACACCGACGGCCGCGTCACGCACCTCGTCGCAGGGGTCGGGACGGGCGGCACCATCACCGGGACCGGCCGGTACCTCAAGGACGTGTCGGCGTCGCGTCCGGCCGGTGGGCGGGTGCACGTCGTGGGCGCCGACCCCGCCGGGTCCGTCTACTCGGGCGGCGACGGTCGTCCGTACCTCGTCGAGGGCGTGGGCGAGGACTTCTGGCCTGCCGCGTACGACCCGACCGTGCCCGACGAGATCATCGCCGTGAGCGACGCCGACTCGTTCGAGATGACCCGCCGGCTCGCCCGCGAGGAGGGCCTGCTCGTCGGCGGCTCGTGCGGCATGGCTGTCGTCGCGGCGCTGCGACTGGCCCGCCGCCTCCAGGACGAGGACCCCGAGGCCGCGGCGCGCGCCGTGATCGTCGTGATCCTGCCCGACGGCGGACGTGGCTACCTGTCCAAGATCTTCAACGACTCCTGGATGCGGTCCTACGGGTTCCTCGACGCCGAGGAGGGCGTGACCGCGGGCGACATGCTGCGCTCCAAGAGCGGGCAGCTCCCCAGCCTCGTCCACACCCACCCGGGCGAGACCGTGCGCGACGCGATCGAGATCCTGCGCGAGTACGGCGTCTCGCAGATGCCCGTCGTCGGGGCCGAGCCGCCCGTCAAGATCGGCGAGGTCGCCGGGGCCGTGAGCGAGCGGACGCTGCTCGACGCCGTGTTCTCCGGGCGGGCATCTCTCGCCGACCGCGTGGACAAGCACATGGAGCCGCGGTTCCCGCTCATCGGGGCAGGTGAGGGTGTCGCTGCCATCCGGGCCGCGTTGCACGACGCCGACGCGCTGCTCGTGATCGACGACGGCGACCCGGTCGGGGTGCTCACGCGCCACGACCTGCTGGGCTTCCTGGCGCACTGACGCCCCCTCGGGTGCCTCGGTCCGACGGTCCGCCGGTCCGCCGAGGGTGACGTGCCCGGCCGCCGAGGGTGACATCAGATGTCACCCTCGGCGTCGGTGGCGGTCGCCCTCGGCGTTCGAGGGCAGGGACCACGCCACGAGCCAGCACCCCACGGCCAGCAGCACCCCGTGCGCGATCCGCCCCGCCGGGGGCGTGAAGAACTGCGGCAGGTACAGCACCAGGCCCGCGGCGAGCGGGATCCCCACCCATCGTGGGGCGAGTCCGCCACGCCACGCCGCCACGGCGGCGAGCACCCCGCTCGCCCCCACGAGGAGCAACCCCGCGCCGAACAGGGTCATCGCTACGGGCTGCGTCCGGACCGCGTCGATCGCCGGCAGGAAGTCGAGGGCGCCCGTCGTGACGGCGCCGCGCGCGATCGCGTGGACACCGAAGATCTCCGCTCCGAAGTAGGGCAGGACGAGCCCGGCGCCGAGCCAGCTCGTGACGACCGCGCCCGACGACGGAGCCCGGCCCCGCGTCCCGGCGAGCCGTCCGCGCAGCGCGAGGAATGCGGCCGGGAGCAGCCAGAACCCGGCCGCGCCGCACAGGTGCGCCGCGATCCACCGTCCCGAGGCGAACGCCGCCGCGAGCTCCGGGGTGGCGACGTCCTCGGGGACCCACGGGCGCAGGAGAGGGAACGCGAGGAAGAGGGCTCCCGCGACCGCGAGCAGGACGGCTCCGGTACGGGGACGGACGAGGCCCAGGTCGGGGTGCGTCCGGTCGATCGACGGTGCGGTCATGGCGGCTCTCCTTCGGTGGGTGCGGCCCGCTCGTCGTCAGGACGAGCGAGGCCTGGGGGTCATGCTGGTTCTGACACGTCGGCGAGGTCCTCGATCCCGGCCACGAGCAGACGGACGAGGACCTCGAAGCTGTGGTCGACGTCGTCGGGCAGGCCGAAGCCGCCCTGGAGCTCGAGCGAGACGAACCCGTGGACCGCGGACCGCACGGCGCGGATCGCGTCGATCGTGCGGTCCTCCGGGAGGTCGAAGCCGCGCAGCACGGCGACGATCACGGCGATCGTCTCGGCGCCCGCGAGCGAGAGCGGGTCGTCGTCGGCGGCGCCGAGGTCGGGCGAGAGCTGGATCGCGGCGTAGCGGCCCGGGTGCTCGCGCGCGAAGTCGCGGACGGCCCGCGCGAGCGCGGACAGCGCGTCCGGGCCCGAGCGCCCGATCGTCGCCGCGGCGGTCGCGCGCGTCAGGTCGTTCACCGCGACGAGCGCGACGGACCGGCGCAGGTCGGCGAGCGAGCCGACGTGCTTGTAGAGGCTCGGCGTCGCGACCCCTGCGGCGGCCGCGACCTTCGCGAGGGTGAGGTCGGCGAACCCTTGCGCTCCGCCGTCGTCCACGACGCGCAGCGCGAGGGCCGTGACGCCCTCGCGGCTCAACCCGGCCCTAGCCACGGGCGTTCCAGCCCTGGGCCTCGTCGCGCAGGCCGGCGAGGAACGCGAGCGTCGCGGGCAGGACGACGTCGGGCGCCTGGTGCTGCGGGTAGTGCCCGACCCCGGGGACCAGGTGTCCCTGGGCGCCGACGGCCTCCTGGATCCAGGCGAGCTCCGCGCCCTGGTCGGCGAAGTCGGGGTCGAGCGCACCCAGGAAGGCGACGGCCGGGGCGTGGACCTCGGGGAGGCGCGCCTCGACGGGCGCGTGCGTCAGGGCCAGGGCCAGGTCGCGGAAGCTCCGCAGACGGCCCGGCTCGCGCATCGAGGAACGGATCGCGGCGACGTGCTCGGCATGCCAGGGCGCCTTGCGGCCCTTGGTCAGGGTCGAGTAGAAGCCCGCCCACACGGCGGCCCCCCACGGACGGGCGAGCGCGACGCGGTAGAGCAGCCTGCTCGCGGCGGCCTTCGCGGCCCCCGTGGCGGGGTCTCGCAGGAAGGGGCCGAGGAGGACGAGGCCCGCGACGGCGTCGGGCGCCTCGGCGGCCGCCCACGCAGCGGCGCCGGCCCCCATCGAGTTCCCGACCAGCACGGCCGGACCGCCCAGGTGCTCGACGAGGGCCAGGAGGTCCTGGCCGGTCGCGACGTCGCCGTGCGTGCGGAAGGTCGTGTCGCTGTCGCCGTGCCCGCGCAGGTCCATGACGGCCACGCGGTAGCCGGCCTCGACGAGCGGGGGGACGAGGTCGCGGTAGGTCGAGCGCAGGTCGCCCATACCGGGGACGGCGACGACGAGAGGGCCGGTGCCGGTCACGGTGTAGGCGAGGCGGCCCTCGGGACGGGGGAGGAGCTCCACGGTCTGGCGAGTGTTCATAGCCCAAAGGCTAATACCATTAGCCAGGGTGTGCAAGGGGGACGGAGCACGGGTTCTCGTCGTCCTCGGCGGGCGGGTCGGTCAACCTCGGTGGGCGGCCTCGAAGTGACCCGTCCCGTCCCGCCGCTCCTCGGCCCGCACCACGTGCACCACCGCGTTGATGAGCGCCAGGTGCGTGAACGCCTGCGGGAAGTTCCCCAGGTGCCGCCCCGAGTGCGGGTCGATCTCCTCGGCGTACAGGTTGAGCTCGCTCGCGAAGGAGAGAAGCCGCTCGCACAGCGCCCGCGCCCGGTCGAGCTCCCCGACCTCGACGAGCGCGGACACGAGCCAGAACGAGCAGATCGTGAACGTCCCCTCCTCGCCCGAGAGACCGTCGTCGGTCTCGTCGGTGCGATAGCGCAGCACGAGGCCGTTGACCGTGAGCTCGTGCGCGATCGCGTCGACCGTCGCGGCGACGCGCGGGTCGTCGGCGGGCAGGAACCGCAGGAGCGGCACGAGCAGGAGCGAGGCGTCGAGCGCGTCGGAGCCGTAGCGCTGCACGAAGACGCCTCGGGAGTCGACGCCGTGCTCCAGCACGTCGGCACGGATCTCGTCGGCGATCTTCTGCCACTGGTCGGCGTAGTCCTGCTCGTCGTACATGCGGGCCAGGCGGGCACCGCGGTCGAGCGCGACCCAGCACATGACCTTCGACGACGTGAAGTGCTGGGGTTCCCCGCGGACCTCCCACAAGCCCCGGTCGGGCTCGTGCCAGTGCCTCGCGGCCTCCTCGACCTGCGCCTTGAGGACGGGCCACAGGGACTCGGGGAGCTGTTCGCGGGACCGGGCGTGCAGGTACACCGAGTCGAGGACCGCGCCCCACATGTCGTGCTGCTTCTGGTCGTACGCGGCGTTGCCGATGCGCACGGGCCGGGCGCCCTCGTGCCCCGACAGGTGGTCGAGCGTGCTCTCCTCGAGCCGGTCCTCGCCGCCGACGCCGTACATGATCTGCAGCTCGCGGTCGTCACGGCACACGTCGTGCACGAACGCGAAGAAGTCGTTCGCCTCGCGGTCGAGGCCCAGGGTGTAGAGCCCCCAGAGGGCGAACGTCGAGTCGCGCACCCACGCGTACCGGTAGTCCCAGTTGCGCTCGCCGTGCGGGGTCTCGGGCAGCGAGGTGGTCGCGGCGGCGAGCAGCGCTCCCGTGGGGGCGTAGGTCAGGCCCTTGAGGGTGAGGGCGCTGCGCTGGAGGTACGAGCGCCACGGGTGGTCGGGGAAGACGCCCTGGGTGATCCAGTCGCGCCAGTACTGCTCGGTGCGTCCCATGGCGTCGGCGGCGTCGGGCCACGTGGTGGGCGCGGGGCGGTCGGACCACGACAGCGCGACGAACGCCTTGTCGCCCGCGGCCATGCGCGTGCGCCCCTGCGCGCGGCGGTCCTCGACGCCGAGGCGCAGGCTGCTGCTCAGGCGCAGGTCGGGCGTCGAGGCGTGCGCGACGCGCGTCACGAGGCTCTGGTACGTCTGCCCGTCGTACTCCCACCGCGCGGCCTCGCGCCCGTAGTCGGGCAGCGGCTCGCACACGACCTCGACGTCGACCGTCCCGTTGACGCACAGGATCGTGCGCAGCAGCATGTGCTCGGCGTCGAAGTCCGTGGGGGTGCGGCGGTGCGTCTGGGAGCGCTCGTCGACGTTGTGCCACGGCCCCATCAGCATCGCGTCGCGCACCACGAGCCAGCCCGTGGGTGTCTGCCACGTGGTCTCGAGCACGAGCGTGCCGGGGATGTAGCGCCGCGCCACGGGCACGCGCGCCCCGTACGGCCCGACGCGGAACGAACCCGCGCCACGGTCGAGGACGGCCGCGAAGATGCTGGGCGAGTCGGGCCGCGGGACGCACATCCACTCGATCGCGCCGCTCGGCGCGACGAGCGCGTTGCACTCGCAGTCCGACAGGAACGCGTACTCCGCGATCCCGGGGAACGCCGAGCGCCTGCCCGTGGGGACCTGCGCCCCGCCCGCGTGCGTCACGGGTGCGTCGAGGTCGGTCGTGTCGACGGGGCGGGCGGTGTCGACCTCGTCGTCCAAGGAGTCCATCCGTCCAGCGTGCGCCCGCGCGCTGCGGTTGTCAGGCGGGGCCGGCCGCACGGCTCGCGCTTAGGCTTGTCCCCGACCCCCGACACTCCACCGAGAGGTAGCACCATGAGCACGCAGCTCCCCACCGCGTCCGGCTCGTTCGGCGACAAGCCGGTCCTGACGTTCCCCGAGGGCGGCGCTCCCGCCGGCCTCCAGGTCCAGGTCCTCGAGGAGGGCAGCGGCCCGGTCGTGATGGCCGGCCGCACGATCGTCGTGCACTACCTGGGCCAGGTCTGGGACGGCGGCATCTTCGACACGTCGTACGACCGCGGCGAGACGATCAGCTTCCCCATCGGGACCGGTGCGGTCATCGGTGGCTGGGACAAGGGCCTCGTGGGCCAGAACGTCGGCTCGCGCATCCTGCTCTCGGTCCCGCCGGAGCACGGCTACGGCATGCGCGGCGTCCCGCAGGCGGGCATCGGCGGCACGGACACGCTGGTCTTCGTGGTGGACGTCGTCGGGGTCGAGTGACCTCGATCCCTCGCGCCTGACGGGCCGGGGCCCTGGGTTCTCAGCGGGCGACGCTGCGCGTCACCGTGAACCTCGGGTCCCGGCCCTCCTGCGTCGTGGGCCCGACCGCGCGCTCGAGCGCGGGCCGGTAGCGCAGGTGCGAGTTGTACACGGTCCACAGCTCGCCGCCGGGCCGCAGCACGCGGCCCGCGGTCGCGAACATGCGGTGCGCCGCGTCGGTGCTCAGGGCGGCGCCCTGGTGGAAGGGCGGGTTGCACAGCACGACGTCGGCGCTGCGGTCCGCGAGCGAGGACCCGACGTCGTCGCGCACCACCCGGACCCGCTCACCCACACCGGCTGCGATCGCCGTGGCACGGGCCGAGCGGACCGCCGCCTCGGACTGGTCGGTCGCGACGACCACGGCGTCCGGACGCGCACGGGCGAAGGACACGGCGAGGATGCCCGTGCCGCAGCCCAGGTCCACGGCCTCGCGCGCCCCCGGTGGGACCCGGTCCAGGAACCCCAGCAGGAAACGTGTCCCGAGGTCGAGGCTCGCACCTGCGAACGCCGCACCGTACGCGACGACGTCGAGGTCCAGCTCGGTCAGGTGCTCCGTGACCGGGTAGGTGAGGTCGACGCCGGGGCGGGGACCGCGGGCCACGAGCACGCGGGACTTCTGCCGTGCCAGGCTCGCCCGCACGTCCGTGAAGGACTCCGCCAGGACGTCGTTCATGGCCGTCGTCATGTGCTTGATCCGGCCCCCCGCGAGCAGGACCACGTCAGGGTCCGCGAAGCGCGCGACGTGCTCCGCGACGTCCCGCAGCGCCGCGAGCGAGCGCGGGAGCTGGAGCAGCACGACGCGCGCGCCGCGCAGCAGGTCCTCGCCCAGCGGCAGGTGCGTGAACGTGGCGTCCAGCCCCTGGAAGGCACGGCGTGCGGCCTCCCGGGCGTTCCGGTCGAGCGCGACCTCGCCCGTGACGGCGTCCTGGTGCACGCGGACGCCCGTCAGGCCATGTGCCACCGCGGCGCCCAGCGTCAGCGCCCCGAACCGGTCGTCGATCACGACGACCTCGCCCGTCCCGGCGGATGCGAGGGCGCTCGCGCCCTCGTCGAGCAGCAGGCGGTCGGTCGCGTCGACCGCGACGAGCGTCGGGTCGGGGTCACGCGTGGCGCCGTCGGTGCGGTGCTCGGGGCCGGGCTGCGCGTCGGGCGAGAAGCGCTCGAGCCCGGCGAGCAGGACGTCCCGGGCGGCGAGCGAAGGGTCGGCCGACGCGTCGGGGTAGGCGGCGTCGTCGGGCAGGGAGGCGTCGCTGGGGAGAGGGGGCACGGGACAAGTCTGCCCTGCGCGGGGGGCCCGGGTGGGGGCCCGAGGTCACCGCAGGTGGATGGCCGCCGCCTCACGGACGGCGGCGGCCACCCGGTCGAGCGTGGGGGAGTGCAGGCGCCACTGCTGCCAGTACTGCGGGACGGTCAGGCTCGCGGCGTCGTCGAACCCGACGAGACGCCCGGCGACCTCGGCGTCGTGGCTCTGGAGGTCGGGCAGCATGCCCCAGCCCATACCGAGCTCGACCGCGCGCAGGAACTCGTGCGAGGCCGGGACGTGGTGTCGGGGGCCTCCCGGGCGGCGACCCAGGTACCGGTCCTGGAGGTCGTCCTTGCGGTCGAAGACGAGCACGGGCGCGACGGCGAGGGCAGCCGTCGTGGGGCCGTCCGGGAACCACCGTTCGACGAACGCGGGGCTCGCCGTCGGGCGGTAGCGCATGCGGCCGAGGGGGGGCGAACGGCAGCCCGGCACGGCGGTCGGGACCGACGTGATCGCCGCGACGGCCGTCCCGTCGCGCAGCAGGTCGATCGAGTGGTCCTGGTCCTCGCGCAGGATCTCCAGCCGCGCCCACGCGGACGCCTCGGCGAGCACGGGCAGCGCCCACGTCGTCAGGGCGTCGCCCGTGATGACCAGCGTGAGCTCGGGGGTGCTGCCCGAGGTCAGGTCGAGCTCGGCCAGGACCTCGGCGTGCTGGAGCGCGAGGTGGCGCGCGTGCCGGACGAGCACCTCACCGGGCGCGGTGAGCGTCGCGGGCCGGCCCCGACGGACGAGCACCTGGCCCACGGCCGTCTCGAGCGCGCGCATGCGCTGGCTGACCGCCGAAGGGGTCACGCCGAGGTGCTGAGCGGCGGCGTCGAAGGTGCCCGTGGTCGCGATCGCGTCGAGCGCGCGGAGCTGGTCGGGCTGGAGGTCCACCATGAGCAGATCTTAAGGTTCGACAGAAACATTCGCTGTACTGAACACCAGGCCGTGCCTACCGTGGAGGACGTGCTCTCCTTCGCTCCTCTTCTCGCCGGCCTCGGCACCGGACTGTCCCTCATCGTCGCGATCGGCTCGCAGAACGCGTTCGTGCTGCGCCAGGGCCTCCGCCGCGAGCACGTCCTGCCCGTGGTGCTGGTGTGCGCGCTCTCCGACCTCGTGCTCATCGCGGCCGGGGTCGCGGGCCTGGGGGTGCTGGTCTCGCGCGCCCCCGTGCTGCTCGCGGTCGTGCGCTGGGGCGGGGCCCTGTTCCTGCTGGTCCTGGCGGTGCAGGCGGCCCGGCGCGCGGTGCGCCCCGCGACCCTCGAAGCGGCCGAGGGGGGCTTGCGGATGTCGGCGGGCGCCGCCGTCGGGACAGCCCTCGCCCTGACCTGGCTCAACCCGCACGTCTACCTCGACACGGTCCTGCTGCTCGGCTCGGTCGCGGCCGGGTACGGCCACGACGGGCGCTGGGTCTTCGGCGTCGGGGCGGGGATCGCGAGCATCGTGTGGTTCACGGCGCTCGGCTTCGGGGCGCGCGTGCTCGCACCCGTCTTCGCGCGACCCGTCGCGTGGCGCGTGCTCGACGGCGTGATCGCGCTCGTCATGGCCGTCCTCGCGGTGATGCTCGTGGTCGGGTGACGCGAGGTCGGCGCCGCCTCTGGCACGCTGGGCCCGTGGACGAACAGACCGACGTGACCCCGGCCCGCGTGACCGTCACCTACTGCACCCAGTGCAACTGGATGCTGCGTGCCGCCTGGCTCGCGCAGGAGCTCCTGACGACCTTCGGCACGAGGCTGACCGAGGTCGCCCTGGTGCCCGGCACGGGCGGGATCTTCCAGGTCCACGTGGGCGACGAGCTCGTGTGGGACCGCAAGGAGAAGAAGGGCTTCCCCGAGGTGCCGGTCCTCAAGCGGATCGTGCGTGACCGCGTCGCCCCCGGGCTCTCGCTCGGTCACACCGACCGTGTCGGTGGCGCCTAGCGTCGGCTGCGCGGGCGGCTTCGTCGGACGAGCTCTCGCGGGGTGCCCGGGCGCCACGGTGCGCCGGGGGAGCGCCGGGACGCCAGGTGGCCCGGCGGTTGCGTGGCGCCCCACCGGGCGCCACGCGGCGTCACTCGGCCGACGGCGCCTTCTGCTCGGCCTGCTCGGCCTCGCGGTTCGCACGGGCGACCTTCTTGGCCTTCTTGAGGTCGCGCGCCTTGATGCGCTCTTCCTCGGCGCGGACCTCTGCCTGGATCTCGCGCTCGCGCACGAGCCACGCCGGCGGGTCCTCGCGCAGCTCGTTGATCTGCTCGGTGGTCAGCGCTTCCTCGACGCCGCCGCGGGCGAGGCCCGCGATCGAGACGTTGAGGCGGCCGGCCACGACGGGGCGCGGGTGGGGACCGTTGCGGCGCAGGTCGACGAGCCACTCGGGCGGGTTGGTCTCGAGCTCCTCGAGCCGGCCGCGCGTGATGGTCCCCTCCTGGAACTCCGGGGGAGTGGCGGGAAGGTACACCCCGAGCTTCTTCGCCGCGGTCGCGGGCTTCATGGTCTGGGAGGAGTGCGGGGTGCTCATGGTCCCAGGGTATCGGTCCCGGCCCCGTTTCCTTGTCCTGGGGCGGCTAGGGTTGTGGGGTGGAAGAGACTGCGCGCAGCGCCGAGCACGACGCCGACCGACCGGCCGAGGACGTCACCGACGCGCAGACCCCCGGGTTCCGCCTCGCGTACGTCCCGGGCGTGACGCCCTCGAAGTGGGTGCGGACGTGGATCGACCGGGTCCCCGACGTGCGCCTGGAGGCGCTCGCCGTCCCGGCTTCGCAGGTGGAGGCCCTCCTGCACGACGGCGGAGCGGACGTCGCGATCCTGCGTCGCCCCGTGCGCAGCGAGGGGCTGAGCCACATCGCGATGTACACCGAGGTGCCGGTCGTCGTGGTCCCGCGCGACCACGTGTTCGCGGCCCTCGAGAGTGACGAAGCGCTCACCGTGGCGGACCTCGCGGACGAGGTCGTGCTGCACCCGCTCGACGACGTGCTGGGCTGGGCGGACCCTGCCGCGGGCTCGGCTGCCGACGACGAGGCGGCCCCTGTCCTGCCCGGCAAGCCTGCCCTGGAGCGCCCCGCGACGACGGCCGACGCGATCGAGCTCGTCGCGGCGGGGATCGGGCTGCTGGTCGTGCCGCAGTCCCTCGCACGCCTGCACCACCGCAAGGACCTGACGTACCGGACCCTCGACGGGGGACCCGAGGCGCCCGTCGCGCTCGGATGGGTGACCGAGGAGAAGTCGGACCTCGTCGAGGAGTTCATCGGGATCGTGCGCGGCCGCACGGCCAACAGCTCGCGCGGCGTCGCGGGCCCCACCCCTCCCGCGCCCGAGGCGAGCAGGAAGGCGGACGGGCGTTCGCCGTCGGGCGCCACGAGCGGCGGGAAGGCCGGGCAGGCCACGAAGGGGACGAGGACCGCGAGCGCGGCGCGCAGCGGCGCGAAGCAGGCACCCAAGGGCGGCAAGAAGTCGGGCAAGTCCGTCGCGAAGCGGCTCGGCAAGTCGCAGTCGATGAAGGGCCGCAAGAAGGGGCGCTAGTTCCTTCACTCTTGACTTATATAAGCCGCAGGTGAAAGATCGACGGATGGAAGCGTTCGACGTCCTCGGCGACCCCGTCCGGCGACGGATCCTCGAGCTGCTGTCCGGCGGCGAGACGTTCGCCGGAGACCTCGCAGCCGTGATCCGCGACGAGTTCGGGATCAGCCAGCCCGCAGTCTCCCAGCACCTGAAGGTCCTGCGCGAGAACGGCTTCGCGACCGTCCAGGCAGCCGGCACCCGCAGGCTCTACGCCCTGGACCCCGGCGCGCTCGACGAGGTCGACGACTGGCTCGACGACCTCCGGCGGTTCTGGGACCAGCGCCTCGACGCGCTGGGCACCGAGCTCGCCCGCGGGCGCCGCACCCGCCGTCGGGCCGCCTCGTCCCCGGACGTTTCCCGCACCGCCCCGGCCGCAGACCCGCGACCGGTCCCCGCGAAGGAGGCCACGAGATGACGTTCGACCTGAGCTCCGAGATCGACAAGGCCCGCCGCACCGTCGGCGGGCGCGACGACGCCCGCGTCGTGCTGCTGAGCCGCACCTACGACGCCCCGGTCGAGGACGTCTGGGACGCGTGCACCGACGCCGAGCGCATCGCCCGCTGGTTCCTGCCCGTGACCGGCGAGCTGCGCCTCGGAGGGCGCTACCAGCTCCAGGGCAACGCGGGCGGCGAGGTGCGCGAGTGCGAACCGCCGCACCGGTTCCTCGTGACCTGGGGCATGAGCGAGGACGACCGGAGCACGGTCGAGCTCCGCCTGGCGCCCGCCGACGGCGGGGCCACCGAGCTCACGCTCGAGCACGTCGCGGTCGTGCCGCCCGAGTTCTGGGACCAGTTCGGCCCCGGGGCCGTCGGCGTCGGCTGGGACCTCGCGCTCGTCGGGCTCGCCGCGCACCTCGCGGGCGTCGACCTGGGCGACCCGGCCACGCTCGAGACGAGCCCCGAGATGCGTGCGCTCCAGACCGCCAGCGCCCAGCTCTGGCGCGGCGCGCACGAGGCGTCGGGCGCGGACCCGTCGGCGGCCGAGGCCGCCGCCGCCGCGACCACCGCGTTCTACGTCCCGCCGCTCGACCAGGACGCGACACCCTGACCCGCGCTGGGCATGACCTCGGGCGGGCGCCTCAGCGCCCGCCCGTGACGAACACGTCGAACAGCTCCGGATGGTGCGCGTGCACCAGGACCGCGAACACGATCGCGTCGAACAGCAGGTGCACGCACACCACGTACGTGAGCGACTTGGTGCGCGCGAAGATCCAGCCCTGGACCAGCGCGAACGGGATCGTCAGGAGCGGCCCCCAGCTGCGGTAGCCCAGCTCCCACAGGAACGACACGAACACGGCGGCCTGCAGGAGGTTCGCAGGCCACAGCGCGAAGTGGCGGCGCAGCAGCGCGAACACGACGCACACGAAGAACAGCTCGTCCCAGATCCCCACGGCATTGACGCCTACGAACAGTCGCGCGATCTCCTGCGGCGTCTCGATCGCGGGCCAGTTCTGGTACGAGCCGGACCCGATGAAGTACGCGGGCAGGATCAGGTAGCCCGCGACGAGCACGACCAGCAGGTACACGATCTGGGTGCGGTTCCAGCGCCTGCCCGTGCGGACCGGGAACCGGATCGCGTCGTCGCGATAGACGTAGCGCGAGACGGCCCACGGGACCAGCACCGCGAGCGAGAGCACGACGGCGAAGCGCGCGATCCCGGCGTCGCTCAGGTCCGCCGCGAGCGGGATGGTGCTGATGATGCCCATGCCGAGCGCGATCAGCAGCAGGTCGCGCCCGAGCCGCCGGTCGACCAGGAGCCCCAGCAGGACACCGCCGACGAGCGGCACGTACCCGAGCGGTCGGACGTGCACCGCGAACAGCAGGACCGCCGAACCGCACACCAGCGCCGCGGCCAGCAGGCGCAGGGTGGTCGTGCGGGCGGGCGCGCGGGGGGCGTCGGGCGTCGCGGCGGTGCGGGCGTCGGTCACGCGCCCCACCCTGCCACGGGGACGGACGTGAAGGCGGGGTGTGGGCCGCGAGGGGGACGCCGGGAGGTGTCGGGGTCCGACCGCGGTCTGATGTTCATCGGCCGTTCACCTCCGTACCATTCCGGGGTGAAGTCCCCCAGATCGTCCCTGCTCCTGGCCCTGCTCTGGCTGCTCGCGGCCGCCGTCGTCGTGCCGGCCCTGCTGCTCCTGCGCGGGCCCAGCACCGAGCTCTACCTCGCCGTGACGGCCCGGACCGCGGACCTTCCCGGGGTCGAGCTGGTCGCCGAGGCCGGCGTGATCGTGCTCGCGCTGCTGTGGCTGCTCGCGGCCTGGCAGGCGCGCGGGGCGGGGCTCGTCGCGGTCGCGACGGCGCTCGTCGGAGGTGCCGGGGCCGTGGTCGCGTACGCGACGTCCGAGGTCGCCAAGACGATCGTCCAGCAGCCCCGCGGGTGCTGGGACCTCATCGAGATCGCGCACTGTCCTGCCGCGGGGGACTGGTCGTTCCCGAGCAACCACACGACCATCGCGTTCGCGCTCGCGACGTCCGTGGTGCTCACGGCGCTCGCCACGGGCCGCCCGCGGGACTCGCTCGGCACGACGACGGCGCTCCGGTTCCCGCATGCCCGTCGCCTCCCGCCGCACCGGGTCATGGTCGTCGCGCCCGTGGTCCTCGCGGTCGTCACGGGGGCGGCGCGTCTGGTGCAGGGGGTCCACTTCCCGCACGACGTCGTCGCCGGTGCGACGGTCGGGGTGTGCGTCGTCGTGGCGCTCGTCCTGGCGCTGCGCGGGCCGGCTGCCGCAGGGCTGGCGGTGCTGTGCCGCAACGAGGCCCTGGGCCGGTTGCTGCTCGCGCCGGAGGTGCGGGCAGGGGCGGACGAGCGGGCCCTGGCCCACCGCTGAGGGTGACTCACCCCCGAAGGGGGCGCAGGCACCTGCCGACGGAGCCACCCTCGGCGGACCCGCGTCGCCGCGGAGTGCCCGGACGTGCACGGGCACTGCGCGAGCAGGCAGTTTGTTCGAGTTGCTGACATTTGTGCGCATCGCTACTTTGTCACCCGCGGCGCCAGCCGTTCACAAGGATTGTTCAACGATGAGCAAAATGGGGGCTCACATGTTTGGCAAGAGAACTGTCTCCGGCATGCGCCGTGGAGCCGCGATGATCGCGGCCGGGCTCGTGGGCGCGGTCGTCGCGACCGCAGCCGCCGTGCCGGCGAGCGCCGTCGCGCTGCCCGCCGCAGCACCGCTCACGGTCGCCACCGCAGCGCCCGCGAACCCGTGCGCCGCGACGTGGAGCGAGACCAGCTCGTACCAGGGCGGGGCCACGGTCTCCCACCACGGCCGCAACTTCACGGCGAAGTGGTGGACGCAGCGCGAGAACCCCGGCGCCACGACCGTCTGGGCGGACAAGGGTGCCTGTCAGGGGGGAACGTCCGACTTCGTGATCAGCGAGGCCGAGTTCGACGCGATCTTCCCGAAGCGCAACGCGTTCTACACCTACCAGGGCCTCGTCGACGCCCTGGCGGCGTACCCGAGGTTCGCCAACACGGGCACCGAGACGACCCGGACCCAGGAGGCGGCGGCGTTCCTGACGCACGCCGACTTCGAGTCGGTCGGCCTGCGGTACGTCAAGGAGATCAACGAGGCGAACTACTGGATCAAGTGCGACTACTCGCAGCCGTTCGGCTGCCCGGCCGGGCAGAAGGCCTACTACGGCCGTGGTCCGATCATGTTCAGCTGGAACTTCAACTACAAGGCGGCCGGTGACGCGCTCGGCATCGACCTGCTCAACAACCCGTGGCTCGTCGAGCAGGACCCGTCGATCGCCTGGCAGACGGCCCTCTGGTATTGGAACACGCAGAACGGTCCGGGCGTCATGACGTCGCACGAGGCGATGATCGGTAGCGCAGGGTTCGGCCAGACGATCAACTCGCTCAACGGGGCGCTCGAGTGCAACGGCGGCAACCCGGCGTCGGTCCAGAGCCGGGTCGACCGCTATCAGAAGATCACGGCGATCCTGGGCGTCGCGCCGGGCTCGGGCCTGACGTGCTGACCCGCTGACCCGCTGACGGGGGCCTCGCGCCTCGTCTGCGGAGCGCCGACCCGCCGAGAAGTGAGTAGGTGCCCCTGATCCGGCCGGATCAGGGGCACCTACTCACTTCTCGGCGGGGCCGCTCAGCCTGGCGGGGCCGCTCAGCCTGGCGGGGCCGCTCAGCCTGGCGGGGCCGCTCAGCCTGGCGGGGCCGCTCAGCCTGGCGGGGCCGCTCAGGCCAGCGTCACGCCGCGTCGGGGAACGGGATGCCCGTCGTCGCGTGGCAGCGGTACCCGTTGGGGTTCTTGTCGAGGTACTGCTGGTGGTAGTCCTCGGCGTAGTAGAACGTGCGGCCCTCGGCCGGCGCGACCTCGGTGGTGATGGGGTCGAGCCCGCGTGCGGTCAGGACCTTCTGGTACCGCTCCTCGGTCTCGCGGACCGCGGCCTCCTGCTCGGGCGTCGTCCAGTAGACCGCCGAGCGGTACTGGGTGCCGACGTCGTTGCCCTGCCGGTAGCCCTGCGTGGGGTCGTGGCGCTCCCAGAAGATCTTGAGCAGCTCCTCCTCGCTCACGACCGACGGGTCGTACGCGACGAGCGCGGTCTCGGTGTGCCCGGTCCGCGCGGTGCAGACCTCCTCGTACGTGGGGTTGGGGGTGGTGCCGCCCATGTAGCCGACGGCGGTCGAGATCACTCCCGGCACCTGCCAGAAGATCTCCTCGGCCCCCCAGAAACAGCCCATCGCGAGGTACAGCACGCGGGTCCCCTCGGGCCAGGGCCCGGTGATCGACGTCCCGAGCACGGTGTGCGGGCGGGCGGTGGGGAGCACGGGCTGGTCCCGCCCGGCGAGCGCTTTCTCGGGCGCGACCATCTGGGTCTTCATCGAGGACCCGAACAACGACTCGAACATCTTTACCTCCACCTGTAGCCGACACCTGGGCAACACCTCGCCGTCGTCGCCTGTTCCCCGGGCGCCCCAGGAACCGTCCCCTCCCGACGGTCCGCGCGAAATGTCCACATCCGCTCTGCGAGAACCGTCGTGTTCCGCAGGAACGCGCGGCCCGTGGGCACGTAGGCTCACAGGATGAGCAGCGCGAGCACTCCCTCCCACCCTGACTGGTCGAGCACCGGCTTCGCGACCCGCGCCATCCACGCGGGACAGGACCCGGACGCGACGACGGGGGCCGTCGTGCCCCCGATCTACCAGGTCTCCACCTACAAGCAGGACGGCGTCGGCGGTCTGCGCGGGGGGTACGAGTACTCCCGGTCCGCGAACCCCACCCGTACCGCGCTCGAGGAGGCGCTCGGCGCCGTCGAGACGCCCGCGGGCGCCGAGCCGGCGCGCGGGTTCGCGTTCTCATCGGGCCTCGCGGCGGAGGACACGCTCCTGCGGGCGACGCTGCGCCCGGGCGACCACGTCCTGGTGCCCGACGACGCGTACGGCGGCACGTACCGCCTGGTCGCACGGGTCTTCGGTCCGTGGGGCATCGAGCACACGGCCGTGGACCTGACGGACCTCGACGCAGTGCGGGCCGCGGTCCAGCCCGGCCGCACGAAGGTCCTGTGGGTCGAGACGCCCACCAACCCGCTGCTGGGCGTGAGCGACATCGCCGCCCTCGCGCAGGTCGCGCACGAGCACGGCGCGACGCTCGTGGTCGACAACACGTTCGCGACGCCCTACCTCCAGCAGCCGATCGGCCTGGGCGCCGACGTCGTCGTGCACTCGACGACCAAGTACATCGGCGGGCACAGCGACGTCGTCGGGGGAGCGCTCGTCGTGGCCGACGGCGCCGAGCTCCCGGGGGACCTCGTGTCACCTGCGGGGACGCGGGGCCTGGCCGACGCCGTCGGGTTCCACCAGAACTCCTCGGGCGCGGTCGCCGGGCCGTTCGACGCGTGGCTCACGCTGCGCGGTCTCAAGACGCTCGCGGTGCGCATGGACCGGCACTCTGCCAACGCGGCCGCGGTCGCGGAGTTCCTCGCGTCGCACCCCGCGGTGACGGAGGTCGTCTACCCCGGCCTCGCGTCGCACCCCGGCCACGAGCTCGCCACGCGGCAGATGCGCGGCTTCGGGGGCATGGTGTCCTTCCGCGTGGGGAGCGAGGAGAAGGCGCTCGCGGTCTGCGCCCGGACCCAGGTGTTCACCCTCGCGGAGTCCCTCGGCGGGGTCGAGTCGTTGATCGAGCACCCGGGGCGCATGACGCACGCGTCGGTCGCGGGCTCGGCGCTCGAGGTACCTGACGACCTCGTGCGGCTGTCGGTCGGCATCGAGGACGCGGCGGACCTGATCGCGGACCTCACGCGGGCTCTCGCGTGAGCGCGGCTGCGCGCAAGGGCCGCGCCGCGGGCGTACCTGCCGACGCCCCGCGCCCGACGACGTCGCCCACCTCGGCAGGAGCGGTCGCCACCGCCGGGGCCGGGAAGGCCGCGGTCGGCGCAGGCCTGCGTGATGGCACGCCGCACGGTGCCGCTGCGGTGCCGCCGTCGATCCAGACCGCAGCGGCCTGGTCGTGGCGCCTGCTCCTGATCGGGGCGCTCGTCACGGCGAGCCTGTACGTCACGGGGCTGTTCAAGGTCATCGTCGTTCCGGTCGCGATCGCGCTGCTGCTCACGGTCCTGCTCACGCCGGTGCGTCGGTTCCTGGAGAAGCACCTGCGGTTCTCGCGCGGGCTGTCGTCGATCTCGGCGCTGCTCGGGCTCCTCCTGGTCGTCGGCGGCCTCGTCACGGTCGCGGGCAGCACGATCGTGAGCGGGATCTCGGAGCTGCGGGAGCAGGCGATCGACGGCTTCAACGAGTTCATGGACTGGCTGCAGGCGGGGCCGTTCGGGATCGGCGTGGAGCAGGTCGACGGCTACCTCAAGGAGCTCGAGAAGTTCATCAGCTCGAGCCAGGACAGCATCGTGTCCGGGGCGCTGGGCGCGGCGACGACCGTGGGCCACGTGGCCGCGGGCGCCGTGATCGCGCTGTTCTGCACGTTCTTCTTCCTGCTCGACGGCCGGACGATCTGGTCCTGGTGCGTGGGCCTGTTCCCGGCGCGTTCGCGTGACGCGATCCACCAGGCGGGGCGTCGCGGCATCGTCACGCTGTCCGCCTACACGCGCACCCAGATCCTCGTGGCGCTCGTCGACGCGGTCGGTATCGGTGTCGGTGCGGCGTTCTTCGTGCCGTCGCTCGCGCTGCCCCTGGGCATCCTGGTGTTCGTGGGCTCGTTCATCCCGATCGTGGGTGCCGTCGTCACGGGCGCGGTCGCGGTGCTCGTCGTGCTCGTCGCGAACGGGTGGGTCGCGGCGCTCATCATGCTGGGCATCGTGCTCGCGGTCCAGCAGATCGAGAGCCACGCGCTCCAGCCGTTCCTCATGGGGCACGCGGTCTCGCTGCACCCCGTCGCGGTGCTGCTCGTGGTCGCGGCCGGAGGGTTCGCCGCCGGGATCGTCGGCGCCCTGTTCGCGGTGCCGCTCGCGGCCCTGATCAACACCGTGGTCCTGTACCTCAACGGGCACGACAAGTTCCCCGACCTCGGCACCGACGACACCCTCGTGATACGCGGCAAGCCCGTGCTGCCGGTCATGGTCCGGCGTGCCGAGGACGACCTCGCCGACGACGAGAAGGTGCCCGCCTCGGCGCGCACCACCGGGCGCAGGGCCACGCGCCGTGGGGGAGCGCCGTCGTCGGGCAGCGCGGCGAGCACGGGCGAGGACGCGTGACCCTCCCTCAGCCCGCCGTGACGCTCGACAGCATCCGCGACGCCGCCCACATGCTCGACGGCGTCGCGTACCGCACCCCCGTCCAGACGAGCCGCGCGATCAGCCAGGTCGCGGGCGTGCCCGTGGTGCTCAAGTGCGAGAACCTCCAGCGCGCGGGGTCGTTCAAGATCCGGGGGGCGTACATCCGCATGGCCCGGCTCTCGGCCGAGGAGAAGGCGCGGGGCGTCGTCGCGGCGAGCGCCGGGAACCACGCGCAGGGCGTCGCGTTCGCGGCGGGTCTGCTCGGTATCCAGGCCGTCGTCTACATGCCGGTCGACGCCGCGCTGCCCAAGGTCGCCGCCACGCGCGAGTACGGGGCCGAGGTGCGCCTGGTGGGTGTCGACGTCGACGAGACCCTCGCTGCCGCCAAGGCCGAGGCCGAGCGCACGGGGGCGGTGTTCATCCACCCGTTCGACCACCCCGACGTCGTCGCGGGCCAGGGCACCATCGCGCTCGAGATCCTCGAGCAGGTGCCCGACGTCCGCACCGTCGTCATGCCGCTCGGCGGTGGCGGGCTGGTCGCGGGGGTCGCGGCGGCCCTGGCCGGGGTCGCGCCGCACGTCAAGGTCGTGGGGGTCCAGGCCGCGCGTGCGGCCGCGTACCCGGGCTCGCTCGCCGCAGGAGTCCCGACGACGTCGCTCGCCCGCTCGACCATGGCCGACGGCATCGCGGTGGGCACCCCGGGCCCCGTGCCGTTCTCGATCGTGTCCGAGCTGGGCGCCGAGGTGCGGACCGTGACCGAGGACGAGCTGTCCCGTGCGCTGCTGATGATCACCGAGCGGGCCAAGCTCGTCGTCGAGCCTGCGGGGGCAGCGGGCGTCGCGGCGCTGCTCGCGGACCCGAGCGGGCTCGACGGCCCGGTGGTCGCGATCCTGTCCGGGGGGAACATCGACCCCCTGGTCCTGCTGCGCGTGCTGCGCCACGGGCTCGCGGCCGCGGGGCGGTACATGCAGATGCAGGTCCTGCTCGACGACCGCCCCGGGGCGCTGGCCCAGATGCTCGACGTGATCGCAGGCGTCGGCGGCTCGATCATGCACATCGACCACGACCGCACCGACGTGCACCTGGCGATCGGCGAGGCGTGGGTGCGCATGCAGGTCGAGACGAAGGGCCAGGAGCACTGCGAGGCGCTCGTCGCGCAGCTCCGGGGTGCGGGGTACCGGGTCCTGACGGGCTGACGGGCTGCCGCTCGGCGGGCCCGCCGTCCACCGTCTCGACGAGCTGTCGTCGAGGTGAGGCCAACTGGGGTTCGAGCACCGTCTCGACCCCGGTTGGCCTCATCTCGGCGTGCTCGGACACTGGACAGGAGGCGACGGCTGCCGGAGTGCGCGGTCGTCGGGCAATCAGTGCCGGGCAACGACGATGCGGGGGCGCACCGAGGTGTCAGGTGCGTCCGTGAGACGGCGCGGGTCCACCCCCTGGTCCCCGAACGCGGTGAGCAGCCGTCCACAGGTTGCTTCCCATGCTGTCAGCACGTCCTGGGAGTAGAGCACGATCACCCGCCACCCCAGCCGCTCCATGTTCTCCCGTCGTGCGACGTCGCTGCGCATCTGGTGCTGGGACGAGTAGTGGTGAGCGCCGTCGTACTCGATCGCGATGCGTGCCTGGGGCCAGCACATGTCCGGTCGCGCGACCCACTGGTCCTCCGCGAACAGGTCAGCGCCGACCACCGGGCACGGAAATCCCGACCGGACAAGCAGGAGCCGGACTCGCGTCTCCATGCGAGAGTCGACGAAAGCCCGTGCGGCGGCGAGCGCGGTGCGCAGAGCCCGTGTGCCCCGTCCGCCGACGAACCATGCCAGTGCACGCTCCAGCTCGAGCCGCGAGGTGGCCGGGTGACGCAGGGACAGGACCGCGTCGGTCAGGACGACGAGGTCCTCGGCGGTCAGGACGGCCCTTGCTCCGGTACCCGTCGCGCTCCCCAGGTCCAACCAGGTGCGGGCAGGGATGGTGACCGGGAGCTGGCGGTACTGGAACACGTGCCGAAGAAGCGCCCCGGAGTGCCCGACGAGCAGTGACGCCTCCCGGGCGCGGACCCCGTGGGTGCTGGAGACGTGCAGCCTTTCGAGCGGTCGATGGTCGGCCGGCAGGGGAAGCCCGAGGAGTGCGGCGGCCGTGAGGTGAGAGAACGTGTCGCCGGGCCGGAACGTCAGGGCGACGGCCCGGCAGAGCGCCTCGAGGTCGTGAGCTGATGCGGCCGCCATGCGGACCCCACGTACCGGCGCGTGCAGCACCGGACTACGGAGCTGGTCCGCCGTGCTGCCTGCCGCGAGGGCGTCGGCCACACGAAACGGGGTGGGTGGGAGCGGGACGAGGGCGCTGGGCACGAGGTGAGGGTCGCAGATCCGTGCGTCCCCGTGGGGCCCTGGGGTGGTACCTGTGGACGACGGACGCCCAGGTGTCTCCTGGGTGTCGTTGCGACGCCAGCGAGAGGCGGCCATCTGGGGTCGATCCGCCCGCAGGACCCCAGTTGACCGCATCTCGCCGATTGGCATCAGCAGGCGGCTGCCGAGCAGGTGGGTGGGACCGGCCCCCGGGCCTGCGGGCGCACCCGGACGCACGCAGGCCCGGGAACCCTGAGGTTCCCGGGCCTGCGTGCGTCCGACGCGTGTTCCCCGTGCGGAGCGGCCACCGTCGGTGGTGGCCCGGTGCGTCAGCGGTGGGTCACGCCTCGAACGGCTTGGCCGCGAGGATCTCCACCTGGATCTGGTTCCCGTTGGGGGCGGCGTACGAGACCTTGTCGCCGATCGAGGTGCCGTTGATGGCCTCGCCGAGCGGGGACGTCGGGGAGTAGACGCGGATGTCCGTGCCGCCCGCGATCTCGCGCGAGCCGAGCAGGAACGACATCTCCTCGCCGGCCACGAGCGCGGTGACGACCATGCCGGGCTCGACCTTGCCGTCGTCCGGCGGCGTGCCGATCTGCACGTTGCGGAGCTTCGCGGTCAGCTCGCGGATGCGCGCCTCGTTCTTGGCCTGCTCCTCGCGGGCGGCGTGGTAGCCGCCGTTCTCCTTGAGGTCACCCTCGTCGCGGGCGGCAGCGATGCGCTCGGCGATGTCGGTGCGGCCGGCACCGGACAGGTGAGCCAACTCGGCCTGAAGCCTGTCGTGTGCCTCCTGGGTCAGCCAGGTGACGCTGGTCTCGGTCACGGTTCGCTCCTTCCTTTCCTTGCGTTCCTGCGGTCGACGTCGGTGGACGTGACCGCACAGGGTGAGGCAGTGGGTGCGGGTGAGAGCGACTCCGCTGCCTGCCCGGGGTGGTGACGTCGGCCGGTCGCCGACGCCGCGTGGCGGGTTTCGCTGGACCTGATGCTTCTGGGGCAGCGTGAATCCCTCAGGATACCAAATGTCCGCTGCATCACACCGCTCCTCACCCCTGGGGCTGCCCCGGACGAGCCCGGGGGAGCCGCAGCGTGCGTCGCCCCGTCAGGGTAGTGCGCGGCAGCTCTCGACGATGCCGGTCGTGGCGAGCTCGGACGTCGCGACGCTCACGGTGTAGCGCCCCTCGAGCTGGTCGCTCGGGCCGACGACGACGTCGACCGTCCCGACCTGCGCGTAGCTCTCGGCGAGTGCGTCGATCGTGCACTCGGCCTGGGTGCCGGGCTTCATCGAGACCTGGAACGTCACGTCGATCTGCTCGGAGCTGACGACCTTGAACCCGAAGTCGTCGTAGCGCACGGGCGTCGAGGCCTGCCCGAGCCCGATCCAGACCGTGATCGCGACGCCGACGACCGCTGCGGCGACGATGCCCGCGATCGTGAGGCGACGGCGGGCGGGCGTCGGCGCGGGTCCGTAGCGGCCCGCGGGCGGCTGCGGTGCGGGGGTCTGCGGCGCGAGCCCGATCGGGTTCTCGTGCTCGTCGAGCGCGTCAGGGCCGACCTGCGGGGTTGTTCCCGACGGGGGAGTGCTGTTCGTCATGGTGAATCGAGGTCCAGGGGTTGGGTGGACTACCTGCTCATGAGACATCATTGTCTCTGAACTTCTTCGCCCCGGAGTACCCCCTGGAGGACCTGTGACCGAATCGACGGCGCGCCCGCGTACTGCATCGGCGGCCGGGACGGTCGACGGCGCACCGCTGCGCCTCATGGCCGTCCACGCGCACCCTGACGACGAGTCGAGCAAGGGCGCCGCGACGTCGGCCCGCTACGCCGCGGAGGGCGTCGAGGTGCTCGTCGTGAGCTGCACGGGCGGTGAGCGCGGCGACGTGCTCAACCCGAGCTTCGGTGAGGTTCCCTCGACCCCCGAGGGCATGGCCGAGCTGCGCCGCGCGGAGATGGCGGCGGCGGCCAGGGCGCTCGGTGTGAGCCACCGCTGGCTGGGGTTCGTCGACTCGGGGCTGCCGGAGGGCGACCCGCTGCCTCCGCTGCCGGAGGGCTGCTTCGCGCTCGTCCCGCTCGAGGAGGCGGCGGCGCCGCTCGTCGAGCTGGTGCGTGAGTTCCGCCCGCACGTCATCACGACGTACGACCCGAGCGGCGGCTACCCGCACCCGGACCACATCATGTGCCACAAGGTCGCGTTCGAGGCGTTCCACGCCGCGGGCGACCCGGAGCGCTACCAGGTCGAGGGCGGCGCGCCCGTGTGGGAGCCGCTCAAGCTGTACTACAACCACGACTTCTCGATGAACCGCATCCGCACGATCCACGAGGCCGTCGTGGACGCCGGTCTCGAGTCGCCGTTCAGCGACTGGGTCGAGTCGCGGGCGGCGCGCGAGATCCCCGAGCGCGAGGTCACGACGCGCGTCGAGGTCGCCCCGTACTTCCCGCAGCGCGACGCGGCGCTCATCGCGCACGCGACGCAGATCGACCCGGACGGCTTCTTCTTCGCGATCCCGCGGGACCTCGAGGTCGCGGTGTGGCCGATCGAGGAGTTCGAGCTCGCCGAGTCACGCGTCCCGACCACGCTTCCGGAGGACGACCTGTTCGCCGGTATCCGCACCGAGGAAGGCCACGCATGAGCCCGACGCCGCAGCTCACGGTCGACCTGTCGTCCCACCTCGCGGGAGGGCCCGGTTGGGCCGCCGGCGTGACGGCCGAGACGACACCGTCCCCTGCTCCGACGGGTGGTGAGCTGCGCCCGGGCCTCGAGCCGACCGACGTCTCTCCCGGCCTGCCGGGGTTCCTCACGATCTTCGCGGTCGCGCTCGCGTGCGTCGCGCTGTTCCTGTCGATGAACAAGCAGCTCCGCAAGGTCCGTCACGACGAGCGGTCGGCCCACCCCGGCGGCGGAGCGGGGGGCTCGTCGGACGGCGGCCCCTCGGACCGCGGCTCGCGCTCCAACGACGGCCCGAGCGACGGCTCGAGCGACAGCTCGAGCGACTCGAGCAGCTCGGGCGGCGACTCCGGCGGCGGCGGCGACTGACGTGACGCGTTCGCCGCGTGGTCCGGTGCGGGTCACGATCGCCCAGATCGAGGTCTCGAACGACCACGCGGCGAACCTGCTCGTGGTGCGCTCGGCCTTCACCGAGGCTCAGCGCCTCCAGGCCGACCTGCTGGTGCTTCCCGAGTACGCCTCGGGCTTCGACCCGCGGGGCGTGGGGATCGAGCACGCCGAGCCGCTCGACGGCCCGTTCGTCACGACCCTCCAGCGCTGGGCCGCGGAGACGGGGGTCGCGGTGATCGCGGGCACGACGCTCACCGGCACCGGCACCGGCGCCGGCACCGGCGCCACCCGTGCCGTCAACGCGGTCGTCGCGATCGACGCGGGTGGTCACCTGGTCGGGGTGTACCGCAAGGTGCACCTCTACGACGCGTTCGGCCACCGCGAGTCGGACCGGCTCGAGCCGGGCCCGGTCGACGCGCCTCCCACCACGATGTCCGTGGGCGGCCTGACGTTCGGCGTCATGACCTGCTACGACCTGCGGTTCCCCGAGTCGGCACGCCGGCTGGTCGACGCCGGTGCGGACGTCCTCGTGGTGCCCGCTGCCTGGGCCGCCGGCGACCTCAAGGCCGACCACTGGCGCACCCTGGCCCGCGCCCGGGCGATCGAGAACACGTCGGTGGTGCTCGCCGTCGGGCAGGCGGGGAAGGGCGTGACCGGGAGGTCGCTGCTCGTGGGACCGGACGGGCAGGTCGGGCTCGAGCTCGACGAGCGGGCGGGGCTGCGGACCGCCGACGTCGACCCCGACGCCCTGGGTGCGGTGCGCGAGGCGAACCCGTCCCTCGCGAACCGTCGCTACGTCGTCGTGCCTCGGGAGCAGCCAGAACGTTGAGTGCGGAGCAGCCGTCGCAGGTCGAGCCGATCCGCGACAGCTGCTCCGCGCTCAGCGGACGACAGCCAGGCTCAGGCGTTGAGCGCCGCGATCATGATCGCGGCGTAGTGGCACCCGAACCCCACGACGGTCAGCACGTGGAAGATCTCGTGGAAGCCGAACCAGCGCGGGCTCGGGTTGGGGCGCTTGAGGCCGTAGACCACCGCCCCCAGCGTGTAGGCGAGGCCGCCGATCGCGACGAGCCACACGATCGCCGGGCCGGACGGCGTGGTCCAGAACTGCGGCATGTATCCGACCGCGACCCAGCCGAGCGCGACGTAGATCGGTACGTAGACCCACCGCGGGGCGCCCAGCCAGATGATGCGCGCGGCGAGCCCCAGCAGGGCGCCGCCCCAGACGACGAGCAGCAGGATCGTCGCGGTCCGCTGCGGCAGGAGCAGCACCGCGAGCGGGGTGTAGGTGCCCGCGATGATGAGGAAGATGTTCGAGTGGTCGGCCCGGCGCAGGATCCCCGCGACCTTCGGCGACCAGGTGCCGCGGTGGTAGACCGCGCTCGTGCCGAACAGCAGGCACGCGCTCAGGCCGAAGACGGCGCACGCGACCTTGCCCGCGACCGGGGGGGCCAGGATCACCAGGACGATGCTCGCGACGAGCGCGACGGGGAACGTGCCGGCGTGGATCCAGCCGCGCAGCCGAGGCTTGATCGCCTCCGCGACCTTCTCGGCGGCGCTCGACACGGCGCCTGCGGCAGAGTCCAGCGAGTTCTCGACGGTGTCGCCGGAGGTCGGGCGGTCGGAGGGTCGTGCCACGAAGAGACTCCTGTTCGTGTCGGCGGTTCGGGCGTGCGGACGGGATGTCCCTGACCCGGGGGGTGCGCGTGAGTCGACGTGCGTGGCTCAGGAACAACTTACGCCATCGTAAGTTACGTCACCGTAGGTTGTTGCGCGGGACTGTGAAGATCCTGCGCAAAGCCATCTTCAGGACCGGACCTCGGGGCATCTGGACTGTTGCCTCCGGTACCGTTTGGCGAGCGACGACGATCGTCACCGACGACCGTCCTGCGACGTCCGCGTCGCTCGCGCGACGCTCCCGGGCCCCGCCCGGCCCCGTCGCCGCTCATCCATTACACACCGCGAAGGACCCCACGTGCGCATGCCCCACCTGCTCTACGGGCTGTACGAACGACGCCTCGCGGCCTCGCTGCCGCGCGAGGCCATGCCGCGCCACGTCGGCGTCATCCTCGACGGGAACCGTCGCTGGGCCAAGTCCTTCGGCGAGACCGCCGCGACCGGCCACCGTCGCGGCGCCGACAAGATCGCCGAGTTCCTCACCTGGAGCGAGGACCTCGGGATCGAGGTCGTCACGCTCTGGATGCTCTCGACGGACAACCTCTCGCGCTCGCGCGAGGAGCTCAGCGCGCTGCTCGACATCATCGAGGACGCCGTGTGCGACCTCGCCGAGACCGGCCGCTGGCGCCTGCGCGTCATGGGCCGCCTCGACCTCCTGCCCGAGCGCCTCGCCAAGGCGCTGCGTGACGCGGAGGAGCGGACGGCCGGGGTCGACGGGCTGCAGGTCAACGTCGCGATCGGGTACGGCGGTCGGCACGAGATCGCGGACGCCGTGCGGTCCTACCTGAGCGAGCAGGCCGCGAGCGGCGCCTCGCTCCAGGACCTCGCCGAGAACCTCGACGTCGAGCACATCGAGGAGCACCTCTACACCAAGGGTCAGCCGGACCCCGAGCTCGTGATCCGTACGTCGGGGGAGCAGCGCCTGGGCGGGTTCCTGCTGTGGCAGAGCGCGCACGCCGAGTTCTACTTCTGCGAGGCGTACTGGCCGAGCTTCCGCCGGGTCGACTACCTGCGCGCCCTGCGGTCGTACTCGCAGCGCGAGCGTCGGCTCGGCAGGTAGGTCGCGCTCCGAGGTCCGGGGGCGCCCGGAATACACCTCTCGCCCCGTCGGTTGTACCGCTCGAGTTCATACGAACGCATCTACCCGGGTGACGTGTGCCGACGAGGCCAGCGGCGCCGTCGGGCCGGTGCACCCCGCAGGATCGAGAGACACATGACCAGCAGCACCGCCGCACCCCCCACCGTCCACGAGCGCGCCACCACGCGCGAGGCCGCCGAGACCTGGGAGTCGCTCTTCCGCACCCAGGTCGCGCTCATGCGCCGGTTCCAGGCCGACGACATCTGGGAAGAGCTGACGATGCGCGAGTACGACGTGCTCTTCACGCTCGCCGGCTGCCCCGAGGGCGGCACCCGCCTGCGCGACCTCAACGAGTACGTCCTCATCAGCCAGCCCTCGCTCAGCCGCATGGCCGAGCGCCTCGAGCAGCGCGGCCTCGTGGAACGCGTCCCCGCGCCCGACGACGCACGCGGCACGATCGTCCGCCTCACCCCCGAGGGCGCACGGCTCCAGAAGGAGATCGGGCGCAAGCACGTCCGCACCATCGGCGCCTACGTGGGCGCGGCCCTCGACGCCGACGAGCTCGCGACCCTCAAGGGCCTGCTCGACAAGCTCCGTGACGCCCAGGGCGACATCCCCGCGCGCGACGGGAGCAAGGCGTGAGCGTCGGCCCCCCGGCCGCTGGAGCGGCCGCCACCCCCCGCTCGCTGAGCGTCGTCGCCGTGACCGGCGGGGTCAGCTTCCCCTCGACCACGCGCGCCCTGACCGACCTGCTGCTCGACAAGACCGTGGCCCGGCTGACCGCCGCAGGCGTCCAGGTCGACGCCCGCACGATCGAGGTCCGCGACCACGCGCAGGACGTCGCGACCGCGACCGTGATCGGGATGCGCAGCGAGGAGCTCGAGCTCGCGCTCAAGACCGCCGAGCAGGCCGACCTGCTGATCGTCGCGACCCCCGTGTTCCGTGGCTCCTACTCGGGGATCTTCAAGTCCTTCTTCGACCTCGTCGACTCGCTCTCGATGGTCGACAAGCCCGTGCTGCTCGCCGCGACCGGCGGCACCGCCCGCCACACCCTCGTGATCGACCAGGCGCTGCGCCCCCTGTTCGCGTTCATGGGCGACCTGATCGTGCCCACGGGCGTGTTCGCGTCCAAGGAGGACTGGACGATCGAGCTCTTCCCCATGCCGTGGCTCGACGAGCGCGCCGAGCGGGCCGTGGGCCAGCTCGTGCGGTTCGCCGACCTGCCCGCGCCGGGCTGAGGCAGCGCGCCCGCCCGCGACACGCTCTGCCCCGGCGCCTGCCGGCGACCCGCCGGGCTGAGACGGACATTTACCCCATCCGTCCCCCCGTGGCCCTGCGCCGTTCACCCCCTCGCCACCTCTGACCGCTTGGCTCTGACGTGCCGGCCGGAACTCGACTCCGGACCGGACCAGACCTCGACAGGGAAGAGACCATGACTTCACGTGTACCGATGAAGTGGCTGCGGATCGCCGGGACCGGCGTCCTCGCGGCGGGTATCGCGATCTCCTCGACCACGCCGGCGCTCGCCGCGCCGTCCGCCGACCCCGGGGCGCCGGGACCGAAGAACATCATCCACCTCATCGGTGACGGGATGGGGTTCAACCAGGTCGACCTCGGCAGCCAGTTCGAGCACGGCCGCACGGCCTACCAGACCACCGTGAAGCCCGGCGGCGTCTCGACCCCGGTCCCCGGCCAGGCAGGCACGCAGGTGTACCAGGAGTTCCCGGTCGCCCTCGCGATGTCCACCTACCAGTTCGGCAACACGTACGACCCGGCCCAGAACTGGAGCAGCTTCTCCGCGCCGCTCAAGAGCTCGACCGACTCGGCCGCGGCCGCCACGACGCTCGCGACGGGCGTCAAGACGCTCAACAACGTGATCGGCCAGGACGAGAACCACGAGGACCTCAAGACCGTCGCCGAGCGCGCGCTCGAGCTGGGCAAGGCCACGGGCGTCGTCACCTCGGTGCCGTGGACCCACGCGACGCCCGCGTCCTACCTGGCGCACAACGAGCACCGCAACAACTACCACGACATCGCCGCCGACATGATGGACTCGGGCGCCAACGTGATCTTCGGTGCGGGCAACCCCTGGTACGACGACAACGGCGACAAGCGCGCGACCCCGAAGTACGACTACGTCGGCGAGACCGAGTGGACCAAGCTGGTCGACGGCCAGTCGGCGTTCGACCTGGTCGAGTCGAAGGACGACTTCCTCGCGCTCGCCGAGGGCGACACGCCCACGCACGTCCTGGGCACCGCGCAGGTCGCGGGCACGCTCCAGGCCGACCGCACGGCCCTGAAGCCGGGCGACGTGCCCTTCACCGCCCCCCAGAACGACAACGTCCCCTCGCTCCCGCAGATGACGGACGCCGCGCTCAACGTGCTGTCCAACGCCTCGGACGAGGGCTTCTTCGTGATGATCGAGGGCGGCGCGATCGACTGGGCCTCGCACGACAACAACACCGCGGGCGCGGTCGAGGAGCAGGTCGACTTCAACCGGACCATCGAGACGGTCGTGGACTGGGTCGAGGAGAACTCGAGCTGGGACGAGACCCTCGTCGTCATCACGGCCGACCACGAGTGCGGCTACCTCTCCGGCCCCGCCGCGAACCCGGCCTGGACCCCGGTCCAGGGCGTGCAGGGCGGCGCCCCGCAGGTCAGCTGGAACAGCGGCGGCCACACCAACCACCTCGTGCCCGTGTACGCCAAGGGCCCGGGCTCCGAGCTGCTCGCGGCCACTGCGACGGGCACCGACCCGGTGCGGGGCGCGTACCTCGACAACGCCGACGTGGGCCGCGTCTCGAACGAGCTGTGGGCCGCGAACGCCGCGGACGGCATCCCGTTGCTCGCGACCGTGCCCGAGGCGGGCGAGGTGGGCGGCAAGCTCACGCTGTCGGTCGCGGACGCCGGTGCGGGCGTCGCGCTCACGGGTGGCGAGAACGTGGGCGACCGACTGCGCTTCGCGGGACGGCTCCCCGAGGTCTCGGTGACCGACTCGCGTGCGGCCGCCACGGTCGGCGCAGGCGGCTGGACCGTCTCGGGCCAGTCGAGCGACCTGACGTCGGGCCCGCGCACGCTGCGCGCCCAGAACCTCGGCTGGACCCCGGGCCTGGTCTCGGCCAAGGACGGCGTGAGCGCAGGCTCGCCCGTCGCGTCGCTCCTGGGCGGCGGCACGGGCCTCGCGGCACCGGCCACGCTCGCGACCGCGACGGCGGGAGGGCGTCTGGGCACCACGACGGTCTCGGCCGACCTGGCGCTCGAGGTCCCCGTCGACACCCGCGCGGGCGACTACGCGGGCGCCCTGACGGTCTCGCTCTTCCCGGTCGACTGACCGTCGACTCATGAACCGTCGGGCCCCGGTGCGCTCTCGTGGCGCACCGGGGTCCGACGGGCCGTCTCCCGGCGGCGCACCCGTCCGCCCTCCCGTCCGTCCGCCCGCCCGACGGCGTCGCGCGCCACGTGCGCGCAGGTCGCCGACCGGAGCGGGTCGTGCACCTTCCCCCGCTCGGAGCCCATCGATGAACGTCCTCTCTCGCGCCGTCCGGCCCGCAGCCGTCCTCGCGCTCGCTCTTGCGTCACTGTCCGGACTCCCCGGCCCGTCCGCGACCGCGGCGTCCGACACGGGTCCCGCGAAGACCACGTGGGCCGTCGAGCCCGCGACGGCCGACGGGCCCGACGGGCGCGTGTCGTTCCGCCTGACGGTCGACCCCGGCGGGCAGGCGGGCGACCACGTAACCGTGACCAACTTCAGCGACCACCCCGCGACGTTCGACGTGTACGCGAGCGACGGCGTCGTGACCGCGGACGGGCAGTTCGACCTGCTCCCCGCGGGCACGACCCCGGTCGACGGCGGCGCGTGGATCACGCTCGGCGAGGGACAGGCCGCCGGGCCGACCCAGCGCGTCGAGGTCGCCGCCGAGTCGTCGGTGACCGTACCGTTCACGGTCGCGGTCCCCGCCGACGCGACGCCCGGGGACCACCCGGCCGGGGTCGTCGCGGCCCTGGCCCGCCCCGAGGGTGACGGACGGGCCGTCACGTTCGACACGCGCGTGGGGGCGCGCCTGCACCTGCGGGTGGCGGGCGACCTGGTCCCGGTGCTCGCGCTCACGGACGTCCGCGCGACGTACGAGCCGAGCTGGAACCCGTTCGCGCCCGGTGCGGTGCGCGTGGACTACACGGTCGCGAACGAGGGCAACGTGCGCCTCGGTGCGGACACCCAGGTCGCGGGAGCCGGCCTCTTCGGCTGGAACGCTCGCGACGTCGTCGCGCCCGCCCAGCGCGAGGTGCTGCCCGGTCAGGAGACGAGGGGGAGCGTCGTGCTCGACGGCGTCTGGCCGCTGGGCAAGGCCTCGGGCGACCTGACCACGACCCCGCTCGTCGTGGGCGACGACGTGGTCGAGGTCGCGCTGGCCCAGGCGACCGGGAGCTATGCGGCGTGGACGCTGCCGTGGGTCCAGCTCGGGACGCTCCTCGTCCTGGTCGGGGTGGCGCTCGCGGTGCTGCGCGCGCGCCGGCGCCGCGAGGCACGCACGCAGGCCCGGATCGACGCGGCGGTCGCGGCGCGGACGGGCACCGCGGGTGCCGCGGATCCCACGAGCGCGGCGGCGTCGTCCTGACCAGGCTCTCCACCCGGCGCGGGCCGGACCCGCTGGCTACGATCGGGGCGTGCCTCCGACGATGAACGCTCCCACGACCGGGGACCCCTCGCGCACCGGTCCACGGCCGTTGCGCGTCGTGGTCGCGCCCGACTCGTTCAAGGGCTCCGCGACCGCCGCGGAGGTGGCCCGCCACCTCGCGGACGGGGTCCTGGTGGCGGCGCCGGACGCCGAGGTCAGGCTCCTGCCCATGGCCGACGGAGGCGAAGGCACTCTCGACGCGCTCCTGTCCGTGTGGGGGGTCGAGGCGCGCGAGGTCGGGACGGTCGACGCGATCGGGCGCCCTCGCCCGGCACGCTACGGGGTGTCCGCCGACGGCCGCATCGGCGTGGTCGAGCTCGCCGCGGCGAGCGGCCTGCCCGCGGTCAGCGACGTCGTCCTCCAGCCGCTCCACGCGCACACGCGCGGCACGGGAGCGGCGTGCGCGGCGGTCCTGGACGCCGGGGTCGAGGAGGTCGTCCTGTGCCTCGGCGGGTCCGCCTCGACGGACGGCGGCGCGGGCGTCCTCACGGGGCTCGGTGCCCGGCTCCTCGCGCACTCGCCGGCGACGGTCCCCTCGTCGACGGACGGGGAGCTCGCCGGGACGCTCGTGCCCGACGGCGGCGAGGGGCTCGCGCGCGTCGTCGGCCTCGACCTGGGGGGACTGCACCCGCGGGCCCGCGCGGTGCGATGGCGGCTGGCCGTCGACGTGACGAACCCGCTCGTGGGTGAGCGCGGGGCGGCGGCCGTGTTCGGGCCGCAGAAGGGGGCGAGCGACGCGGACGTCGCGTTCCTCGACGCCGCGCTCGAGCGCTGGGCCGACCTGCTCGAGCGCGAGACCGGGGTCCGCACGCACGACCTGTCGGGGGCGGGAGCCGCCGGTGGGGTACCCGCGGCCCTCGTCGCGGTGCTCGGCGCCGAGCTCGAGCACGGCGCGACCCTGGTCGCGCAGGCCGTCGGGCTGCCCGCGGCCGTCGCGGACGCGGACCTGGTGCTCACGGGCGAGGGTTCGTTCGACTCGCAGTCGGTCAACGGCAAGGTCGCCGACCGGATCGGGGCGCTCGCCGCCGCCGCGCCGGGCCACCCGCCCGTCGTGGTGATCGCCGGGCAGGTCCTGCTGCCCGCGCGTCAGGCGCGCGCCGCAGGGATCACGGCCGCGTTCTCGATCGCGCCCGGACCGATCGACCTCGAGGAGCTCGTGGGGCGCACCGCGAGCCGGCTGACCGAGGTCGCGGCGTCGGTCACGAGCCTGTACCTGGGGTCCGTGCGCCGCTGAGCCCGGATCATGCACTCAGCGCTTGGGCCAGTGCCACTGCGGCTGGTCGAGCGGTCCCTCACGGCCCGCGACGGTCGTCTCGCCGAGCTCCTTGACGAGCTCGACGTGCTCGAGCGCCGGGGAGGCGGCACGCGAACGGCCCGCCGCATCCTCCATGGCCCGGACCAGCGCGTGCGAGTGCGTCACGACCACGACCTGCGTGCGTCGCGCGGCTCCGGCGACCAGGGCCCCGAGCGCGGGCAGCAGCTCGGGGTGCAGGCTCGTCTCGGGCTCGTTGAGCACGAGCAGCTCGGGCGGGCGGGGCGTGAGCAGCGCCGCGACCCAGAGCAGGTACCGCAGCGTGCCGTCGGACAGCTCCGCGCTGCCGAGCGGACGCAGCAGACCGTGCTGGCGCAGCTCGAGCGAGAACCGGCCGTCGTCCGTCACACGCACGCGCACGCTCGACCCGGGGAACGCGTCCTCGACCGCGGCGTCCAGGTCGTCGGCCAGGCCCAGCTCGCGGATCGTCTCGAGGGCCGCGGCCAGGTCGGCGCCGTCGTGCGCGAGGACGGGGGTTCGGGTGCCGACGTGCGACGCACGGGCCGGGGCAAGGGCGTCGGTGCGGAACTGGTCGTAGAAGCGCCAGGACCGCAGGCGCTCGCGCACCAGCACGAGCTCGGGGGCGCCCACGGGGTCCACGACCTCCGAGAGCATGCTGTCGAACGACCTCAGCCGACGCCCCGACACCTGCCACGAGCCGTCGTCGTCGCGCAGCCGGACCGAGGGGCCGTGCCGGTCGGCGACGAGCGTCGCGGGACGCAGCACAGGTCCCGACCAGACGACCTCGGTCTTGATCTCCGGATCCAGGCCGAACGACGCGCCGCCGTCCTGCGGCAGCCCCAGGTCGATCGCGTAGCCGAGGGCGCCGGACGCACCCGCTGACGCGGCGCCGTCGGGCAGGGGGTCCGGGCCGCTCGCGAAGCCCAGCCGCAGCGCGACCGGGCCACCGCGCACCGTGCCCTGGACGGGGTGCACGCCCTCGCGCACCGAGCGCCCGATGACCGCCGGACCGGCCCACAGCGTCGAGGGCAGGCCGCCCTCGCGGGCCAGGGCCCCGACCGCGCCGCCCAGCGCGCACTCGGCGAGCAGGCGCAGCGAGCGGTACAGGCTCGACTTGCCCACGCCGTTGGCGCCCGTCACGACCGTGAGACGGCCGAGCGGCAGGACGAGGTGCCGCAGCGAGCGGTAGCCCTCGATGGCGAGCGTCTCGATCATCCCGCCAGGCTAGGCGAGGCCACCCACGGCGTGCGCCGAGTGCGGAGTAGTCGTTCCAGGACGTCCCGGACGACAACTGCTCCGCACTCAGCGGCAGGGGACCGTCAGTCCGTGATCGCGAGCCCGTCGATCTCGACCAGCATCTCCTCGCGGGGCAGGCCCGTGAAGACCGTCGTGCGGGCCGGCAGCACGCCACCCGGGCAGTTGGCCTCGACGAACGCGCCGTACGCGTCGTTCATGATCGGGAAGTCCTCGCGCTTGGTGAGGTAGACGCGCAGCATCACGACGTCGTCGAACGTGGCGCCCGCCCCCTCGACGATGGCCTTGACGTTCTCCAGGGTGCGCGTGGTCTGCGCCGCGACGTCCCCGGGGTACAGGTACTCGCTCGTCGCGGGGTCGACCGGGCCCTGACCCGAGACCTGGACGAACGGGCCCTTGCGCACACCCTGGTGGAAGGTGTGGGCCGGCGCCGGTGCGTGCGGGGTGCTGATCGGGGTCTTGGGGGTGCTCATCGTGTCTCTTTCTCTCGGGATGGTGCAGGTGGTCCGGGGACCGGTGTCAGAACTCGGTGCCGACGACGTCGACGACCTGGTCGTCGTCGCCCACGACGGCCGCCACGCGCCACTTGTCGAACAGCGTGCACGGGTGCGAGATCCCGAACCCGACGACGTCGCCGGGCCGGATCTGCGTCGTGACGGGGGCGCTGCCCGCGGGCGTGGGGTCGATGGCGAGGTACAGGTGCTGGTCGTTGAGCCCGGTGACGCGGGCCCCCGCGAGGTCGTGCGCGGGGCGCAGGTCCCCGTTCTCGTCGAGCGTGCGCAGCCACAGGGCCGTGGGCAGGTCGATGTCGTAGGACACGTCGCGCCGCCCGACGCCGCACAGCACGAGGCCGGGCTCGGGGACCGAGAGCACCTGCCCCCACACGACGGCGGCCGCGTGCATGGGCTCGCCGCCCGGGATGCGGTCCCAGGGGTCCATGCGTGCGCAGAAGCCGTGGTCGTGCGTGACGTACGCGCCCGAGCGCACGACGACCCGCACGTCGCGCGTGGCCGAGGAGCCGTCCGGTCCGTCGGTCCCGGCGCTGCCCGGGATCGTGAGCGGGCCGGGGAGCTCGGCCAGCACGACGTCGAGGAACGAGCTGCCGCCCGCGGTCACGACCACGGGCTCGTCGTCGGGCACGAGTCCCTCGCGGACGAACGCGGCAGCGACGTCGCGCAGGCCCCGGCAGTAGGCCGTGACCTTGGCGAGGTCCTCGGGCGTGGTGCCGCCCGCGGCCGACCCCTCGTACCCGGCGACGCCCGGCACGCGCAGGCCTACGGCGCGCACGGCGCGGGCCAGGCCCAGCGCGTCCGCCGTGCTGCGCACGCCCGTGCGACCGCCCGGGACGCCGACCTCGACGAGCACGCCGAGCCCCGCGACGACCTCGGCGGGCGCCCCCGCGAAGCCGCGCGTGAGGAGCCCGACGCCCTCGATCGAGTCGACGTAGACCCACGCCTCGAACGGCGTGCCGCCCGGTGCGACGGAGGCCTCGAGCTCGCGGCGCAGCCACGCGATGTCGCGCGGGTCCATGAGCTCGTTCGCGAGGAACACGCGCTCGACCCCCCACGTGCGCACGACGCGGAGCTGGGCGGGGTTCGCGACGGTCGCGCCCCACGCCCCGGCGCGCGCCTGGCGCGCGTAGAGCGAGCGGGACATCGCGGTCTTGACGTGCGGCGCGTGCTCGACGCCGTGCTCGGCGCACAGTCGCGCCATGAGCGCGACGTTGTGGTCGAGCGCCGCGTCGTCGAGCGTCAGCAGCGGCCAGGAGAAGGCGTCGTCGGTGATGCGCGGGGAGTCCGCGAGGACGTCGGCGACGGTCCGTTCGGCGTCGAGCCGCAGGCCCTTGGTCGCGGGTCCGACGACGAGGCTCGGGTCCCCCGGCACGCTCGCGCGGCCGGACGGCTGGGTGGGGTGGGTCATGCGTTCCTCCCGGTGGGTTCGTAGCCGCAGCGCACGGAGCCCATCCCGGCGGAGACCGCGCGGGCGGCCTGCACGACGAGGGGGCCCAGCTCGCGCACCCTTGCGGGCGGCATGTGCGAGGCGAGGGCGGAGACGGAGAGCGCGCCGATCGCGGTCTCCGTGTGGTCGACGACGGCGGCCGCGACGCAGCGCACCTCGGCCTCGTTCTCGCGGTCGTCGATCGCGTAGCCGCGCTGGGCGACCGTGCGGATCTCGGCCCGCAGGTGGTCGGGGTCGGTGACGGTACGGGACGTGACGGCGGGCATGGGGTGCTCGAGGACGGCGTCGAGGAGGTCGGCGTCGCTCGCCGCGAGGATCGCCTTGCCGACGCCCGTGCAGTACAGCGGCATGCGCCGTCCGATGCGCGAGGCCATCCGCACGACCGCGGTGTTCTCCTTCTTGTCGATGTAGACGACGTCGAGGCCGTCGTGCACGACGAGGTGGCACGTGGCCCCCGAGGCGCGCATGAGCGCCGCGAGGTGCGGTTCGGCGACCGTGCGCAGGTCGAGCCCTTCGAGGTATGCCTGGCCGAGCCGGAGCGTCCCGGCGCCGAGCACGAAGCGCCCGGTCGGGGTGCGCCGGACGAGATGGACCTCGACGAGCGGGGCGAGCAGGCGCGAGACCGTGCTCTTGTGCGTCCCGAGGACGTCCGCGAGCTCGACGAGGCTCAGGCCGCGCGCCGCGTCGTGACGCAGCGCGTCGAGGATCCCGAGCGCTCGCCGCAGCGACTGGGACGAGTTCCTGCTCGCGGTGTCGGCGGTCGCGGCGGCGGTGGTCGCGGTGGCCCGCGGGCCGGCCGTCACGCGCGGTCCGCCGTGACGGCCGGTCGCAGCGCGCGCCCGGGGGTGGCCCCGGTGGGCAGGCCGCCCGCGAGCACGGGGACGCCGGCGACGAGCACGTCGTCGATCCCGGTCGCGGGACGGCGCGGGTCCTCGTAGGTCGCGACGTCCTGCACGGTCTCGGGGTCGAGCAGCACGACGTCGGCGCGCGCGCCGGGCACCAGGCGGCCCCGGTCGGTGAACCCGAAGCGCTCGGCGGCGGCCGTCGACAGGTGCCGCTCGGCGTCGTGCCACGTCCAGTCGCCCAGCGTGCGCACGTGCTCGGCGAGGAAGCGCGCGAACGCGCCCCAGCCGCGCGGGTGGGGCCGTCCGCCCTGGTAGATGGCGTCGGACCCGCCCATCTGGGCGGGGTGGCGCAGCAGGGTGCGGACGGACTCGGGGGAGTTGGTCGGCGGCTGGGCGAACACGCAGCCCGCGCGCAGGTGCGTCGAGACGAGGATGCGCAGCGTCGTCTCGACGGGGTCGAGGCCGAGCCGGTCGGCGACGTCGAGCAGGGCCATGCCCTCGCTCCACCGCAGCTCGCCGGGGACGGCGGCCATGGTCACGCGCTCCCAGAGGTCGGCGAGCCCGGGGAAGTGCTCGGCCTGGAGGCGAGCGACGACGTCGGGGTCCTGGAGCATCGCGACCGTGGCGTCCGGGTCCGCGATGGGCAGCCACGTGGGCAGCGAGACCATCGACAGGATCGAGGCGCCGCGCAGGTACGGGTAGGAGTCGAACGTGACGTCGAGACCGGCCGCGTGCGCGTCCTCGACGTAGCCCACGAGCTCGGCCGCGGGGCCGTGGTAGTGCGAGACGTGGGTCGCGACGCCCGACGCCCGGGCGACCCTGACGAGCTCGGCCATCGCGGTCCCGGCCTTGTCCTCGTAGCCGCGCATGTGGCTCACGTGCGGCAGGTCGCGCTCGGCGAGGACGCGGGCCAGGGCGACGAGCTCGTCGTCGGTCGCGTTCGAGGCCGGGGCGTACTCGAGGCCCGTGGACATGCCGCACGCACCGTCGTCGAGCGCCTCGCGCAGGAGCGCGACCATGCGATCGGTCTCCTCGGGCGTCGCGGGGCGGGCCGCGCCACCCAGCACGCCGTAGCGCAGCGTGCCGTGCGGCACGAGGTAGGCGACGTTGAGCGGCGTGGTGCCGTCGTAGGTCGCGAGCAGGTCCGCGACCGAGCCGCCCCGGAACGTGGGGTGCTCGCCGTTGATCGCGCTGAAGTAGCCCGTGGCCCAGGTGTGCGCGTCGGGGGCCCCGTCCGGGACGGGCAGCGGCGCGGAGGGGGCGTAGGAGACGCCGTCCTGCCCGACGACGATGCTCGTGACGCCCTGGCGCAGCATCGCGAGCTGCACGTCAGGGTCCAGGACCGCGGCCTCGCCGTGCACGTGGGAGTCGATGAAGCCGGGGAACGCGATGCGCCCCGCCGCCTCGACCACGTGCGCCCCCGCGGGGACGGGCACGGTGCTCGCGGGGACGACGTCGTCGATCGTGTCGCCCGCGACCAGCAGGTCGACGGGCTCCGACAACCCCTCCGGGGTGGTGAGCCGTGCGCCGCGGACGACGAGCGTCACCGGCTGCTCCGTGGTGCTCATGCCTGTCCCTCCGAGTGCTCGTCGCGTCCCTCGACCCAGCCGCCGACGCCCGCCCAGCCGCCCGCCGCCATCTCCTGGTCGAGGTGGCGCAGGAAGCCGTGCACGCCCGGACGCTGCTGCCAGGGCCTCGGCCCGTCGAGCGGGCGGTACTCGACCCCTGCCGCGTCGAGGCGCGGCAGGTGGTCGTGCTCGAGCCGCGCGAGGAACTCGGCCGAGGACGACCCGCCCGGGGTGCGCTCCGCCGTCGGGCTCCAGACGACCTCCGCGAACGCCGCGAGGCGCGGGAACGCCGCGTAGTCGACGCGGCGCGGGGAGTCGAGGTGCTCGGACCAGACCTCGGCCTGCGCGCCCAGCAGGCGGCCGGGCGCGGAGTCGAGGCCCGGGTACTGCGCGAGGACCTCGGGCGGGAACGGGTCGAACGCGTACACGTCCTCGACCGTGCGCAGGAAGCCGACGGGCACGGGCTCGTCCTCGCCGTCGCCCGCACGGTGGTCCAGGTAGACGACCTGCTCGGGGGCCATGACGACGTCGTTGCCCGCCTCGAGGGCGTCTGCGCCGACCGTGAAGCCGCGCCACGCGGTCACGACGACGTCGCGCGGGAGCTGCGCGCCGAAGCCCTCGTCCCACACGACCGCACGACGGCCCCGGGCCGTGACGTGCTCGCTCAGGCGGGCCAGGAACCAGCCCGCGAGGTCGGCGACGTCCGCGAGGCCGCGCTCCTCGGCGAGGGTCACGATCGCGGGGTTCTCGCGCCACAGCGTCGTGGGGACCTCGTCGCCGCCGATCGCGACCCAGGGGGAGTCGAAGACGTCGAGGACCTCGTCCAGCACGTGCTTGAAGAACTCGAGCGCCTCGTCCGAGGGATCGAGGACCTCGGTGCTCACGCCCCACGTGGTGCGCACCGTGTGCGGCGCCTTGCGGGTCCCGAGGAACGGGTAGGCCGCGACGGCCGCCTCGACGTGCCCGGGCGCGTCGATCTCCGGCACGACGACGACGCCCCGCTCGCGCGCGTAGGCGACGATCTCGCGCAGGTCGTCCTGGGAGTAGAAGCCGCCGTGCGGGCGACCGTCGAAGACGCCCGTACGCCACGTCCCGACGTTCGACTCGGTGCGCCAGCCGCCCACCTCGGTGAGGAGCGGGTAGCGGTGGACCTGCATGCGCCAGCCCTGGTCGTCCGTGAGGTGGAGCTGGAGGACGTTGAGCTTGTGCGCCGCCGCGAGGTCGACGAACCGCAGCACCTCGCGCTTGGGTAGGAAGTGCCGGGCGACGTCGAGCAGCACGCCTCGCCAGCCGAAGCGCGGGTGGTCCTCGATCGTGAGGGCGGGCAGCCGGACGGCGTCCGCGGGGACACCGGGGACCGGCGCGGCGACCGGCGCCGTGCGGTACGCCTGCGGTCCCGCGAGCTGGCGCAGCGTCTGGACGCCCGCGTGGGCGCCGGCCGCGTCGGCGGCCGTGAGCAGCACGGCCTGCGGGGTGATCTCGAGGCGGTAGCCGCCCGCGGGCCGCGACGCGTCGAGGGCGAGGGTCACGCCCGTGGGAGCGATGCCGTCGGGCTGGTCCTCGGCCGTGACGGGACCGAACGGCAGCTCGAGGCCGAACGCGTCCTCGGTGACCCGGCGCCACCAGCGCGCGGCGGCGGCCAGGGCGGGGTCCGTGCGGACCGGCGTGCCGTCCGTCAGCGGGAAAGAGCCGGCGGCAGGCTGCAGGCTCACGGGTGCGGGCAGGAGCCCGGGTGTGGGGGTGGGGGCGCTCACGCGTCGAGCCTAACCACGGCTCGGCGCTCGAGGTGTGCCGCGCACTGGGGTTGTTGTGCACTGCACGACACTTCTCGGGGGCGATCCAGGTGTCGGTGGCGCGGCCTAGGCTCGCGGGCATGTCCGCGCAGAAGCTCCGCCTCCTCGACTCGTTCTTCACGCTCGCGCACGAGCCCCACTCGTCCTTCCCCGACGACGACGAGTGGGTCGCGCTCGTCCGCGCACCCGAGGGACTGACCGTCCTGCGCGAGGCCTCGCCCTTCGGCGGGGGCGGCGACCGGTGGGCCGGGTTCTACGGCGACCCCCACGGACTCGGCAAGCCCGGCATGCTCGCGGCGATCGTGGGCCCGCTCGCCGAGGCGGGGATCGCGGTCTTCGTCGCGTCGACGTTCCACGCGGACCTGGTGCTGGTCCCCGAGGACTCGGTCGAGTCCGCCGCGGACGTGCTCACCGACGCGGGGCACACCGTCACGCGGGGACGCTGACGGGCCGCCGGTGCTGACGGGCCGCCGGTGCTGACGGTCTGCCGACGGGGCGGGCGGGAGCCTGACGAGCGCCGACGGGCCGCTCAAGGTTGCGCAAGCGAACGCAAGCCGCTTGCGCTCTGCGTATAGTCAGCAGCATGTCCAGACGACTTGCCGAGGTGGCCAAGAAGGTCGGTGTCAGCGAGGCCACGGTCAGCCGCGTGCTCAACGGCAAGCCCGGGGTCTCCCAGGCGACGCGCGACTCCGTCCTCACGGCCCTCGACGTGCTCGGGTACGAGCGCCCCACCAAGCTGCGCGGTGAGCGCGGACGGCTCGTCGGCCTCGTGCTCCCCGAGCTCGCCAACCCCATCTTCCCGGCGTTCGCCGAGGTCATCGGCGGGGCGCTCGCGCAGCAGGGGTTCACGCCCGTGCTCTGCACACGCACCGCGGGCGGCATCACCGAGTCCGAGTACATCGACCTGCTCCTCGGCCAGCAGGTCTCGGGCGTGCTCTTCGCGGGCGGGTTCTACGCCCAGCGCGAGGCGGACCACGAGCCGTACCGGCGCCTCGCCGAGCGCAACCTGCCCGTGGTCCTCATGAACGCCTCGATCGAGTCGCTCGACTTCCCGCGGGTCTCGTGCGACGACGTCGTCGCCATGAACCAGGCGCTCGGGCACCTGCTGTCGCTGGGGCACCGCCGGATCGGGCTGCTGCTCGGTCCCACGGACCACATCCCGTCCGAGCGCAAGCTCGCCGCGGCCCACGCGCTCGCGGCCCGCCACGGCGTGACCATCGACCCCGCGCTCGTCCAGCACAGCCAGTACTCGCTCGAGAGCGGCCAGGCCGCCTCGGTAAGGCTCCTCGACGCCGGGGCCACGGCGATCGTGTGCGCGAGCGACCCCCTTGCGCTCGGCGCGATCCGGGCCGTGCGCCGGGCCGGCAAGCAGGTGCCGACCGACGTCTCGGTCGTGGGCTACGACGACTCGGCGCTCATGAACTCGACCGATCCCGCGCTCACGACCGTCCGCCAGCCCATCGAGCCCATGGGGCGTGCGGCCGTCGACCTGCTCGCGAGCATGATCGCGGGAGCCGACGTGTCGCGCGACGAGCTGCTGTTCGAGCCCGAGCTCGTGGTGCGCGGCTCGACCGCGCCGTTGCGGAGCGCCGCGACCGACTAGCCACGCGCCGCCGCCGACGAGGGCGCCGTCCCGGGGGATCCCGGGGCGGCGCCCTCCGTGCTGCCCGCGTCTGCCCCCGTCCGCCCCGGCCCCCGCCAGCCGTCGAGTGCGGACTAGTTGCACCGCCCGCGCCTTCACGGGAGCAACTACTCCGCACACAGCGAGGGGTCCACCGGCGAAGGTCGCGTTTTCATAACGCTCCTGTCGAGTTCTTGCGTGATTGCTGTCGAGTGATTACGTTGATCCCCAGACGCCGGATCCCACGGATCGGGAGTCCAGCGGCACACCCACCCGGGTCGCCGCGCTCGACGAGGAGCACCCGTTCACGGCTGAACGGGACGGACGGAAGACGAGGACACGGTGCGCGAGGACGACTCGACCCGAGGGACCGACCCCACCTGGTGGCGGGACGCGGTCATCTACCAGGTGTACGTGCGCAGCTTCGCGGACGGCGACGGCGACGGCACGGGCGACCTGGCCGGCGTGCGGCAGCACCTGCCGTACCTGCGGGACCTGGGTGTCGACGCCATCTGGTTCACCCCCTGGTACCTGTCCCCGCTCGCCGACGGCGGCTACGACGTCGCGGACTACCGCGAGATCGACCCCCAGTTCGGCACGCTCACCGAGGCCGAGCAGCTCATCGCCGCGGCGCGCGAGCTGGGCATCCGCACCATCGTCGACGTCGTGCCCAACCACGTCTCGGCCGCGCACCGCTGGTTCCAGGCCGCGCTCGCCGCCGGCCCCGGCTCGCCCGAGCGCGAGCGCTTCTGGTTCCACCCCGGCAAGGGCCCGGGTGGCGACGAGATGCCCACGCACTGGGTCTCCGACTTCCAGGGCACCACCTGGACCCGCACCACGAACCCCGACGGCACGCCCGGCGAGTGGTACCTGCACCTGTTCACGCCCGAGCAGCCCGACCTCAACTGGAACCATCCCGACGTCCGGCGTGAGCACGAGGACATCCTGCGGTTCTGGTTCGACCGCGGCGCCGCGGGCATCCGGATCGACTCCGCGGCCCTGCTCGTCAAGGACGCCACGCTGCCCGAGGTCCCTGCCCACCCCGGCCCCGGCGAGCACCCGCACGTCGACCGCGACGAGATCCACGACGTCTACCGCGGCTGGCGCGCCGTCGCCGAGTCCTACGACGAGCCGCGCGTCCTCGTCGGGGAGGTCTGGCTCGCCGACCGCGCCCGGTTCGCGCAGTACCTGCGCCCCGACGAGATGCACACCGCGTTCAACTTCGACTTCATGGCGCGCCCCTGGGACGCCAAGGCCCTGCGCGAGTCCGTCCAGACCACGCTCGACGCGCACGCCCCCGTGGGCGCCCCCGCCACGTGGGTCCTGTCCAACCACGACGTGACCCGCCCTGTGACGCGCTACGGCCGCGAGGACAGCGCGTTCGCTTTCGGGGCCAAGCGCTTCGGGACGCCGACCGACCTGGCCGCGGGCCGCCGTCGGGCACGGGCGGCCGCCCTGCTGTCCGCCGCGCTCCCCGGCTCGCTGTACGTCTACCAGGGCGACGAGCTCGGCCTGCCCGAGGTCGAGGACCTCCCGCTCGACGTCATCAACGACCCCATGCACTTCCGGTCCGGGGGAGTGGACCCCGGCCGCGACGGCTGCCGCGTCCCCCTGCCGTGGACGCGCGGCGGCACCAGCCACGGGTTCGGGCCCGACGGCGGAGCCCACCCCTGGCTGCCCCAGCCCGCGGGGTGGGGCGACCTGTCGGTCGAGGCGCAGGTCGGCGACGACGCCTCGATGCTCAGCCTCTACCGCCAGGTCCTCGCTCTGCGCCGCACCGAGCCCGCGTTCCGCGGCGACTTCGCGTGGGCCGACGACGTCCTCGTGGGCAACGGCACGGCCGACGCGACCGGCGACCTCCTCGCGTTCACGCGCGGCGACGTGCTGTGCGTCGTCAACCTCGGACCCGCCGTCCCGCTGCCCGCCGGGTACGACGTCCTCCTGACGAGCGCCGACCTCGAGCAGGGCGCCGCAGGCGCTCTGCTCCCCACCGACACGGCCGCATGGCTCCGGCGCACCCCGCCCGGCCACGCGACCGGCACCACCCCCGCCTGACACCCGCCCGACCCGCACACCCGCCCGACAAGGAGCAGAGACAATGAAGTCCACACGCCGCGCGATCGCCCTCACCCTCGTGGGGGCCCTCACCGCCACCGCCCTCGCCGCCTGCTCGAGCTCCGGCTCGGGCGACGACGAGTCCGCCGACGGGAAGACCACCCTCAAGGTCGTCTCCCTCCTGCCCGGCTCCGAGCCCGAAGCCATCGACGCCTTCAACGAGCAGGTCAAGCAGTTCGAGGACGCCAACCCCGACATCGACGTCGTGCCCGAGGAGTACGAGTGGAAGGCGACCACGTTCGCCGCCCAGCTCGCCGGCGGCACCCTGCCCGACGTGTTCGAGATCCCGTTCACCGACGCCAAGACCCTCGTCGAGAACAAGCAGATCGCGGACCTCGACACCCAGTTCCGCACCCTGCCCTACGCCGACAAGTTCAACCCCGCCATCATCGACGCCGGCACCGGACCCGACGGCCACGTCTACGCCATCCCTGCCAAGAACGTCTACGGCGTCGGCCTCCACTACAACCGCGCCCTGTTCGAGTCCGCAGGCCTCGACCCCGACTCGCCGCCCACCTCCTGGGACCAGGTCCGCGAGTACGCCAAGAAGATCGCCGACGCCAACCCCGGCGTCGCGGGCTACGCCCAGATGACGCAGAACAACACCGGCGGCTGGCAGCTCACCGTCAACACCTACTCGCGCGGCGGCCGCGTCCAGGACGTCGCCGACGACGGCACGGCCACCGAGTCGCTCGACAACGACGGCACCAAGGAAGCCCTCGAGTTCCTCAAGACGCTGCGCTGGGAGGACAACTCCATGGGCAGCAACTTCCTCCTCGACTGGGGCACCATGAACGAGGCCTTCGCCGCCGGACAGGTCGGCATGTACACGTCGGGCTCCGACGTCTACACCTCGATGGTCCAGTCCAACGGGCTCGACCCCGCGACCTACGGGCTCACCGCGCTGCCCCTCGACGGCGGCGACGCCGGCGTCCTCACGGGCGGCACCCTCGCCGCGATGCCCGCCAAGGCCACCGACGAGAAGAAGGCCGCCGCCGTCAAGTGGATCGACTTCTTCTACCTCAACAAGCTCGTCGACCAGGACGCCGCCGTCAAGGACGCCCAGACGCTCGTCGCGAGCGACCAGCCCGTCGGCACGCCCGTGCTCCCCATGTTCAGCAAGGAGCAGTACCTCGAGAACCAGGAATGGATCAAGGACTACATCAACGTCCCGCTGAACCAGATGACCGGGTACACCGACACCATGTTCGACCTGCCCCTCGTCGGTGAGCCGTCGCAGAAGACGCAGGAGATCTACGCGCTCATGGACCCCGTCGTGCAGGCCGTGCTGACGGACCAGAACGCCGACATCGACAAGCTGCTGGCGGACGCGAACAAGCAGGCCCAGGCGCTGCTCGACCAGGGGTGATTCCCTCCGTGGGGTGAGGCGGAGGACGGGGCCGGGCCTACCATCCGGCCTCGTCCCTCGGCCTCCCGCCAGGCCCCACCACGGCCCGGCCCCGTCCCCCGCCCCACCCCGGGACCTCACCGCTGCTCTCGCCGGAGGCTCACCCGGTGCTCGTGAGAGCGGGCGGGCGGCCCGGCTCCTCGTCCTCCCGGTCGGTCGCGAGCTCCCGCTGGCGACCGACCGGTGATCCTCCTCTTCTCCTCGACTTCTCCTCGACCCCGAAGGACCTTCCGTGACCGCCACCAGTGCATCGGCGCGCAGACGCCACGAAGCGCCGGCCGACAAGCCCGCCCGACGACGGTCGCCCGCGACCTGGGTGCGCGGCGGCGGGCTCAGCAACATGGTCTTCATGCTGCCCGTGATCGTGATCTTCGGGGTCTTCTCCTGGTTCCCGATCGTGCGCGCGCTCCTCATGAGCGTGCAGGAGACGAACCTCGTCGACACCCAGTTCGTGGGGCTCGACAACTTCCGGTACGTGCTCGCCGACCCGCTGCTGTGGACCGCGGTCAAGAACACGGCGTACTTCGCGTTCCTCGCGCTGCTCTTCGGGTACCCGATCCCGCTCGTGGCTGCCGTGCTCATGAGCGAGGTGCGGCGGTACAAGGGCCTGTACTCGGCCCTCGCGTACCTGCCGGTCGTCGTGCCGCCCGTCGTGGCCGTGCTGCTGTGGAAGTTCTTCTACGACGCCGGCCCCCACGGCGTGTTCAACACGATCCTCGGCTGGGTGGGACTCGGCCCCTACCCCTGGCTCCAGGACGCGACCACGGCCATGCCGTCGCTCGTCCTCGCGGCCACGTGGGCCGGGGCCGGCGGCACGATCATCATCTACCTCGCGGCCCTGACGAGCGTCCCGCCCGAGCTCTACGACGCCGCCGAGGTCGACGGCGCGGGCGTGTGGCGCAAGGTGTGGCACGTGACCATGCCCCAGCTCCGCGGGGTCCTGTTCATCACGCTGATCCTGCAGATCATCGGGACCGCGCAGGTGTTCCTCGAGCCGTACCTGTTCACGGGGGGCGGCCCCGCGAACTCGACCATCACGATCCTGCTGCTCATCTACAACTACGCGTTCGCGAACAGCCTGGGCGGCAACTACGGCGCGGCGACGGCCCTGTCGCTCATGCTCGCGCTCGCCCTCGCGGCCTTCTCCGCCCTGTACTTCCGCCTGACCCGGTCCTGGAGCACCTCATGACGACCCCGCGCACCGACCGTCCCGCAGCCGTCCCGCCCGGAGCGTCCGGCAGCACGCCCGACGGCGCCGCCCGGCCCGGTGAGTACCCCTCGCCCGTGGAGATCTCGGCCCAGGGCGGCGGCTCCATGGCAGGGCTCGCCGAGAGGGCCTACCTGACCCGCCGCGAGGGCGACGCGGCGCGCGAGCGCAAGCGGCGCCGTCGGGCCATGGACGGCGTGGCCGACCGCGGCGCCGTGTCCGTCGCGGACTGGCGCCGCCCCTCGGTGCGGTTCGGGATGGGCGGGACGCACGTCCTGCTGCTCGTCCTGCTCGTGGTCGCGGGGCTCGGGCCCATGCTGCTGCTCGCGAAGTTCGCGGTCACGCCCACGCAGGACATCCTGCGCACGCCCATGGCGGTCTTCCCGAACGGCATCGCGTGGGACAACCTCGACAAGGCGTGGAACGAGGTGCAGATCAGCAAGTACTTCTTCAACACGATCTGGCTCGCGCTGGGGTCGTGGGCCGTGCAGATGGTCGTCGCGACGACGGCCGGGTACGCGTTGTCCGTGCTGCGCCCGCGCTACGGCAAGGTGGTCCAGGCCGCGGTGCTGTCGACCATGTTCATCCCGGCCGTGGTGCTGCTCGTCCCGCTCTACCTGACGATCCTGGACCCGCCGCTGCTGGGTACCTCGCTCATCAACAGCTTCTGGGCCGTGTGGCTGCCCGCGGGCGCGAGCGCGTTCAACGTGCTGCTCGTGCAGCGGTTCTTCGACAACCTGCCGCGCGAGGTCTTCGAGGCCGCGCGGGTCGACGGGGCAGGGCCCTACCGGTTGTTCTGGTCGATCGTGCTGCCCATGTCCAAGCCCATCCTGGGCGTGGTGTCGGTGTTCGCGATCATCGCGAGCTGGAAGGACTTCCTGTGGCCGCTCCTGGTCCTCAAGGACCCCCTGATCCAGCCGCTGTCGGTGCGCCTGCCCGCGATCGCGGCCACGACCGACAAGGGGGTGTTCCTCGCGGCGCTCGCGATCTCGACGATCATCCCGGTGCTGCTGTTCCTCGTGTTCCAGCGCACGTTCCTGCAGGGCGCGGGCCTCGGGGGAGCGGTCAAGGGGTAGGCGCGGGGCAGCGGTCCCACGCCCCGGGCGAGGTCGAGAGACGTTCTGACGAACTGTCCCGTCAATGTCACGTCGGCGTCGCACTCCTCGGGCGGAGAACCCCCAGGTACGCCTGAGAGGATGCGGACATGCCCTCGTACTCGCCCCAGACGACGGCCGCCGGACCCGGTGCACGGACCAGCACCGCTCCTGCCGCTGCCGCAGAAGTCCGCCCCTACGACGCCCTCCTCCTCTACTCGTTCGGAGGACCCAACAAGCCCGAGGACGTCGTGCCGTTCCTGCGCAACGTCACGGTCGGCAAGGGGATCCCCGACGAACGTCTCGAGGAGGTCGGCGAGCACTACTACGGGTTCGGCGGCAAGAGCCCCATCAACGAGCAGAACCTCGCCCTCAAGGCCGCGCTCGAGGAAGAGCTCGCGGACCGCGGGATCGACCTGCCCGTCGTGTGGGGCAACCGCAACTGGGAGCCCTACACGCGCGACGCCGTCGAGCAGCTCGCCGAGGTCGGCGCGAAGCGCGCCGTTGCCCTCGTGACCTCGGCCTTCTCGTCCTACTCGGGCTGCCGTCAGTACCGCGAGGACCTCGCGCTCACGCTCGACGCCCGCGGCGAGCTCGGCCCCGACGGCTCGACCGGCATCCAGTTCGACAAGGTGCGCTCGTACTTCAACCACCCCGGCTTCGCGCAGGCGAACGTCGACGCCGTGCTCGAGGCGTACGAGGCGCTCGCGGCCAAGGGCGGCGACGTGCGCGAGGCCCGGCTCGTGTTCGTCACGCACTCGATCCCGCTGACCATGGAGGCCGCGTCGCGCATCTCGCACGCGACCTACTCGCGCCAGCACCTCGACCTGGCCCGCGTCGTCGCCGAGGAGGTCTCGGCCCGCCTCGGTCACGAGGTCGAGTGGAACCTCACGTTCTGCTCGCGCTCTGGCCCGCCCGCTCAGCCGTGGCTCGAGCCGGACGTCAACGACCACCTGGAGTCGCTGGCCGCCGACGACGTCACGAACGTCGTGCTCTCGCCGATCGGCTTCGTGTCGGACCACATGGAGGTCGCGTACGACCTCGACACCGAGGCCATGGAGACCGCGACGCGCCTCGGGATCACCGCGGTGCGCGCCGGGACCGTCGGCACCCGGGCGCCCTTCGTCAAGGGCCTCGTGGACCTGGTCCTCGAGCGGGCGGCCATCGCGCGCGACGAGAAGTTCACGGAGGCCGTGGTCGGCGAGCTCGGGCCGTTCCGCTCGGTCTGCGCACCGGACTGCTGCCTGCGCCGCGACGGCGAGCCCAGCGGCATCCCCGCGCTGTGCAGCACCGACCTGCACCGCTGACCCGACGACCCGCACGACTCCCGGGACGGCGACGTACCGGGAGCACGCACTCCAGAGAGGCACGACGATGAACGACGCGCACCGCGTCCCCGTGGACCACGAGCAGATCAACGACTCGATCCGCTACACGATGTGGTCGGTCTTCGCGCTGGCCGAGTCCCTGCCGGCCGACGCCGCCGAGCGCACCGAGATGGTCGAGGCCGCTCTCGCCGCGGTCGGTGGCGGCGACGACCCGGCGGCCGTCGAGGGCGACCTCGTGGTCCGCGGCTGGTACGACCTGGGGGGCCTGCGCTCCGACGCCGACCTCATGGTCTGGTGGCACGGTCCGACCGTCGAGTCGGTCCAGGGCGCCTACCAGCGCCTGCGGGCGAGCGAGCTCGGCCGTCACCTCGAGCCGGTCTGGTCGAATGCGGCCCTGCACCGCCCGGCCGAGTTCAACCGTGGCCACGTCCCGGCGTTCCTCATGCACGAGGAGCCGGGGGCGTACCTGTGCGTGTACCCGTTCGTGCGGTCGTACGACTGGTACCTCCTACCCGATGCCGAGCGCCGCACCATGCTGCGCGACCACGGGCTCGCGGCCCGCGACTACGCGGACGTGCGGGCCAACACGGTCGCTTCCTTCGCCCTCGGCGACTACGAGTGGCTGCTGGCCTTCGAGGCCCAGGAGCTGCACCGCATCGTCGACCTCATGCGCGACCTGCGGGCCACCGAGGCGCGCCGCCACGTGCGCGAGGAGACGCCGTTCTTCACGGGTCCCCGGACCACGCTGATCGAGTGGGCGGGGCGTCAGCCGCTGTCCTGAGCTCGTGTCCTGCCGCTGAGTGCGGAGTAGTTGTCGCCCATCTGCCCGATCCGCGACAACTGCTCCGCACTCAACGTCTCTGCGGGCGCAGGGCGTCAACCTGCCGGGACCTCGTCCTTGACGTAGGGGTAGATGCCCGCCAGGAACGCCTGGTCGCTGTCCTTGGTGAGGCGCTCGCCGGACCAGGTCTCCTGCACCCGCACGACCGTGCCGTCGTGGAGCGTGAGGTCCGCTCGGACCGGCCCGGCCCTGACGACCGTGGCCTCGCGGATGTCCTCGAAGGCGAGGTACCTGTTGGACGCGGCGACGTCCGCGACCTCTCCGGACTGCAGCAGGGCGATGAGCCGGTTCTTGCCACCGTCCGACTTCTTGGGGCAGGGGCGCAGGACGAGCCCGGTGTCGAGGACGAGCACGTCGTGCTGGGCCCCGTCGACCTTGACGTTCGCCAGGCCGCCGAGGATCTCGGCCCCGTGTGCCGTCGCCGTCGTGCTGACCTGGACGGCCCGCGCGGTGTCGATCCCGAGCGCCGAGAGGCGCGAGACGGCGTCGTCGACCGTCGCCGGGTCGAGGGCCAGGCGGCCGATCTCCTCGAGCGGGAGCGGTTCACCGTCCGGTCCGACGAGCTGGGCAGGTCCGGACCAGGACAAGCGCCAGGTCCCCACGCCGCTGTGGACGGCGGCCGTCCCGAGCAGGGTCTCGATCGAGGGGGTGAACGCCTCGACGGCGTCCGGCTCCGCGACCTCGGGGACGAACTCCCGGACGAGCGGGACGAGGCGCCCGGTCCGCACGAGCTCGAGCACCGTCGTGAGGTCCGCCGACGACTGGCCCGCGACCCGCGCCGCGCCGCGGTACACGAGGTCGGCATGGCGCTGCTCGGTCTGGGGCATGGAGCGCTCGGTGAGCGTCTGCCAGTCGACGGCCGTGCGGGTGCCGATGTTGAGTGCCCGCCCGGCAACCTGTGCGCTGCGCTCCTCGAAGCCCGGCACCAGAACGCTGGCCGGCCGCTCGTCGACCGTGACAGAGCCCTCGGGCATCTTCTCCATGGCGGCGATGCGCAGACCGATCGCCGGGTGCGTGTCCCAGCGCGAGTGCTGCTCGTCGGGGGTCTCTTCGCGCATCGACGCGAGCTCGGCGTCCCGTGCCTCGAGGATGCGTGCGAAGCCTCCGAACACGTCGGCCGACGTGGGCGCGTACCCGTTCTCCCAACCGAGGCCGATGTACTGGCGCTCGTAGAACGTCCAGGCGGTGTCGACGAGCGGCACCTCGCGAAGCGCCGACTGCGCGGTCGAGCGTCCGGCCACACGTACCGAGATCTGGTCGGCCTCGAGCTCCTGCCGGCGGCTCACGGCGGCCGAGACCAGGACGTAGAGCTTGGCGTACTGCTTGAGGAACCATCCCACGAGGTTCCCCGAGAGCTCCTGGACGGTCGCCATGATCGCGGAGCGCCCCCGGTAGGTCACGGCGCCGAGACGGGTGTGCTGCTGGGAGTAGTGGCCCAGCTCGTGCCCGAGGATCGATCGCATCTGCGCGACGCTCATCGCCTGGAGCAGCGGGACACCGATGTACAGGTGACGCTTGCCGCCGACCAGGCCGAGGAGGCGGGTCTCCTCGGAGACGGCCGCGTTGACGTCGGCGACCAGGCGGATCTCGTCGGGCACGCGGGTCTGTGCGACGTCGGCCAGCTCGCGGACCGTCGACCACAGCTCGGGGGCGTCGGAGGGGGACAGGACGACGCCCGGCTCGGGCGACGGCTTGGCGCGGGCGACCTTCCACAGGGCGACCACGAGGCCGACTGCGACGACCACGGTGAGGAACCCGAGCTTGGCGGCTCCGGGTCCGGCGTGCTCCGAGAACGCCCACACGGTGGCTGCCCCGAGCCCGACGACCATCGCGAGGGCGACGACGTAGAAGCCGACGAGCATGAGGACTGAGAGCGCTGCTCGCAGGGTGGTGGACATGGTGTTCTCCGACGACGGGGACCGCTCCGATGCGATCCGCTGGCGCCGGAGCCTAGCGGCTCGGGGGCGCGCGGCACCAGCGGATCCAGGGGTGACTGGTCGCTCGTCGTCCGTAGGCGGTGGTCTCGCACGCGCAGGGCCATGCCTACAAGATGCTCAGCATGCTGAGTGTTGGCATGCTGGGAGCATGAGCGCGACCCGAGAAACCACGTCAGCCCAGCCCGCCGCGGCCCCCACGACCGCCGACCGGGTCCGCCAGGTCACCGTCCTCGTCGGAGCCGTGATCGCGATCGTCGGCGCGGCCTTCGGCTCCGGAGCGTTCGGCGGACAAGCCGTCCAGAACGCGTCGGGGGGAGCCCTCGCCGCCGACGCGACCCCCGTCGCGCCGGACGGTCCGGCTTTCTCGATCTGGTCGGTGATCTACCTGGGGCTCGCGGTCTTCGCGGTCTACCAGGCGATCCCGCGCCAGGCCACCGATCCCCGCCTGCGGTCCGTGTCGTGGTGGGTCCTGGTCTCGATGCTCCTCAACGCCGCCTGGATCGGCGTGGTCCAGACGGGCGTCCTGCCGCTCAGCGTCGTCGTGATCGGCCTGCTCGTCGCGGTGCTCGCCGTGATCCTCGTGCGGCTCGTGCGCACCCCGCCCGCGAGCACGGTCCAGGCCGTCGTCCTGGACGGCACGGTCGGCCTCTACCTGGGCTGGGCCAGCGTCGCGACGCTCGCCAACGTCGCCGCCGCGCTCACCGACGCGGGCGTGGGCGAGATGGGTCTCGGCGCGACCACCTGGGGCGTGCTCGTCGTCGCGGCCGGCGCGGTCCTGGCCGTCGCCTACGCCCTCTTCGCGGCGCGCAGGCCGGTGGTCGCGATCGCGATCGGCCTGGCCATGGCCTGGGGGCTCGGCTGGATCGCCTACGGTCGCGCCAACGGTCCCCTCGTCGACGGCACCGTCGCGGTGGCGGCGGGCGTCGCCGCAGCCGTCGCGCTCCTGGCCCCCGTCGTGACCACGCTGCGCGCACGACGCGGCTGACGCGGCGTCGTCGGGCAGGGAGGTCCTGCCGGGGACGTGCGGGGCCGCCCGGCCAGGACGTGCGACAGGGCGGCCCTCGCCTCGCGAGGACCGCCCTGCCCGGGGCGACGGACGATCGCTACGGGTAGAGCCCGCGGATCTGGTGCGCCTCGGCCGTGCGCTGGATGCCGATGACGAGCGCGGCGTCGCGCAGGCTCAGCTCCTCGCGACGAGCCAGCGACGACACGCCCTGGTAGGCCACGTGCATGCGGTGCTCGAGCTTCTCGCCGATCTCCTGCTCGGTCCACCAGTACGCCTGGTTCGCCTGGACCCACTCGAAGTAGGACACGACGACGCCACCCGCGTTCGCGAGGATGTCGGGCACCACGGTCACGCCGTTCTTGGCGAGGATGCGGTCGCCCGCGGCGGTCGTCGGACCGTTCGCTCCCTCGACGACCCAGCGGGCCTTGACGGTGTGCGCGGTCTCGTCGTCGAGCACGCCCTCCACGGCCGCCGGGATGAGGACGTCCACGGGCAGCGCGAGCAGCGCGTGGTTGTCGATCGGCTCGGCGTCCTCGAAGCCGACCACGGTCCCGGTCTCGGCGACGTGCCGGAACAGCGCCGCGACGTCGAGCCCGTCCTCGTCGTGGATGCCGCCGTACTGGTCGCTCACCGCGACCACCCGGGCACCCTGGCCCGCGAGGATCGCGGCGGCGTGCGAGCCGACCTTGCCGAACCCCTGCACAGCGATCGACGCGTCCGAGAGCTCGAGCCCCGCCTCGGCGAGCGCTGCCTTGGTCGTGTGGACCACGCCCTGCGACGTCGCCGTGGTGCGCCCGAGCGAGCCGCCCACGGGGATCGGCTTGCCTGTCACGACGCCCGGGATCGTGTATCCCTGGTTGACCGAGTAGGTGTCCATGACCCACGCCATGGTCTGCTCGTTGGTCCCCATGTCGGGGGCCATGATGTCCCGCTCGGGGCCGATCACCGGCATGATCTCGCTCGTGTACCGGCGGGTCACGCGCTCGAGCTCGGCCTGCGAGTACTGGCGCGGGTCGATCGACACGCCGCCCTTGGCCCCGCCGTACGGCAGGTCCACGACGGCGCACTTCCAGGTCATCCACATGGCGAGCGCACGCACCTCGTCGATGTCGACGCTCGGGTGGTAGCGCAGCCCGCCCTTGCCGGGGCCGCGCGACACGTTGTGCTGGACGCGGTAGCCGCGGAACAGCACGATCTCTCCGCTGTCGCGACGCAGCGGGACCGAGACGTTGACCTCGCGGCGTGGTGTCGCGAGCATCTCGTGCAGGCCCGGGTCGTAGCCGAGGATCTCCACCGCGCTCGCGAGCTGGCTGTGGGCCGTCGCGAGCGCCGAGGCCTTCTGGTGGGGCGACTCGGTGGTGGATCCGGCCTGGGTGGCACCGCTGGTGGGCGGCGTTGACGTCGTCGTCACTCTTCCTCCGGGTGATGAGGGTTTTCCGGTCCCGAGGTGAGGGACCGTGCCCGTCCAACGTACCGCCAGGTCGTGGCCCGTTTCACGTCGCCGACCGGATCGTCACCCCAGCGTGTCGATGCTCGCGAGCTCGTCGGGGCTCAGCGAGAAGCCCGTGACGTCGAAGTTCGCCTCGATCCGGGCCGGGGTCACCGACTTGGGGATCACGACGAAACCGTGGTCCAGGTGCCAGCGCACGACGACCTGCGCGGTGCTGACCCCGTGCGCGTTCGCGACTGCCTGGAGTGCGGGCGAGTCGAGGTTGGTGCGCTTGAACGGGCTGTACCCCTCGAGCACCACGCCGCGCTGGGCGTGCTGCTCGACGACGCGTGCGTCGTAGTCGTCGGGGCCCCACGGGATCTGGTTGACCGCAGGGGTCTCGCCGGTCTGCTCGGACAGGACGTCGAGCTGGTCCACCGAGTAGTTCGACACCCCGACCGACCGCACGAGGCCCACGTTGCGCGCCGCGAGCAGCTCGGCCCACACCCAGGGCGAGGCGTCGCCGGACGGCGGCCAGTGGATCAGCCACAGGTCCAGGTAGTCGGTGCCGAGCAGGCGCAGCGACCGTGCCAGGGTCTCGTGCTCGCGGCCCACGTCGGCGGGGCGCAGCTTGGTCGTGAGGAACACGTCCTCGCGCGGCACACCGGAGGCGGCGAGCGCGCGACCCACCTGCTCCTCGTTGCCGTACATGGTCGCGGTGTCGATGTGCCGGTACCCGACGTCGAGCGCGTGGCGCACCGCGCGGTAGCAGTCGTCGCCCTCCGACTGCCACGTGCCGAGGCCGAGCAGGGGGATGTCTCCGCCGGGCAGGGCGGCGGTGGGGATCGAGGTCATGGTTCCCAGTCTTGGCACGGGACGCGCGGGGGCGCGAGCCGGGAGGGCCGACGGGTGAGTATCCTGCGTGCCATGTCCTCGCGTCCTGTCGTCCGCGCGGCCCGCCGCCACCTGCCCGACGACGTCGCTCGCCTCGCGCTCGTCGCTCTCCTGGGGACGGTGCCGCTGCTGGTAGCGGGGTGCTCCGCCCCGACCGAGCAGGCGCCGCCGGCCAAGGACGGGGTCGGTGGGTTGCGCAGCGACCTCTCTCCGCTGACCGACCGGTTCGACGCGTTGGGCGAGCCGGTCGCCGCGACGTGGGCGTCCGGGACCCTCGGGGACGGGCGTGCGCCCGGACCGTCGACGTACTGGGTCGACGCGGTCGTCGAGCTCGAGCCCGCGCAGGCGGCGGCGCTGGTCGCGCAGTACGCACCGGCTCCCACCGAGGACCGTCCCCAGGTCGTCGCGGACCTGGACGCGTCGCTCCCCGCAGGGGACCTGCTCGGTGGGGACGCGCTCGACGCGGCGTTCACCCAGGACGGCTTCAGGGCCGACGCCTACCTCGACGCCGCGGCGGGGGTGCTGGTGCTGGTGGCCGTCGGGCAGTAGGTCGGTCGGGGCCGACGACACGCCCTGCGCACCCCGGCGCGCGGGTGCGCGAGCCGGGAGGGCGACCTACCGCCGCGCCCGCCGCCGGAAGGACGACGGAGTCTCGCCCGTCAGCCGCGCGAACGTCCGGGTGAACGCCGGCTGGTCGTAGAAGCCCGTGACGACCGCGATCTCGGCGATGGGGGCGTCGGAGCCCGCGAGCAGCTCGGCCGCCCGGTCGACCCGGGAGCGGAGCACGAGCTGGCGCGGGCTGAGCGAGAACACGCGCCGCACGCGGCGGTCGAGCACCGCGGGCGTGCACCCGGCCAGTGCCGCGAGGTCCGCGACCGTGAGCGCCTGCCCCAGACGCTCCTCGATGCCCGCGACGAGCCGCGCCATCGAGTCCATCGAGGCGTCGTCGGCGTCGTCCTCGCGCAGGTCCTGCGAGACCGAGACGAGCCCGACGAGGTGCCCTGCGCCGTCGTGCACCGGGAGCTTGGACGTGAGGAACCAGCCGGGCGTGCCGCCCAGGCGGCGGATGAGCTCGAGCTCGTTGCGCAGCGGGCGGCCCGTGCGCAGGACCTCGGCGTCCTGCTGGTCGTAGCGCTCGGCGAGCTGGGGGACGAACAGGTCGGTGGCGCGCTTGCCGAGGACCGCGCGGCGGGAGCGCTCGTGCGTGCGAGCGACGAAGACCCGGTTGACCAGCACGTACCGACCCGTGACGTCCTTGGCGCAGAACATGGTCGACGAGAGCTCGTCCATGAGGTCGACCATCGCGGGGCTCAGGGCAGCCAGCAGCGCCTCGCCGCCTGGCCAGGTGCGTGGTGGGGTGGACTTGTCCGGAAGCGATGCCATGACAGCCCGGATCGTACAAGACGAAGCGTCAGCAACGGAGGCACGCTAGGAGGATGAGCAGCCACGACTCGAGCGCCCCCGCCGGTGCTCCACACGCGGACGACCGATCACGAGCCGGCGACTCCGCGCCCCTGACCAGCGTCGACGTCCAGACCGACACCCCGGTCGAGACCCTGACCGACGACGCCGCGCGCCTCGCCCGCAGCTGGATCGCCGCCGCGGCCGCGGCCTCCGAGGGCGCGCGCGAGCGCAGGACCGCCGAGCGCCTCGGCGCCCTCGTGTCCGACCCCGCGGGCCTCGAGCTCGCGGTGCGGTTCGTCGACAACGTCGCCCGCCCCCAGGACGTCCAGGTCGCCGCGCACGAGCTCGGCCTCCTGGGCGACCTCGCGGGTGGTGCGAAGGGCTTCCTCGGCCCCGTCGACACCGCGTTGCTGCGCCTCGGCGCCCGCATGGCCCCCGTGCTGCCGAGGGTCGTCGTGCCCGCCGCACGGATCCGCCTGCGCCAGCTCGTCGGTCACCTCGTGGCCGACGCCGGCCCGGGGCTCGGCAAGCACCTCGCACGCACGCGCGCCGAGGGGTACGCGCTCAACATCAACCTCCTCGGCGAGGCCGTGCTCGGCGAGGACGAGGCCCAGGCCAGGCTCGCGCGGACCATCGCGCTCGTCGAGCGTCCCGACGTCGACTACGTCTCGGTCAAGGTGTCCTCGGTGGCCTCCCAGCTCGTCACGTGGGACCTCGAGGGCTCGCGCGACCGCGTCGTCGAGCGCCTCCTGCCGCTGTACCGCGCCGCGCGCGACCACGGGGTGTTCCTCAACCTCGACATGGAGGAGTACCGCGACCTGGCCCTGACGACCGAGGTCTTCCAGGCGATCCTGGGGCGTGAGGAGTTCCGCGGCCTCGAGGCCGGGATCGTGCTCCAGGCGTACCTGCCCGACGCGCTCGGCGCGCTCGACGGCATCACCGCGTTCGCGACCGAGCGCGTCGCGGCGGGCGGCGCCCCCGTCAAGGTGCGCCTCGTCAAGGGCGCGAACCTCGCGATGGAGAAGGTCGAGGCCGAGCTCCACGGCTGGGCCCAGGCCCCCTACCCGACCAAGCCCGACGTCGACGCGAACTACGTGCGTCTCGTCGACCACGCGCTGCGCGCCCCCCGCACCGACGCCGTGCGCATCGGCGTCGCGAGCCACAACCTGTTCCACGTCGCGCTCGCGATCCTCACCGCACGAGCGCGCGGGGTCGCCCACGCGCTCGACGTCGAGATGCTGCAGGGCATGGCGCCGGGCGAGGCGCGGGCGGTGCGGGACGAGGTCGCTCGGGACGCGGGCCGCGTCGTCCTGTACACCCCGGTCGTGGCCCGCGAGGACTTCGACGTCGCGATCTCCTACCTCGTGCGCCGCCTCGAGGAGAACGCGGCCGAGCAGAACTTCCTGCACGCCATGTTCGCTCCCTCGGACCACCCGTCGGACCACCCCTCGGGCACCGCGATGGACCGCCAGGAGGCCGCCTACCGCGCCTCGGTCGAGCTCGGCACCCGCTACTCCGACGCGGACGTGACGCCGCGTCGCCAGGCGCGCGACGCCGTCGGGCACGTGGCCGCCGGGGAGCGGTTCACCAACGCCGCCGACACCGACCCGGCCGTCGCGGCGAACCGCGTCTGGGCCGCGCGGATCGTCGGACTGGACTCCGGGTTCGTCCCCGCGCAGTCGCCCGAGGTGACCAGCACGGACCAGGTGGACGACGTCGTCGCGCGCGCCGGCAGGGCCACCGCGGCCTGGGCGCAGGTCGCCCCCGCGGACCGCGCCCGCGCCCTGCGCGCCGTGGCCGCCCGGCTCGAGGAGGCCCGCACCGACCTCGTCACCGCCATGGTGCACGAGCCCGGCAAGACCGTCGCCGAGGCCGACCCCGAGGTCAGCGAGGCCGTCGACTTCGCGAGCTACTACGCGCAGTCGGCCGAGGCGCTCGACCAGGTCCCCGGCGCGACGTTCACCCCTGACGGCGTGACCCTCGTGACCCCGCCGTGGAACTTCCCCGTCGCGATCCCCGTGGGCGGGATCGTCGCGGCACTCGCGGCCGGCTCGGCCGTGATCGCGAAGCCGGCCCCGGCGACGCCCCGCTGCCTCGAGGTTGCGGTCGCCGCGATCCACGCGGGGCTCGCGGACGCCGTGGCGGACGCACCCGCCGGGAGCACCCTGACGGCGGACGCCGTGCGCGACGTCGTGCAGCTCTCGCGCGTGCCCGACGGTGACCTCGGTCGCCATCTCGTGACGCACGAGGGCGTGGCCCGCGTCATCCTCACCGGGGCCATCGAGACCGCGCAGATGTTCGCGTCGTGGCGTCCCGGCCTGGACGTGCTCGCCGAGACGTCGGGCAAGAACGCGATCGTCGTGACGCCCTCGGCGGACCTCGACCTCGCGGCGGCCGACGTCGTGCGCTCGGCGTTCGGGCACGCGGGGCAGAAGTGCTCGGCGGCCTCGCTCGTGATCCTCGTGGGCTCGGTCGGTGACCAGCGGACCGAGACGGGTCGCCGGTTCTCTGTGCAGCTCGTCGACGCGGTCCGTTCGCTCGCGGTCGGCCCGGCCACCGAGGTCTCGACGACCATGGGGCCGCTCACCGAGGCGCCCGGCGACAAGCTGCTGCGCGCCCTGACGACGCTCGAGCCCGGCGAGCAGTGGCTCGTCGCGCCTCGCCGCCTCGACGCCGCTGGTCGTCTCTGGACCCCGGGCCTGCGCTCGGGCGTCGCGCCGGGCTCGTTCTTCCACCTCACCGAGGCGTTCGGCCCGGTGCTCGGGATCATGACGGCCGCGACGCTCGACGAGGCCATCGAGCTGCAGAACGCGGTCTCGTTCGGCCTCACGGGCGGCATCCACAGCCTCGACGACACCGAGGTCGACACCTGGCTCGACCGCGTCCAGGTCGGCAACGCCTACGTCAACCGCGTCATCACGGGCGCGATCGTCCAGCGCCAGTCGTTCGGCGGCTGGAAGCGCTCGGCCGTGGGCCCGGGCGCGAAGGCGGGCGGCCCCAACTACGTGGCCGAGCTGGGCACGTGGAGCGACGCCGTCACCGCGGGCTCGGCGAGCGCGGTGCCCGACGCCGGAGCCGTCCCCGCGCGGGAGACCTCGCCCGAGGCGTGGCTCGCGTGGGCCCGGGCCGACGACGCCCGCTGGTGGGCGCACGAGTTCGCGGTCGAGCACGACCCGTCGGCGCTGCACGTCGAGTCGAACGTGTTCCGGTACCGGCCGATCGACGTCCTGACGGTCCGCGTCGGGGACGGGGCTGCGCCCGTCGAGGTCGAGCGCGTGCTGTCCGCGGCGCGCACGGCCGGGGTGCCGGTCGTCGTGAGCCGCGCCGACGGGCCGTCGGCCGTGAGCCACGAGGCGTTCGCCGCGTCGGTCGAGCGCGGCGAGGTCACGGGGCGGGTGCGCGTCGTGGGCTCGGCGCCCGGGCTGCGCGAGGCCGCGGCGGGCCACGTGGGCGATGTGACGGTGCTGGACCACCCGGTGCTCGCGAGCGGTCGGCGCGAGCTGCTGACGGTCCTGCGCGAGCAGGCGATCAGCCGGACGATGCACCGGTTCGGGCACGTGACGCGCTGACCCGACGTGTCAGGACCAGCGTGGCCCAGGGGCACGCTGGTCCTTGCACGAGGTCGCCCGAGGCTCGGTCAGGTGCGCCGCCGGGTCAGGGGCAGGTCGTCGTCGCGCAGCACGTCGGACAGTCGTCGACCGGCGAGCGCGGCCGCGTACGCGGGGTCCGTCCCGAGGTCGCGTGCCTCCTGGAGCACGTGGCCCCGGACCCCCATCGCGGAGAGCTGCCCGCAGAGCTCGAGGACGTCGTGGCGCGAGTGCACGGTCGGGTCGACCGTGGTCCGCACCTCGTGCGGGACGCCCGAGCGTTGCAGGGTCGCGAGCGACCGGTACGCGGCCTCTCCCGAGGGCCCGGCCCCCGTGATCCGTGCGTACTGGTCGGGCAGGTCCTTGATGTCGAGGCCGACCCAGTCGACGAGAGGCAGGACGTGCTCGAGGCGTACGGGCCACGCGCCCCCGGTGTGCAGCCCGACGCCGAAGCCCAGGTCGCGCACGTCGGCGATCGCCGCCGGGAGCGCGGCCTGGAGGGTCGGTTCACCGCCCGAGAAGACGACGCCGTCGAGCAGCCCCTGCCGCTGCGCGAGGAACGCCAGGACGTCGGTCCAGGGGATCGCGCGCTGCGCGTTGCGGGGTGCGGCGGTGACGAGGTCCGGGTTGTGGCAGTAGGTGCAGCGCCACGGGCAGCCCTGGAGGAAGACCGTGGCGACGAGCCGGCCCGGCCAGTCGACGGTCGAGAGCGTGGTCAGGCCCGCGACCACGAGGGGCGGGAGCGCACGGGGCTCGGACGTGCCTGCGGTGGCGGTCAATGTCGTGTCCTTCCGGCCGGTCGTCAGGGGTCGTGAAGCGGTCCCGGGCAGGATCGGGTCAGCGTCGGCACGACGTGCCTCGACGGTACGGCGAGGGGACGTGCGACTCACCGACACCCTTTGTGAGAACTTTCACAAGGGGTTGTCAGCATGATCCGGAGCGCGGCAGGGCCGGTCGCACCCGTGGTTCGTGCGCTGGGGCCTAGGCTCGTGCCGTGCTCCCGCGGAACGGGCCCCGCCGACCGCGGCACACGTCCGACCTCGTCGAGGAGGCCCCGTGCTCGCTGTCTGGATCATCGTCGTCGTGGCGCTCCTCGTCGTGTGGCTCGCCTGGCTCGGCGCGACCGACCGGATGACGCGCAACGGCCTGATCGGGATCCGGACCCCCGCGACCCAGCGCAGCGACGCGGGGTGGATCGCCGGGCACCGCGCGGCGCTCAAGGTGGTGCTGCCGGGGGCGGCGCTCGTCGTGGCGCTCGCGGTCGTCGGGAGCGTCATGGGGCCAGACGGCGCCACGGACGTCGTGTTCTTCGTCGTCGCCGGAGCGCTCCTCACCGAGGGGATCACGGCGGCGGCCGTCGCCGAGGTCGCGGCGCGCGGCGCGGACGCGGGACAGGGCGCCGAGCGCGCCGAGCAGTGGGACGTCGACTAGCGCGCCACGGTCAGTCCGACGCCCCGCGGATGAGCTCGGGGGAGAAGACGCGCGGGGACCGCGCGACGGGGTGGCCCGCGATGAGGTCGAGCAGCATCCCGGTCGCGGCCTTGACCATCTCCACGACGGGGTTCTGCACGGTCGTCAGAGCCGGGCTGGTCGCCCCGGCGACGCCGAGGTTGTCGAAACCGACGACGGCCACGTCACCAGGCACGGACTTGCCCCGTGCACGGAGCACGCGCAGCGCGCCCTCGGCCATGAGGTCCGAGGCGGCGAAGACCGCGTCGATGTCGGGGTGGCGGTCCAGGAGCTCCTCCATGGCCGCCGCCCCGCCGGCCGCGGCGAAGTCCCCCGAGGCGATCGCGTCGTCGGGCAGGCCCGCCGCGCGCAGCGCCTCGCGCCAGCCGGCGAGGCGGTCCACGCCCGCCGTCATGTCCTGGGGGCCGGTGATCGTCGCGATGCGGCGGTAGCCGCCGTCGATCAGGCGCTGGGTCGCGATGCGCCCGCCCTCGACGTTGTCCACGTCGACGTAGACCAGGTCGTCCATGGCCGTGAAGGGTCGCCCGACGAACACCGCGGGGAGCGGGGAGGCGAGCACGGCGCCCTCGAGGTCGTCCTCGCGGTGGTGCGACGTGATGATCGCGCCGTCCACGTGACCGCTGCGCAGGTAGCGCACGATGCGGCCCGCGTGCTCGTCGGGCCGAGCGATGAGCAGCACGAGCTGCAGGTCCGTGGGGGCGAGCGCCGCGCTGACCCCGCGCAGGGTCCCCGACAGGAACGGGTCCGTGAGGATGCGCTCGTCGGGCTCGGGGACCACGAGCGCGATCGAGTCGGTGCGCCGTGTCACGAGGGACCGTGCCGCCCTGTTCGGGGTGTACCCGAGCTGGGCGACGGCCGCGTCCACGGCGGCCTGCGCCTCGGGGGAGACGCGCAGGCCGCCGTTGATGGCACGGGACGCGGTCGAGCGGGACACGCCGGCCGTCTGTGCGACCTCGTCCAGGGTCGGCGCGGAACTCAGGGTGCTCATGGTCTCAGTATCCTGCCAGGCCTGGATGAGAGAACTGCCACGTTTCCGCTCGCGCCCTCAGGGGCGGGCGGGAACCGCGTTCTGGGACGCGACCTGGGCGAACCAGTGCCCGCTCGCCTTGACGGTGCGCTCCTGGGTCTCGTAGTCGACCCGGACGATCCCGAAGCGCTTGGAGTAGCCCCAGGACCACTCGAAGTTGTCCAGGAGCGACCACGCGAAGTAGCCGCGGACGTCGGCGCCGTCGTCGATCGCGTCCTTGACGGCCCGCAGGTGGGCGTCGAAGAACTCGAGGCGGTTCTGGTCGTCGACCGACCCGTCGGCCTCCACGACGTCGTCGTAGGCGCAGCCGTTCTCGGTGATGTAGAGCGGCACCCCCGCGGGACCCGTGTAGTCCGCCTGGAGGCGGTTGAGCAGGCGCGTGAGCCCCTCCGGCTGGACCTCCCAGCTCTGGTCCGTGACGGGCAGCCCGCGCGGGTGGTTGAACACGCCGTCGGCCGCGGGGTACGGGCTCGACGTCGGACGCTCGACCGGCGCGGAGCCGTCCAGCGTGGTCGACGCGGGCCGTGAGGAGACCAGCTCACCGTGGTAGTAGTTCACGCCGAGCGCGTCGATGGGCGACGAGATGATCTCGAGGTCGCCGTCCTGGACGTGCTGCGCGAAGCCGTACTCCTCGACGTCCGCGAGGACGTCGGCCGGGTACTCGCCCTTGATGACCGGGTCGAGGAAGATCCGGTTGAACTGACCGTCGATGCGGCGGGCCGCGTCGACGTCGCCCGGGTCGGTCGGGTCGAGGGGGTCGGCGACCGTGAAGTTGAGCGTGATCCCGAGGTTCGCCTCGGGGGCCCGCTCACGCAGCGCCTGGACCGCGAGGCCGTGGCCGAGCAGGAGGTGGTGCGCCGCGGCCAGCCCGTCGGGGCGGCTCTGGCGCCCGGGGGCGTGGACGCCACCCGTGTACCCGAGGAAGGCCGAGCACCACGGCTCGTTGAGCGTCGTCCAGACCCCGACACGGTCGCCGAGCGCCTCGTGCATCGTCACGGCGTAGTCCGCGAAGCGGTAGGCCGTGTCGCGGTTGGTCCATCCGCCCTGGTCCTCGATCGCCTGCGGCAGGTCCCAGTGGTAGAGCGTGATCCAGGGCAGCAGGTCCTTGGCGAGGAGCTCGTCGACGAGGCGGGAGTAGAAGTCCAGCCCCTTCTGGTTGACCGCGCCGCCGCCCGGCTGGACGCGGGCCCACGACGACGAGAACCGGTAGGTGCCCAGGTTCAGGTCGGACAGGAGCGCGACGTCCTCGCGGTAGCGGTGGTAGTGGTCGCACGCGACCTCGCCGTCGTCGCCGCCCAGGACGGCCCCCGGGACGCGGCAGAACGTGTCCCAGACGGAGTCCTCGCGGCCGTCGGTGTGCGCAGCCCCCTCGATCTGGAACGCGGCGGTCGCGGCGCCCCAGAGGAATCCCTGGGGGAACTCGACGCGGTCGGTGGCGCCCAGGTGGCGGGGGGTGATGATCTCGGTCATCCCTTGACAGCTCCTTGCATGATGCCGGCGACCAGCTGGCGACCGGTGAAGATGAACAGCACGATCAGCGGCAGCGTCACGAGGAACACGCCCGCCATGACGAGCGAGTAGTCCACGAAGTAGTTCGCCTGCAGCGACCGCACCACGAGCGGCAGCGTCGGGTTCTCCTGGTTCAACACGATGGACGGCCAGAAGAAGTTCGTCCACTGCTGGACGAACGTGAAGAGGCCGAGCATCGCGGCTGCGGGCCGGGCTGCGGGCAGGGCGATCGACCAGAAGGTCCGGAACATCGAGGCGCCGTCGACGCGTGCGGCCTCGATGAGCTCGAAGGGCAGCGACTCGGACAGGTACTGCGTCATCCAGAACACGCCGAACGCGGTGACGAGCGACGGCACGATCACGGCCTGCAGCTTGCCGATCCACCCGAGGTCGGACATGAGGATGAACATGGGGATCACGCCGAGCTGGGTGGGCACGGCCATGGTGGCGATGACGAAGACCAGCAGGGGGCCGCGGCCACGGAACCGGAGCTTGGCGAACGAGTAGCCCGCGAGCGTGGAGAACAGGACCACGGACAGCGACGTGATGACCGCGATGATCACCGAGTTGGTGAACGCCTTCCAGAAGTTGATCGCGCTCGACCCGATGACCTCCGCGAACTGCGTGAACAGGCTCATGTCGGGCAGGAGCTGCGGCAGCGCGTCCTTGGAGATCGCCTCGGGAGTCGACGAGCCCAGGATGAGCGTGAAGTACAGGGGGAAGACCGAGACCAGCAGCACGAGGCCGAGGATCGCGTAGGTGATCCAGCCCGGTCGGCGGGTGTAGCCTCCGGTGCCCTTGCGGACCGGGCGGCGGTTCGGGCGCCGGGCGGCCGCGCGGGCGGCGCCCGCTCCGGCGGTCTGCGCGACGACGGGGATCGAGCTCATCGCTTCTTCCGTTCGTTCGGTGCGCTCGTGGGCGCGCTGCTGGGACGGCGTGCGGGAGTGCCTCCGCGCGGGCTGGACGCGTTCTGGGCGCGGACCGCGGCGGCGGCTGCCTTGCGCCGGGCGCGCTGGACCGATCGTGGCGCCTTCTTGCTGGGTCCCGACGTCGAGATGCTGCGCGTGATCGCGAAGTTCACGAGGCCGATGAGCAGGATGACGATGAACAGGATCCAGGCGATCGCTGCGGCGCGGCCGAAGTTCTTCTGGTTGCCCCACGCGACGTCGTACAGGTAGAGGACCGTCGTCATCCACTGGCGGTCCGCTCCGCCGAGGCCCTGCGCGTCGAACGCACGGACCTCGTCGAAGATCTGCAGGCCACCGATCGTCGACGTGATGATGACGAAGATGATGGTGGCGCGGATCTGCGGGACGGTCACGGAGAAGAACTGCCGCAGGCGGCCTGCACCGTCGATGATCGCGGCTTCGTAGAGCTCGCGCGGGACGGCCTGCATCGCCGCGAGGAAGATGAGCGCGTTGTAGCCGGTCCAGCGGAAGTTGACCATCGAGGCGATCGCGACGTGGCTCGCGAACGCGTCGGCGTGCCAGCGGATCGGTTCGATCCCGATCACTCCGAGCAACCCGTTGATGAGACCGTACTGGTCGGCGAAGAGGCGGCCGAAGATGAGGCTGACGGCGATGGGGGCGACGACGTAGGGAAGCAGGACGCCCATGCGCCAGAAGGTCGCGGCCCGCAGGTTCTGGTCGAGCAGGGCGGCGATGATGATCGCGCAGATCACCTGCGGGACCGAGGAGAGCACGAAGATCGAGAACGTGTTGCGCAGCGACTTCCAGAACGTGGGCTGTGCGAGCACGTCGGTGAAGTTCTGGAGGCCGACGAAGTCTCCCTGCCCGCCCAGCAGGTTCCACTCGTGGACGGACACGAACGCGGTGTACGCCAGGGGGAACAAGCCGGTGATGGCGAAGAGGACGAAGAACGGGGAGATGTAGAGGTAGGGGGAGAGCTTGACGTCCCAGCGGCCGAGGCGCTGGGAGAAGCCGACGCGCCGCTGAGGGCGTGGTGCCGGCCCGTCGAGGCCCTGGTTGGGCTGGGTGGGAGTGAGGACGCTCATCCGACTTTCCTGTGCTGGGTCGAGCGGGGACGCGATGCCCGACGGCGGGCTGGGACGTGGGAGCGCGGGGTGACCACCCTCGGTGGTCACCCCGCGCGCCGGATCAGCTCAGGCCCAGGTCCTTGAAGGACTGGACGGCCTTGTCCCACGAGGACGAGGCGTCGTCGGTCTTCTCGACGTCGACGCGCTTGATGGCGTCCTGGACGGTCTGGTGGATCGAGAAGTAGTTGGCGCCCTTGAAGGGTGCGCCGTCGATCGCGAGGGCGCGGTTGACGAAGATGCTGCCCACGGGTGCGGCGTTGAAGAAGTCGTTGGTGAACGTCTGCACGGCCTCGGACTCCTGCGCCTCGATCTGCGAGGGGAAGGTGCCGGCGTTCTCGAAGGCCTTGGTCTGCTGGGCCGGGTCGGTCAGCCAGGCGGCGAGCTCCTTGGCGGCTTCGGCGTTCTTGCCGGAGGCCGGCACCGTGAGGAAGGACCCGCCCCAGTTGAGGCCGCCCCCGGGGAAGACGTCGGCGACGTTCCAGCCGGTCACACCGCCCGAGCGCTCCTCGACCGGGCCCGTCATCCAGGCCGGGCAGATCATCGTGGCGAAGCCGTTGTTCTGGAACGCGGCGTCCCAGTCGGCGCTCCACTGCTCGAGGCCGGCGGACAGGCCGTTCGTGGTGGACTGCTCCACGACGGTGGTGTAGATGTCCTGGATCTCGGTGTTGGTCGCGAGGTCCTTGGGCGTGCCGTCGGACTCCTCGTACGCGTTGTCGATCTGGTTGACCATGCCCTGGGAGATCGACATCGCGCTGTCGTACCAGGCGGAGTCGCTCGCGGCGGTGAAGGTGGCACCTGCGGCGAAGTAGTCGTCCCAGGTGGCGTCCGCGCCGCCGAGGAGCTCGGCGACCGCAGCGGGGTCGGTGGGCAGGCCCGCCGCTCCGAACAGGTCCTGGCGGTAGCAGATCGCGCTCGGCCCGATGTCGGTGCCGTAGCCGATGACCTTGCCGTCGGTGGTCGTGGCCTGCTGGACCTTCCAGTCGACCCACCGCCCGTCGAGGGACGCGTCGGTCAGGTCGGTGAAGAGATCGGGGTACTGCATGAGCTCGGGGAGCCAGTCCACCTCGATGGCTTCGATGTCGGCCAGGCCGTCGCCGCCTGCGGCGAGCTTGGTCGTCATGTTGGTGCGCGCGTCCTCGGCCTTGGCAGCCTTGGTCTGCTTGACGGTGACGTCGGGGTGCTCCGCGGTGTAGGCGTCGAGGAGCTCCTGGGTGTAACCGAAGTCGTTGAACGTCGCGACGGTGAGCGTGATCTTGCCGTCGGCCGAACCACTGCCCTCGTCCGACGAGCCGGAGCCCGAGGAGCAGGCGGTCAGGGTGAGGGCGAGGGTCGCGAGGCCTGCCACGGCGACGGTCGCTGTGCGGGTGCGGGTCGAACGGGTGCTGCTCAGCACGGTGACTCCCTTGTCGATGATCGGCGTGGCAGCGCTCCCATCCTCCTTTGAGTGGTAGCGCTCCCACGAAGTGCCATGATGGTGGCTGCTGACTTCTCGGGATGTCAACCTCGGGAGGTGACAGAACGTGGTGGAAACGCTCCCACGGTGGCATCCGTGCAGGTCAGGACGTTTTCCTGCGGAATCCCGTACCCGAATCGTTATCGGTTACCGACCGCCTGTATGGGATTCGCCGCGTGCGCTGGGCGCTCGCGCGGACCCGTCGTCCGGCACTCGGCACAGGCCCGTCCGGAGCCCGCCGACGTCACCGTCAGGGGGCCGTGAGCCACTCCACGCCGGCCTGCTCCTCGGACGCCAGCGTGGCCCGGACGGCACCTGCTGCGGCGTCTTCGACGGCCGCCGCGAACAAGGGGACCGTCGCCTTGAGCTCGCCCTCGTACGACTGGCGGGTCCCGCCGTCGGGCAGGGCCTCGAGCGAGACCGTGCCGGTCATGCGCACGGGCGCGCCCGTGATCTCGAGCGAGACGGTTCCCCGCCGCACCCCGTCCACCGCAGGCTCCCAGACCTCGGCCTGGCGGATCTCGAGCGCGTTCCCCACGAAGGCGCGCAGGTGGCCGGGGATCTGGTCCGTGGGCAGCGTGCGCCGCACGACCACCGAGAAGCCCTCCGCGAGCGACCCCGTCACGTCCGCGAGGTCCACGAGGCTCTGCGGGCCACCCGTGCGCTGCGCGCGCCACCGGACGAATGCCTCGCTCGCGAGCATCGCGGTGACGTCGTCCAGACCGGCGGGGTAGTGCAGATCGACGCTCAGGTGCACAGGATCTCCTCGGGACGTGCTGACCGGCGCGCAAGGTGCGCCGGGGAGACCGACTCTACCCAAGGAAGAGCCCCGATCCCGTGAAGACGGCAGGGCATGCGTACGCTGGAGCCCGTGTCTGCCATGAGTGACTTGATCTCCCGCCACGCCGAGCTGTCGCCTGCCGACAACGAGTGGCTGCACCTTCTCGTCGGGGACTGGCAGGTCATCTCCGACCTGGCGTTCGCCGACCTCGTCCTGTGGCTGCCCACGGGCGACGGGAACTTCGTCGCCGTGTCCCAGTGCCGACCGAGCACCGGGGCCACCGTCCACTACGACGACATCGTCGGTTCGATGGCTCCCGACGGCCAGCGTCCCCAGCTCGAGCGCGCCCTCTCGGAGGCCCGCTCGCAGCGATCGCGCGAGCCCCGCTGGTTCGGTGCGTACGCGGTGCGCGAGGAGGCCATCCCCGTCGTGCACGAGGGGCACGCGATCGCGGTCGTCGCGCGGCAGACGAACCTCGGCAGCGGGCGCACGCCCAGCCGGCTCGAGCTCAACTACGTCGAGGCCGCCGACGACCTCATCGCGATGATCTCCCGCGGCGAGTTCCCCGCGCCCAACGCGGCGACCGGCCCGCGGCGTGGCGCCCCCCGTGTCGGGGACGGGCTGATCAGGCTCAACTCCGAGGGTGAGGTCCTCTACGCGAGCCCCAACGCCCTGAGCTGCTTCCACCGCCTCGGTGTGATCGGACCCCTCGTCGGACGTTCGCTCATCGAGGTCACGACCGACCTGATCGAGCACCAGAGCCCGGTCGACGAGTCCCTGCCGCTCGTGGTCATGGGACGTGCGCCGTGGCGCACGGACATCGAGGCCCGTGGGGTCGCCCTGTCCCTGCGCGCCCTGCCGCTCACCGAGTCGGGGCAGCGCATCGGTGCGGTGCTGCTGTGCCGCGACGTCTCCGAGCTGCGTCGTCGCGAGCGCGAGCTCATCACCAAGGACGCGACGATCCGCGAGATCCATCACCGCGTCAAGAACAACCTGCAGACGGTCGCCGCGCTGCTGCGGCTCCAGGCACGACGCATGGACGTGCCCGAGGCGCGAGCCGCGCTCGAGGAGGCCATGCGCCGCGTCGCCACGATCGCCCTGGTGCACGAGAGCCTGTCCCAGACTCTCGACGAGGAGGTCGAGTTCGACGACATGGGCGGCAGGGCCCTGCGCCTGGCCGCCGACGTCGCCTCGGCCGACACCAAGGTCCGCACGGTGCAGACCGGGAGCTTCGGCCTGGTCCCGGCCGAGGACGCGACCCCCCTCGCGCTCGTGCTGACCGAGCTGGTGACGAACGCGGTCGAGCACGGCTTCTCGGGCCGCAAGGACGGGACCGTCGAGATCGACGCCCGGCGCAACGGCTCCGCCCTGCGGATCGTGGTCGCGGACGACGGCGTGGGCATGCCGGCACCGGGCACCGAGCCTGCGGTCAAGCCCAAGAAGAGCGGCCTCGGGTCGCAGATCGTCGCGACGCTCGTCACGAACGAGCTGGGCGGGACGATCGAGTGGTCGGCCCGTCCGGAGGGTGGGACGCAGGTCGTCCTCCAGCTCGTCCTGCGCGACGGCGGGGGCTCGCGGCAGGGCTGAGCAGAGGGTTCACGGACAGGATCGGATCGGTCGAGAATTCTCTTCCGTGGGCAACATAAAGGGCCGCCACCAGGTGGTGACGGCCCTTTATGAGAAAAGTATGTGAAGCTCAGCCTGCGCGACGGGCGCGAGCGGTGCGGCGCTTGAGAGCGCGGCGCTCGTCCTCGGACAGCCCGCCCCAGACGCCTGCGTCCTGACCGGACTCGAGCGCCCACTTGAGGCACGTGTCGACGACGTCGCAGCGACGGCACACGGCCTTCGCCTCTTCGATCTGCAGGAGGGCAGGGCCGGTGTTCCCGATCGGGAAGAACAGCTCAGGGTCTTCTTCCAGGCAGGCTGCGCGGTGGCGCCAGTCCATGTGAGGTCTCCTTGGCATGGCGAGCAAGGCCGCTTCGTGAATGTGTCGGACGCACGTCCACAATGGGCTTCAGGCTCAGGTGGGGGGTAATTGATGCTTGAACTAGGTTCACACCTCGTGAAGCCCAGCACAAGGGGTTACCGGAAAGTTTCTGCGGGGTGAACCGTGAGGTCTTGGTCACACTTCGGTGAAGGTGCAGGTCACGCGTAGTCTGGGTTGTCGTGGCACCAGTGAGCACCCCGAATCAATCCACCCCCGAGCCTCCCGAGGAGGGCAAGGCCCGCTCGTCGAGCCTCCCGGCAGGGGCGCGACCGCCCGCACTGTGGGTCGTGATCGCCGGGATCGTCCTCGAGGCGCTGGCCCTCGCGGCGGCCGCGGTGCTCGTCCTGTTCGAGCTTCTCACGGGAGGCTCCTTCTCGGCCGGGGTCTCGATCTTCCTCGCCCTGTTCTGCGCCGGCGTCGCGGTCGTCCTCGGTGCCAGCGCGCGCGGCCTGCTGCGCGGGCAGCGGTGGGCGCGCTCGCCCGTGGCCACCTGGCAGCTGCTCCAGATCGTGGTCGCCTTCAGCTGGCTGCAGTACGAGGTCACGTCCGGGGGGATCCTCACCATGGCGCTCGCACTGGTCGTGCTCGTCGGACTCATGCTGCGCCCCGTCGTCGTCGCGACGACCCGCGACGTTGCCCGCACCGAGGGCTGACGTCACGACCGGTCCGTGACGCCGAGCGCCGCGGTCCGGGCGACCACCGGTGGCACCCGGCTCGTCCCGGGAGCCGTGACCTGGACAGGGACGAGGTCGTTCCCGCAGACGGCGACGGCCCGACCGACCGGTCCGCCCTCGGGGTCGACCGAACCGCCCAGCGGTCTCCCGAACACCTCACCCGAGCCACGCTCCTCGGGGGCCAGGACGAGGCCGCTGCGCGCGCCCCGCAGCTCGGCGACCGGCCCCCGGTGGGCCATCGCCGCCGCCGCGGTCGTGCAGGACGCAAGGACCACGACGCCTGTGCGCACCAGGTCCGTGAGGACGTCCGCCTCGAGCGGGAACGTCTGGACGAGCAGGTCCAGGTCGTCGACGACCACCACGTCGCCCGCGCCGAGCCCGACGCTCGGCAGGGTGCCGAGCAGGGCCCGCACCTGCGCCGACGCGCGAGGACCGGTGGCCGCGAACGGCTCGGTTGCACCGGGCCCGCCCGCGGACGCGCCGAGCGGTTCGAGCTCCGTGAAGCGCTCGTCGGGCGAGACGATCGCCCGGAGCCTGCCCGTGGCGTGGGCCTGACGCGCCAGGACCAGCAGGGCGCTGCTGCGCCCGCTGCCGGGGGGCCCCACGACGAGCGCCCCGCGCGAGACGTCGAGGAGGACACGGTCCGCGTGGTCGCCGCCCCGTCCGACGACGAGACGTCCCGCTGCAGCGCCGGCGCCAGCACCGACTCCGTCCGCCGCGTCGTCCGTGACGTCCGGCTCGGTCACGATCCGGGGAAGCGGGAGCAACCGCACCGGCCGATCACGCCTCGTGTCGCGCAGACCGGCAGGGCCGCCCGTCGGGTCACCGGGCTCGGAGTCGACGACCACCTGGCACTCGACGGCGTCGCCCGCCCCGAGCCACACGGCACGGCCCGGACGGCCGCCGTGCCCGGCGAGCCGTGAGGGGACGCCGAGCGCGACGTCGTCGGGCACGGTGCCCGAGGCCAGCACGAGGCGCGGCCCCACGCGCGAGGACAGGCCCGCCAGCCCCGGGGAGCCACCCGCGAGCGCGACGTGCACGCCTCTTGCGGGACCCTCGGAGAGCAGCCGGGCGAGCTGGTCCGCCCCGGCGCCCGACGCGAGCCGGGCGAGGGAGACGCGCAGGTCCTCGACGTCGTCGAGCAGGACGAGGGTCGGGCGGTCCTGCGGGCGGCCCAGCAGGAGGTCGACGAGGCGTGCGACCCGCCGCGCGTCGTGGCGAGGCGCGACGGTCCCGCACGACGGGTGACCCGGCAGCCCGTGCGTGAGCGTCGGCGCGTCGCCGACGAGGTGGACGTCCCAGCCGCGGTCGAGAGCGGCGACCGCGAGGGCGCGCAGCGTCGTCGAGCGCCCGGACCGTGGTCGCCCGACGACCGCCAGGTGCCCGCGGTCGGGCTGCCAGGAGACGAGCCCGCGCCGCTGCTGGTCCGGCAGGTCGGACAGGGCGAGGGGCAGGCCGTCGGGGACGTCGCCAGGAAGCGCGACGTCCTGCAGGTCCGACGGCGTCACGCGCGCAGGGAGCGCGGGGAGCCACGGCGGGGCGAGGGCCGGGAGACGGGCGGCGCGCGCCGCGAGGACGGCGGCCGCGACCAGCCGGGCGACCAGGTCGGGCGTGAGGTCGACGGCGGTGGTCGTGCCACGAGCCGCTCCCCAACGTCGGGCGGCCAGCACCTGGGCCCCGGGACGCGGCGCGGCCGTCCCCGCGTGCGCGCACTGGACCACGAGCGGCGGTTCGGTGCCTCGTCGCAGCACGGCTCGGCCGGGCCGACCGGCAGGGATGAGCGCGGCATGGGGCGCGTCGATCACGTCTCGCGAGTCGCCGGGGTCGATCTGCCGCAGGGCCAGGCGCAGCGAGATGTTCGCTCGCATGTCAGCGGTCACGGCACCCGCGGGGCGCTGGGTGGCCAGGACGAGATGCACCCCGAGGGACCGGCCCTGCGAGGCGAGCCGCAGGAGGCCGGGGAGGAAGTCCGGCAGGTCGTCGGCGAGCGCCCGGAACTCGTCGATGACCACGAGGAGCCGGGGGAGCGTCCCGACGGGCAGGCCGTCGATGTCGGCCGCCCCTGCCTCTGCCACGGCCTGCTCACGCCGGCGCAGCTCGGCGCGCAGGCCGGCCAGGGCTCGGCCGGCGAGCCCTGGCTCGAGGTCCGTGACGCGTCCGACGACGTGCGGGAGGTCCACGCAGTCGCCGAAGCCCGCCCCGCCCTTGAAGTCGACGAGCGCGATCGCGAGGTCGCGCGGGCTGTGGGTGAGGGCGAGCCCGAGCACGAGCGACTGCAGCAGCTCGGACTTGCCGGCTCCCGTGGTCCCGGCGACGAGGGCGTGCGGCCCGTCGCGGACCAGGTCGACGTGGACGGTGCTGCCCTGCGCGTCGGTGCCGAGCGGGACGACCAGGCCCGGGCGAGATCCGTCCGCGGGCACCGACCACCGGGCGTCGACCCACGACGTCATCGAGGCAGGCTCGTGGGGGACGGGGGCCAGCAGCAGCCCCGCCAGCGAGACGCTCGCCGCGAGGTCGGGGTGGACGGGGTCCGTGCGGTCGACCGGCCCCCCGGGCGCGGTGCCCGCGGGCCAGCGGCCGAGGCGTGCCGCGGCGGCGACGTGCCGTGCGTACCGCTCGGCCCACGGGGCGGACACCCCGAGCTCCGGGGCGGGTTCGGACGCACCGTCGGCGAGGTGCCACGTGCCCCGGCTCGTGTCCAGGACCGTGCGGCACCAGGCCGGCACGGACCTGCGGTCGGGGGCGAGGAGGATCAGCCGCTCCGCCCCGGTACGCCGCGCCCACCACGACTCGAGGGGCTCGACCGTCCCGGTGCCTGCGGTGGAGCGGTCGACGTCCACCAGCACGACGCGGTCGGTCGGCGGGCTCGTCCCGCCCTCCCTCCCCGCACCTGGCACGAGGTCGCTCCGGCGCGAGCCGGGCAGCCAGCGCAACCAGGACCAGTCCGGCGCGAGGTCGTCCTGGTGCACGGCGTCGACCTCGGCGCCCGAGGCGACCTGGGCGAGGAGCAGCGCGCGACCGGCTGCCAGACGGGACTCGCGCGGTCCGACCACCGCCACGCACCCGTCGGGCAGGTACGTGCCTTGAGCGCTCGGCGTCTCCGGGCGGGGTGCCGGCTCTCCCAGCGCGCGTGCACCGCTGGTCGGGTGGTCGGTGTTCGGCGCAGGGTCGGCCGCATGGTGGGCGGCGAACGCCGCGGTCATGAGGTCCGCAGGGTGCGGCGCGGGGTACCCGGTCCGGTCGAGCAGGCCGCCCGGGACAGGGGACCGGTCGTCGCGCAGCGACCCCCGCGGGGCCGAGGAGGCGTGATCGCGGGTACCGGGGCGGCTCGCGGGCCGCGCCCGGTCGCCGCCCGCTCCGGGGGCCGCGCCGGGCCGCCCGACGTGCCCCTCGCCCGTGCCCGAGCGTGCGAGCGAGGACGAGCGGCGCCGTCGGGCGAGGAGGGGGACCACGAGCGTGAGCGGACCGATCAGCGCAAGGAGCGCGAACAGGGGCTGGCGCGTGCTCGCCGCGAGCGCGAGCGACCCGACGGCCGGGGTCACGGCCATCAGGAGCGCGGCCGGACCGAGAGCCTCGCGGGGCGCGGCAGTGACCGGACGGGCGAGCCCGCTCGTGACGTCCCACTCCTCGAGGCGGGGCCGTGGGCGCAGGTCGTAGGTCGTGGGCCCGACCCGCAGGACGTGACCGGGGCGCCAGCGTCGCCACGCTCCGCGCCGCACGCGCCGCGACCTGCCCTCGGGGGGCTCCCGGCGGACCGGCACGGCCCGCTCCCCGCGCCGGGCACCCCGCACCCGCACCTCGAACCCGACGTCCGTCCCGTCCGCTCCTGCCGCGGCCCCCGCGTGGTCTGTGGCGCGGCCCCCCGCCCCCGGGAACCACCTCCGACGGCCCGCCGCGCGCAGCGTGACGACGACGCACGGACCGGTCCCGTGCTCCAGGCGGAGCGCAGAGCCCGGCCGCACCGGCAGCAGGCCCCCGCATCCCGGCCCGCTCAGGACCGCGACGTGCCAGGGGGCACGGAGCGCGGCGACGTCCTGGTCCCGCTCGGCGCTCGCGGACCGGGACCCGTCCGCGCGTCCCGCAGGGGTGCGTCTCGCGTGCCCCGTCACGCGGAGGATGGCCCCGGGAAGCAGGGGACGCGTCCCGACCCGGTGGTCCTCGCCGAGGACGACCCCGTCGACCTCGAGCGGGGCGCCGGCAAGCTCGGGGCGGCACGCGACGCGCGCCAGGTCCGGACGGAGGTCTCCCAGGCGCGAGCCGGGGGTCACGTCGAGGTCGACGCCGGGATGGAGGGTGATGAGCACGCGCCGATCCTGTCGTCCCCCGAAGGGCTCCGCAGACGCCGACGGCGCGCCTGTGGACGAGGAGATCGTCCACAGGCGCGCCGTCGGGCACGGTGCCGCTGGATGGCGGGTCAGTCGACCGCGAGCGCCTCCACGGGGGAGGTACGGGCCGCCGAGCGGCCCGGGATCACCGAGGCGAGCAGACCGGCGACGAGCGCCACGACCAGCACCAGGGCGACGTCGCGCCACGGGACGGCCAGGGTCACGTCACCCATCACGGCGAGTGCCGCGGAGGCCCCGGCCCAGCCGTACAGGACGCCCAGCACGATGCCGAGCACCGCGCCGACCCCCGCGATGAGCATGCCCTCGATGGCCAGCATCCAGCGCAGCTGGGACCGGCTCAGGCCGATGGCCCGCAGGGTCGCGGACTCGCGGCGGCGCTCGATGACCGAGAGCGACAGGGTGTTCGCGACGCCGATCAGGGCGATGACGACCGCGACTGCGAGGAGCCCGACGACGATGCCGAGGACCGTGTCGACGACCTTCTGGTAGAGGGCGCGCTCGACGGCGGCACCGGTCACGTCGATCGGGATGCTGCTCTCGGCGAGCGCGTCCTGGAGCGCGGGGACCACGGACCCCGCGTCGGTCACGTCGGTCAGCCCCACCCAGGCGGTCGTGACCGGCGCGCCGGGGGCGATGCCGTCGAGCGTGTCGGGGGTGACCAGGAGGGCGCGTCCGCCCATCGGGGTGACCAGCGCCTCGAGGGTGGCGGGGGATCCCGTGCCCTCCGGGGCCGTCGCGGCCAGCGACAGCTCGTCGCCCGTGGCGATCTTCCAGTCCTTGGCGACCATCTCGGGGACGACGACCGTGCCGGGCACCAGCCCCTCGACGGCCTTCGCGTTGCGCACGAGCCCCACGGCGTCGGCGGGGTCGACGCCGCGCGCGAGGAACGTGATGGACTGTCCGTCCAGGTCGACCGAGACGGTCGCCGCGGTGAGCGGGACGACGCTCGCGATGCCCTCGGTGCTCTCGGCGGTGCTCATCGTCGTCTGCGGCAGCTCGATGGGGTCGTTGCCCCCGTTGTCGTCGTAGCCGTCCGTCGCGAGCGAGACGTCCACGGGGTAGCGGCTGTCGAGCTCGTTGTTCATGCTCATCCGTGCGCTGACCGCGCCGGTCGACATCATGGCCACGAGCGTCACACCGATGAGGAGCGCCGTGCTGGTGGCAGCGGTGCGGCGCGGGTTGCGCAGGGTGTTGGCCGCCGCGAGCTTGGCCGTGCTGCCGGAGCCCGTCAGGGCCTTGCCGACGACGCTGACCACCCGGGGGAGCCAGAAGATCGCGCCGATCAGCACCCCGACGAACGAGGCGGCGCCACCGGCCGTCGCCGCGAGCAGCCCCATCTCGGCGCTGCCCTGCTGCCCCAGGACGATGCCCAGGGCGAGGAGGCTCGCGCCACCGACGACCAGGAGGATCGAGGCGACCAGACGGACTCGCCCGGCTCCGGTCGAGACGGTCGGCGCGTCCGACGGGCGCAGCGCGGCGAGCGGCGCGACCCGGGTCGCTGCGCGGGCGGGGGAGAAGGACGCGACGAGCGTGACGACGGTGCCGACCAGCAGAGGTACCAGGACGACCGGGACGGTGATCTGGACCAGCTCCGGGAGCGGGACGCCGAGGTCCATGCCGCCGGCCACGGTGAGCGCGAGCTGGACGAGCCCCGTGCCGACCAGGATCCCGGCGACCGAGGCGATGATCCCGAGCATCGTGGCCTCCAGCAGCACCGATCGTGCGAGCTGCTTGCGGTCGGCGCCCACGCAGCGCAGGAGCGCGAGGGTCCGGGTGCGCTGGGCGACGAGCACCTGGAAGGTGTTCGCGATGACCAGGGCCGCGACGAGCAGGGCGATCGCGGCGAACGTGAGGATCATGTAGGTGAAGACGTCCTCGCCGCCGGTCATCTCGGCAGCGACCTTCTTCGCGTACTCGTCGGTCGTCATGACCGTGGTGCCGTCCCCCTGCGAGTCGGCGATCTGGGTGCGGACGGTCTCGACGTCGGCGCCCGGGGCGAGAGCCACGAGGACGTCGTTCGTGACGTCGGCCGAGGCGCCGGGCTCTGCGGCCGAGTCGTCCCAGGTTGTCAGCTCCGCCGCGTCCACCAGGCCCGCGCCGCCGTACTGCGAGTGGGCGCCCATCGGGTCGTCGAGGAGGCCGACGAGGGTCAGCTTCTCGTCGACGTCGGTGTACTCGCCGAGCGGGGCCTCGTCGGGCGACGTCGTGCCGCCGTCCGCTGCCTCGCCGGCCGTCGCGCTGCTGTCCGCGCTGTCCGTGCCGTCCGTGCCGTCCGGCGCGGTCGCGCCCTCGGCAACAGGCTGCCAGACGGAGCGTACGAGCGTCACGGTGTCGCCGAGCTCGAGGCCCAGGCGGTCCGCGGTCTCCTCGGGGAGGGCGATCTCGCCCGCGGCCGACGGCTGGGCGCCCGCAGTGACCTCCTGCGGCTCGAACCGCGGGTCGGTCATGACCGGGCTGACGATCTGGAAGGTGCGCTTGCCGCCCGAGACCAGCTGGAAGGCTCGGAGCTTGCGCGCGTCGGCGGCCTCGACCCCGGGGGTCGATCCGACCGCGGCGATCTCCGCAGCGTCGAGGCCCTGGTCGTTCGCGACGACCAGGTCGGAGTCGGCGTAGCGCGCGGCGATCGAGCCGTTGGTGACCTGGGTCATGACGTTCCCGGCGAGGAGCGTCGCGGTCAGGAAGGCGGTCCCGATGAGGATCGCGATGCCGGCGGCGCTGAGCCGCCCGATGCTTCGGCGCATCTGCGCCAGGGTGAGCCGGACCATCAGGCGCGCACCGCCGTCGAACCGGTCGAGCCGCCCGCGAGCGCGTCGGCGGGGTCGCCCTCGAGCGTGCGCAGCGCGTCGAGGCCGGCGAGGACGGACTCGGGCGTCGGGTCGTCGATGTCGCCCGCGATGCGGCCGTCCGCGATGAGGATGACGCGGTCGGCGTACGCGGCAGCCGTCGGGTCGTGCGTGACCATGATGATGGTGCGCCCGAGCTCGCGGACCGAGCGGCGCAGGAAGCTCAGGACCTCGGCGCCGGAGCGCGAGTCCAGGTTTCCGGTGGGCTCGTCGGCGAACACGACCTCGGGCTTGGCGATGAGGGCGCGGGCGATCGCGACGCGCTGCTGCTGCCCGCCCGAGAGCTCGCTGGGGCGGTGGGTGAGGCGAGCGCCCAGGCCGAGGGTCTGGACGAGCGTCGCGAGCCACTCCTTGTCGACCGTCCCCGAGGCGAGCTCGATCGGGAGCGTGATGTTCTGCTCGGCCGTGAACATGGGCAGCAGGTTGAACGACTGGAAGACGAAGCCGACGCGGTCGCGGCGCAGCCTGGTCAGCTCGTTGTCACCGAGCGCGGTGATCTCGGTGTCGCCGATGAAGCCCTGGCCGCTCGAGGCGGTGTCGAGCCCGGCGAGCAGGTGCATGAGCGTGGACTTTCCCGAGCCCGAGGGGCCCATGATCGCGGTGAACGCGCCCTTCTCGAAGTCCACGTCGACGCCGTCGAGCGCGCGCACGGTCGCCTCGCCCTTGCCGTACAGCTTGGTCAGGGACCGGGCGCGCACCGCGGGGGTGCCCGGTGAGGCGGCGGTGCCGGGGATGGGCTGGTACACGGTGGTGTCCACGTCTGCTCCAGGTAGTTCGTCGTCGGTAGGTCCGGTCCCGGGGCGGGGCGCGTGGTGCGCCCGGCGCCGGGACCGAGGGGGTGCGGGGGAGAGCCGAGGCCCTCGTTCCCACCTGATGACGACACTAGGAGCCGGGGGGTGGCGGCCGCGTCCGGCGACGGGCTGGTCCTGGCCGCAGGGGGAGTCATCCCGTGGTCGTACGCGCCCGGTCGGGCGGTACGCCGCACGTCGAGCGGTCCCGCAGCCAGGGTCCGTCCGGCCCCCGGCGAAGCCCCTGCCCGACGGCGTCACGCGCCCGGGCGCACCAGCCCGGTCTCGTAGGCCGTCACCACGGCCTGTACGCGGTCGCGCGCCTCGAGCTTGGCGAGGATGCGCCCGACGTGGGTCTTGACCGTGGCCTCGGCGACGAACAGGTCGCCCGCGATCTCGGTGTTCGACCGGCCCTTCGCCATGAGAACGAGCACCTCGCGCTCGCGCTCGGTGAGCGAGGAGACCTGCTGCTGGGCGCCCGTGTCGACGAGCTGCTCGGCGGGCAGGGCCACGACCAGGTGCTCGAGGAGCCGGCGGGTCGAGGACGGGGCGATCACCGCGTCCCCCGAGTGCACGGTGCGGATCGCCGCGAGCATCTCCTCGGGGGGAGCGTCCTTGAGGAGGAAGCCGCTGGCCCCGGAGCGGATCGCCTCGAGGACGTACTCGTCGAGGTCGAACGTCGTGAGCACGATGACGCGCGGCACGTGCTGCCCCTCGGCGGCCGCGGCCGTGAGCTGCGCCGTCGCGGCGAGCCCGTCGAGGTGGGGCATGCGCACGTCCATGAGCACGACGTCGACGGGGTGGTCCGCGAGCAGCCGGAGCGCCTGGAGCCCGTCACCGGCCTCGACCGTGACCTGGAGGTCGGGCTGCGAGTCGATCACCATCCGGAAGCCGGCCCGCACGAGCTGCTGGTCGTCGACGAGCGCGACCCGGATCGGGGCGCGCTCGGGCGGGTCGGAGGCGAAGAAGGTGGAGGTCATGGGTCCTGACGATCGTCGGGTGCGGGTGCGGGTGCGGGTGCGGGTGCGGGCCGGGTGCCGCGAGGGTCCATCCTGCCCGACAGGTGGTCCGGCGGGGGTGGCACGGGGGCAGGACCCGCCGACCGACCCGCCGCCGGACCGGCCGCCGGACCCGCCGTCGGGCCGTGCGGTGGCGACTGCGGACCGGGAGCCGACGGGAGGAGGGGAGCGACGCCGTCGAGCCGGGGGATGGGCATGGTGAACCGGACGCGGAAGCCGCCCCCGGGGCGGGGGCCCGTCGTCACGGAGCCGCCGAAGATCACGGCGCGCTCGCGCATGCCGAGCAGACCGTAGCCGGGCGAGTGCGAGCCGTCCGCGGAGGCGCCCCTCCCGTCGTCGTCGACCGCGAGCTGGAGCGTGTCGACGCCCCAGGTCACGACCACCGTGACGGTCGGGTCCGGGCCTGCGTGCTTGAGGATGTTGGTCAGCGCCTCCTGGCAGACCCGGTACACGGTCAGCCCCGCCCCCGGAGGCAGGGCGCGCGGCGTGCCCATGCGGACGAGCGAGACCCGCATGCCGCTCTCGCGCACCTGGGCGACGAGGGTCTCCAGGTCGGCCGAGTCGGGCTGCGGGTTGAGCTCGATGCGGCGGGTCGCGCCCGTGACGGGGGTGGGGTCCGTGCGGGGGGAGCCGGTGGGCGCGACGGCGCTCGCGGGACCTCCTGGGGGGAGGGGCCGGGGACGGTTGTTGAGGCCGGGGGCGTGCGTGAGCTGGGCAGGCCCGGCGACGGCGTCGCGGTCGTCCGTGCGCAGGACCCCGAGGAGCCGGCGCATGTCGGCCAGCGCGGCACGACCTGTCTCCGAGACCGTCGTCAGTGCGCGCGTGGCCGCGGCCGGGTCCGTGGCACCGGCGTAACGTCCACCGTCGGCCTGGGCGATGATGACGGACAGCGAGTGGGCGACGATGTCGTGCATCTCGCGGGCGATGCGCGAACGTTCGGCGGCCGTCGCGATCTGCGCCTGCTGGTCGCGCTCGACCTCGAGGCGCTCGGCGCGGTCGACCAACGCGTTGATGGTCTCGCGCCGCGAACGGCGGACCAGCCCGAACGCCCAGACCGCGAGGAACATCATGGTCGTGAACATCGTGGTGAACACGAGGACCCCGGCCGCCTCGCCCGGGCCGCTCGCCTGCATGGCGAGCGAGAGCCCGAGCACCAGGGAACCGGCGGCCGAGGAGATCATCGCGGTGCGGTGCGCCCACCGGGGGCCGTAGACCGTGACGGAGAAGAGGGAGATCAGCAGGAGGAAGTCGGCCGGGAGGAAGACGATCCCGAACAGCAGGTGGAGCAGCGCGACCGAGTAGACCGTGATGGCCGACGCCACGGGGCGGACCCGGCGCCACGGCAGCGGGGCGATCATGCCGATCGTGAAGAGGGTCGAGAGCGTCGAACCGCCCGTGGCGGACGTCCCGAGCGCCCAGGCCGCAGGCACGAAGGCGAGCGCGACGACGAGCGTCGTGGTCATGTCGACACCGAACCGGTGCCGCTCCCACCACTTGCCCATGTTCTCGTACCAGCCCATGCCTGCCAGCCTAGGTGGGGCCCGCCGTCGGAGGGTCCACCCGTGGACGGACCGGGGGCGTGCCCCGGCCCGACCAGGGCATGATCCGGGGTCGCGGGAGCGGCCGGCCGGGTCGCGGCCCGTCGGGGCGCGGGCGCCGGACACGGGTCGTGCGAACGCCTTCCCGTGACGTCCCGACGGCGTCCGCATGGCCGGGCCTACCGGGTGCAACCGGGCAGACCCGGGCAGAGCAGAACACCCGGGCCATCGGTGTCCATCAGGTGTGCCATGGGTGTCCCACAACGCCTGCCGGATAACGCCAAAGTTCTACGAATGCCCTAGCATGATCGAATGACCCACGTACTGCTAGCGGAGGACGACCCGGCGATTGCCGAACCTTTGGCGCGTGCGCTGACGCGTGAGGGTTACAACGTGGTCGTGCAAGGAACTGGTCAAGGAGCGATCGACGCCGCGAACGGCGTCGACATCGTCGTCCTCGACCTGGGCCTCCCGGACATGGACGGCCTGGACGTCGCACGTGAGATCCGCAACAAGGGTCTGACGACGCCGGTCCTGGTCCTGACGGCACGTGCCGACGAGGTCGACCTCGTGGTCGGCCTCGACGCCGGCGCCGACGACTACGTGACCAAGCCCTTCCGCCTGGCCGAGCTCCTCGCCCGCGTGCGGGCGCTCCTGCGACGCACCCACGGCGACACCACGGACGAGGAGGAGCTGGTCGCGCAGGACGTCCGCATCGACGTCTCCGCCCACCGCGCCTTCCAGGGCGAGCGCGAGCTGCACCTGACCACCAAGGAGTTCGAGCTCCTGCGCGTGCTCATCGCGAGCGCGGGATCCGTCGTCGTGCGTGACACCCTCATGCGCGACGTGTGGGGCTCGGAGCCCGTGGGCTCCACCAAGACGCTGGACATGCACGTGTCCTGGCTGCGCCGCAAGCTCGGCGACGACGCCAACTCGCCGCGCTACGTCTCGACGGTCCGGGGCCTCGGCTTCCGGTTCGAGACCGGCGAGGGCTGATCAGCCCACAGGGCTGAGCGAAGGAGTAGGGCGTGCGTCGACGCGTGCTGCAGGCGACGGTCGCGGCCGTCGCCGTCGCCGTCCTGCTCCTGGGGTTCCCCCTGGCCTTCCTCGGCGCGCAGTTCGTGCTCGCCAACGAGAAGGCCCAGCTCCAGGGACGGGTGGACACGCTCGCCCGGAACATCGACGCCCGGCTCTCGCAGAACGAGCCGATCCCGCAGTCGGTCCTCGACAACGCGTCCGAGGGGCGCCCGGGCGAGCTGCCCGCGTACGTCTTCGTCAACCTGCCCGACGGCGAGCACATGACTGCGGGCGAGGTCATCTCCGGACGGGTCAACGAGGCCGCGGACCGGACGGACCAGAACGCGACCGTGGCCCTGACCACGTCGTTCGCCGACAGCTACTGGAACGCCGCGAAGATCGTCCTGCTCGTCGTCGCGGCCTCGGTCGTCGCCTTCGCGGCAGGCATCGCGATGGCCGTGTGGCAGGCCAACCGGCTGTCGGCGCCGCTGGTGTACCTCGCCGCCTCGGCCGAGCAGCTCGGGTCCGGCCAGGTCCGACCCCGGCTCGAGCTCTCCGGGGTCGAGGAGATCGATCTCGTGGCCGCCGAGCTCGCGCGCAGCTCCGACCGCCTCGCCGGACGTCTGGCCGCCGAGCGCCAGTTCGCCTCCGACGCCTCGCACCAGCTCCGGACGCCCTTGACCGCGCTGAGCATGCGGCTCGAGGAGATCTCGATGGCCTCCGACGACCCGGAGATCCAGGAGGAGGCGCGCATCTCGCTCGAGCAGGTCGAGCGCCTCGTCACGGTCGTCGACGACCTGCTCACGCAGTCGCGTCGCGCACAGGGCGGCACGACCGAGGCCGTCCGCCTGATCGACGTGGTGCACCAGCAGGAGGAGGAGTGGGTCCCCACGTTCGCCAAGGCCGGTCGCCGGCTCGTGGTCGACGTGCCCGACGGCTACCAGGTCCTCGCGACCCCCGGCGCTCTCGCGCAGGTGCTGGCCACCCTCATCGAGAACTCGCTCAAGCACGGTGCGGGCACCACGACCGTGCGTGCCCGACCGAGCGGGACCAGCGGCGCCGTCGCGATCGAGGTCGGTGACGAGGGCGAGGGGGTCTCCGACGAGATGGCCTCGCGCGTCTTCGAGCGCGGCGCGACCTCGGGAGCGGGGACGGGGCTCGGGCTGGCCCTCGCCCGTGACCTCGCCGCGGCCGACGGGGGCCGGCTCGAGCTGGCCCAGCGTCGCCCGCCGATCTTCGCGCTCTTCCTCGCGGGCGTGCCCCGCACGCTCGACCCGCGGATCGTGCTGCCCACCGGGACCACGATCTCGGCGTCCGGGGCGCGCAAGCGGCGACGCAGGCGCGGGCGGGACGCCGAGAGCTAGGCCTTGTCGGAAGGGTTGCCCGTCGCGACCGGGTCAGGGACAGGGGTGGCGGCGAGCGTGGCGGCCCCGTCGAGCGGACGGGGCCCGACCCCCGCGCCCGTGAACACGACACGTCGGTAGGCGACGTAGCGGAACACGTTCGCCAGTGCGAGACCGACCCCGTTCGCCGCGACGTTCTCCGCGAGGGGGGACGTCAGCCCGAGGACGTCGGTCGTGAACGCGAGCACGCCGAGCGAGATGGCCATGCCCGCGGCGTTGACCAGCAGGAAGGTCAGCAGCTCGCGGCCGTGGCGGCTCGTGCGGCGGTCGGAGAAGGTCCAGTAGCGGCTGCCGAGCCACGACACGACCGTCGCGACGCCCACGGCGATCGCCTTGGCCTCGAGCGGGCTCGCGCTCAACGCTTCCCAGGGGCCGAAGCGCAGCAGGTTGAACAGCCCGAGATCCACGAAGAAGGCGACGGTACCCACGAAGCTGAACCGGCCCAGCTCTGCCAGGCGCGCGACGACGCGCGTCCGACGTCGGGCGGCGTCGGACGCGAGGCGGGCGGCGGCCCCGACGGGTACGGGCGCCCGGACGGGGCTGAGCGAGAGCTCGTCGACCTGGCTGGACATGGTCGGCAGGGTACGCCGTGGACCTGGGAAAGATTGCCAGGAGCAACCGCCGGGTGGGACGGGTCGTCCGACGGTCGGTCGAGCGACTACCCTCGGTACACGTGTCAGCACCAGTGATCGCCGTTGTCGGAGGCGGGCAGCTCGCCCGCATGATGGCCCCTGCGGCCGGTGAGCTCGGGGTGCACCTACGGGTGCTCGTCGAGGCTCCCGGGACGTCGGCGGCCCAGGTGGTGACCGACGCCCCGGTGGGATCGGCCACCGACGAGGTCGCGATCCGAGACCTCATCGCACCGACGGACGGCAGGGCCCCGGCCGACGTCCTCACGTTCGAGCACGAGCACGTGCCCAACGACCTGCTGACCGACCTCATCGAGCACGGCACCCCCGTGCGGCCCGCGCCGCACGCCCTGGTCCAGGCGCAGGACAAGATCGTGATGCGCCGCCGGCTCACCGAGCTCGGCGCGCCGTGCCCACGCTGGGCCCCGCTGCCCGTCGACCCCGAGCAGGGGCACGCGACGCTCGCCGGCTTCCTCGCCGAGGTCGGCGGCGAGGCTGTGGTCAAGACGTCGCGCGGCGGCTACGACGGCAAGGGCGTGCGCGTCGTGACCTCGGCCGACGAGGCCGCCGACTGGCTCGCCGCCGCGGCAGCGGGCGGCCCACAGCTCCTCGTCGAGGAGAAGGTCCCGTTCACGCGTGAGCTCGCGGTCCTGGTCGCGCGGCGCCCGAGCGGCGAGGTCCGCACGTGGCCCGTCGTCGAGTCGATCCAGCGCGACGGCGTCTGCGCCGAGGTGATCGCCCCCGCCCCCGACCTGACGGACGCCGAGGCCCGCGAGGCGCGCCAGGTGGCCGTCGCGATCGCCGAGGGGCTCGACGTCACCGGCGTCCTCGCGGTCGAGATGTTCGAGGTCGCTGATGGCGCTGTCGGCGCTGGCGGCCCCGTCGACGCCCTGGGCGCCGCCGGCTCGGCGGACGGTCGCCCCGCCCGCCGCGTCCTGGTCAACGAGCTCGCGATGCGCCCGCACAACTCCGGTCACTGGACCATCGACGGCGCGGTCACGAGCCAGTTCGAGCAGCACCTGCGCGCCGTCCTCGACCTGCCGCTCGGCGACACGTCGCCCACGGCCCCGTGGACGGTCATGGCCAACGTGCTCGGGTCGAGCCTGCCCGCCCTCACCGACGCGCTGCCCGGGGTCCTGGGCGCGTTCCCCGACGCGCGCGTCAACCTGTACGGCAAGGACGTGCGCCCGGGCCGCAAGCTCGCCCACGTGAACGTGAGCGGCCACGACCTGGGCGAGGTCCGCCGTCGGGCGCTGGGCGCGGCCGCGCTGCTGCGCGGCGAACCCCTCCCCGAGAACCACACCACCGACGAGACGAAGGCCTGAGACATGACCGAGAGCACGCCCACGGTGGGCATCGTGATGGGATCCGACTCCGACTGGCCCGTGATGCAGGAGGCCGCGGCCGCGCTGCGCGAGTTCGGCGTGGCGATCGAGGTCGACGTCGTCTCGGCCCACCGCATGCCCACCGAGATGATCGACTACGGGCGCAGCGCCGCCGAGCGCGGGCTGCGCGTGATCGTCGCGGGCGCCGGGGGAGCCGCGCACCTGCCGGGCATGCTCGCGGCCGTCACACCCCTGCCGGTCATCGGCGTGCCCGTGCCGCTGCGCCACCTCGACGGCATGGACTCGCTCCTGTCGATCGTGCAGATGCCCGCGGGCGTGCCCGTCGCGACCGTCTCGATCGGGGGCGCGCGCAACGCAGGCCTGCTCGCCGTGCGCATCCTCGCCTCGGGCACGGACGACGCCGCAGCGCGCCTGCGCGAGAAGATGGTCGCCTTCCAGGAGGCCCTGAGCGAGCAGGCGCACGCCAAGGGGGCCGCACTGCGCGCCACGGTCGCCGGAGAGCGCCGCACGGGCTTCGGGGCGTAAGCGCCCCAGCACCACGAGAAGGGCCCGCACCGAGGAACGGTGCGGGCCCTTCTCGCTGCCGTGCGGGACGGCGCCGACGACGACTACGGCTACGACTGGGGCAGGCCGCCCACGACGCCCGCGGGCAGCTTCCCGTCGCGCAGGTCCGCCCAGAACGCCGGGCTCAGGTCGGGATCGAGACGCACCGTCGAGCCGACCCCGCCAGGACGGTAGTCCGGGTCGGAGATCGGTGGCGTGCCGGTGACGCCGTCAGGGCCGTTCGCGGCCCGGAAGGCCAGCGCGAGCTTCCCGAGGTCGACGATGCCCGTCTTCTCGTCGACCTCGAGAGCACCGATACCGGCACCGAGCAGCGAGACCTGGTCCCCGGGGCGCACGAGCAGGCTCGCGTCGACGGCCTTCTGGCTCACCGCCCCGATGACCTGCCGCTGGCGCTCCCCACGGCCGATGTCGCCCTTGGGGTCGGAGTAGCGCATGCGGGCGAACGCCAGGGCCGTCGTGCCGTCCGCGTCGTGACACCCGGCAGTCCAGACGAGCCCGCTGTTGGGATCGTTGACGTCGTAGTCGAGGCACAGCTCGACGCCGCCCACGGCGTTGACCACGTTCGAGACGCCGCCCAGGCCGATCTCGACGAAGTGGTCCACCGTCAACCCGGTCAGCCCTTCGACGGTCTGGACGAGGAGCGGTGCCCCGCCCCACGAGTACGCCGCGTTGAGCTTGGCGGGCCCCCTGCCGGGAACCTCGACGAACGAGTCGCGCGGGAGGCTGATGAGGGCGGCGGGGCCGCTCGCCGGCTTGTGCAGGATCATGATCGTGTCGGTCCTGGCGCCCTCCGTGCCGTCCTCGGCGATGCCGTCACCGCCGCGCGCGTCGGAACCCGCGAGGAGGTAGGTGGTTCCCGCGGTCCCCGAAGCACCCGAGAGAGCATCGACGTGCTGGATCTTGCCGTTGGCCCACACGAGCAGGCCGACCGGCCAGGCGATGAGCAGGACGAGGGCCAGGACGCCAACCGTCGTGGCGAGGCGTCGCCCCCGCCGGCGGCCCCGCGGGCCGCCGGCCGTGACCGGTGGGCGGGTGGACGGCGGGCGCGTCCCGGGCGGCGAGCCGGTGGGGCGCGTCGACGGTCGGGCACCGCGAGGCGCCGACGGCCGCGAGGCCGCGGCGGCCGGCCGAGAGGCCGACCCGGGCTGCTGCTGTGCGCCCCCCACTGCCTGCGCCGGTGACCGGGGGCGGGTGGTCCTGCCGTGAGCCGGGGGGACCGACGGGGGCGCGGCGCTCTCGGTGGACGTCTGCGCCCGGGCACTCGCGCCGCGGCGGGCGTCCGAGGAACCCACAGGGCGCGCCGGAGGGGCAGGAGGCGGAGTCCCCGGCCGTGACGGCGGGGCGGCGGCGGTGCGCGACGACTGGCGCTTGATCCGCGGCTCCGAGGTGAGCGGGACGTCCGGAGCGAGCGGCTCGACAGGGCGACCGGCCGACCGGGGTGTGCCGTCGGACCCGACCGCGATCGCGTCGTTGGCGCTGGGGGGCCTGCCTGCACGCCCTGTCTGGGGCGTGAAGCTCGGGGGCCTGGTCCGGCCCGAGGGAGACTCGTCGTGGGACATGGCGGCCTCAACCACCCACGTGAGCGACGACGTCGAGCAGGACGGACCGGGGGAGCCGGTGGGCGTCCGGACGCGAGACGGACATGGGGACGATGATGCCACTCGTGCCACGGGTCGGGCGGCAGGAGAGGCGGACACGCCCGGACCGGGTGAGATCGCGCCCTCGACGGTTCGTGCCCACCCGCCGCGACGGCGCGACGACCGGGACCGCGCACGTGGGGGTCCTTGCCGTCGAGCCGGGCGAGAGACAGCTACGAGAGGTCACGGTTCAAGAGCATAGGACGAAGCCCGGCCCGCGCGGAGGGGTCCGGGAGGTTGCCGCGTGGAGGTCTCGTAGAGACACCCGTCGAACCGTGCCGCTCCGGCGCGGAGCGGGCTCCACGAGGGCTGGCGAGAGAGGCCGCGGCTGGCGGGGCGGGCCGACGGGCGGTACGCCGACGTGGCGCCCGCCAGCCCGCTCCTCGCTACTGACCGACCTTCGCGTACTTCGCCTCGGTCTCGGCCTTGGCAGCGCGCCACCAGGACTCGTTCGCCCGGTACCAGTCCACCGTGGCCTCGAGGCCCTGACGGAAGTCCGTGTAGCGAGGGGTCCAGCCCAGCTCGTCACGCAGCTTGGAGGAGTCGATCGCGTAGCGCAGGTCGTGGCCAGGACGGTCCGCGACGTGGTCGAAGTCGTCGGGGGTGCGCCCGAAGATCTCGAGGAGGGTCTGGACGACCTCGAGGTTGTTCTTCTCGCCGTCGGCACCGATCAGGTAGGTCTCACCGGCTCGCCCGGCGTCGATGATGGCCCAGACGGCCGAGTTGTGGTCCTCGACGTGGATCCAGTCGCGGACGTTCTGGCCGGCGCCGTACAGGCGCGGGCGGATGCCGTCGATCAGGTTCGTGACCTGGCGCGGGATGAACTTCTCGATGTGCTGGTACGGGCCGTAGTTGTTCGAGCAGTTCGAGATGGTCGCCTGGATCCCGAAGGACCGCGCCCAGGCACGGACGAGCAGGTCGCTCGACGCCTTGGTCGACGAGTACGGGCTCGACGGGTTGTACGGCGTCGAGGCCGTGAACCGCTCCGGGTCGTCCAGCTCGAGGTCGCCGTACACCTCGTCCGTCGAGATGTGGTGGTACCGGGTGCCGTGCTTGCGCACGGCCTCCAGGAGAGTGAAGGTCCCGATCACGTTCGTCTGCACGAACGGCGACGGGTCGTCCAGCGAGTTGTCGTTGTGCGACTCGGCCGCGAAGTGGACGACGAGGTCGCTCGCACCGACGAGACGGTCGACGAGCTCGGCGTCCGAGACGTCCCCCTTGACGAAGGTGATCCGGTCGGCGACGGGCGCGAGCGACGAGAGGTCACCTGCGTAGGTGAGCGCATCGAGCACCGTCACCTCGACGTCAGGACGCTCGCGGACGGTCTGGTGGACGAAGTTGGAGCCGATGAAACCGGCTCCGCCGGTGACGAGAAGACGCATGGGTGATTCCTCCTGGCGGGTGCAATGCCCTCATACCCTAGCCGTTGGTGCTCGCCGGAGGTTCCGGCGGGCGCGACGCACGACGCCCCGGTGCCCGCTCCGAAGAGCGGGCACCGGGGCGTCGACGACGTGGGGTCAGACCGTGGACGCCCCGACCGTGCTGTCCTGCCCGGAGAGGACCTGGGCGTTCGTCCAGGTGACGCCGACGGACCGCCCGTCGGCCACGACCGAGAGCTGGACCGCGTCGCGCAGCCGGTGGAGCTCGGAGCCGGCAGCGTTCGTCACGGCGCCGTGCAGCGCATAGCTTCCCTCACCGATGTGGAGGTCGGGCAGCAGGAACTCCACCCGGTGCGTGCCCTCGAGACGCGGCAGCGGGACACCCAGCAGCTTGGTGTTGGTCCCGTACACGTTGACCCCGAGCGCCGTGTCGATACCGATCCCGACGATCGCTCCCGAGATCGGGGTGCTCGCCTCGACCGTGACGGCCACCACGACGTCGGTCGCGGGGGAGATCTCGGAGACGGGGCTCCCGTCGGGCGAGAAGAGCCCGACCGACTGGACGACGGCGCGCTCGACAGCGTGCGCCGGCTCGTCCTCGACCTTGGTGGACTGCTCCGCCTCCTGGATCCTGATCTGCTCGCGCTCGATGTCCTCCTGGCGGATCTGGTCGAACTCGCTGCGCAGCGTCCGCAGGGCCTCCCGGGGAGCCCCGTCCGCGATGACCGCCCCGCTCTCGAGCACCACGGCGCGGTCGCACAGGTCGGCGACCTGGTCGAGCGAGTGGCTCACGAAGATGATCGTGCGCCCGTCGTGCTGGAACTGACGGATGCGGTCCATGCACTTGCGCTGGAACGGCTCGTCACCGACGGCCAGGACCTCGTCCACGAGGAGGATGTCCGGGTCGACGTGCACGGCCACGGCGAAGGCGAGCCGGACGTACATTCCCGAGGAGTAGAACTTCACCTGGGTGTCGATGAACTTCTCGATGCCGGAGAAGTCGACGATCGCGTCGAAGTAGCTGTCCGTCTGCTCCCTGGACAGCCCGAGGATCGAGGCGTTGAGATAGACGTTCTCCCGCCCCGTCAGGTCCGGGTGGAAACCCGCACCCAGCTCGAGCAGGGCAGCGAGACGTCCGCGGATGCTGACCGTGCCCGACGTCGGCTGGAGGATCCCGCCGATCATCTTGAGCAACGTGCTCTTGCCCGAACCGTTCGGCCCGACGAGTCCGACCGTGGAACCGGACGTGATGTCGAGGTCGACGTCACGCAGGGCCCAGAAGTCGTCCTTGTGCTTGTTGGAACGGCCGAAGTTGACGAGTCGCTCCTTGAGCGACTTCTCCTTGCGGATGACGAATCTCTTCGAGATGTTGTCGACCCGGACGACGGTGGTGCTCATCACAGCTCCTGTGCGAAGTTGCTCTGCAAACGGGAGAAGACGCGCTGCCCGATCCAGAGGAGGACGATCGAGATCCCGAGCGTGATGAGCAGGCGCACACCGAGGTCGTCGGGCATCGGCTGTCCGTCGCCAGCCACCCAGAAGGCGCGCTGGAAGGCGAAGATCACCTGGGTCATCGGGTTCGACGCATAGATGTTCTGCACGAGCTCCGACGAGACCTGGGACGTGATCTGGCTCCACGAGTAGACGATCGGCGACGCCCAGAAGGCGAGCATCAGCACGATCTCCACGAGGTACTGGACGTCACGAAGATAGACGTTGACCGCGGACAGGATGAGGGCGAGCGCGCTCGCGAAGGTCACGAGGACCGAGAACCCCAGGATGAAGTAGAGCCAGCGCTCGCCCGTCGGGAACTGACCGCGGATCGCGGTGAACCCCAGGAGGATGACCAGCTGGATCCCGAAGTTGAAGAGTGCCGAGCCGACGACGCTGAGGGGGAAGACCTCGCGCGGGACGTAGACCTTCTTGATCAGGCCCGAGTTGACGACGATCGAGCCCGTGCCGGTCGAGACGATGTCCGAGAACAGCTGCCACGCCGTCAGGCCGGTGAAGATGTAGATCGCGAACTCGGGGATGTTCCGCTCGGCTCCGAGGAACTTGCCGATGGCGACCCAGTACACGAGCAGGAGCGCGATCGGACGTGCCAGGCTCCAGAAGAAGCCCAGGATGCTGTCCTTGTAGCGAGCCTTGATCTCTCGGCGGACGAGGAGCCCCACGAGCTCACGGTGCGAGAAGATGTCCCGGAGGGACTGCAGGGTTCCACCGAAGATGCCCGAACGCGGGCCAGCGGGACGCATCGGTTGGGTTGCAAGAGCGGACGCTCTAGCGTCACGCAGGTCGTCCATCGTTCTCCTGATCATGGTGGTCTAGGCATGAGGGCCTGAGGGGCAACAATACCCGCCAGGCGTAGCGCCCTAGGCCGTCGGGGGACGGCCCTCGATGAGATAGGCCCAGAGCTCCGCGGCGTAGTCGTCCCACGTGCGCCGAGGGCGTGCGAGTGCCGCGACGCTCAGCTCGCCCAGCTGCTCGTCGTCCAGGAGGAGCGTGCGCATCGCGTCGGCGATCGCCCGGTCGTCGTGCGGGTCGACGACGAGCGCACCCCCGTCGGCGGCGATCTCGGCCATGCTCCCGAAGTCCGACGTGATGGCCGGGGTCCCCACCGCGAGGGACTCGGCGACAGGCAGCCCGAACCCTTCGTTGAGCGAGGGGAAGACGGAGAACCGGGCGAGACGGTAGGCCGCCCAGAGCTGGTCGTCGGAGATCTTGCTGGCCGCCTCGACCGGTCGACCGATCGAGCGGAGCTCGTGAAGACGACGCTGGAAGCTCTCGCCGTTCCACGAGTTCCCGCCGATGAACGTGAGGCTGAAGGCATGGCCCTCGCGCCACAGCAGCTCGGCGGCGTGCAGGATCGCGAGGTGGTTCTTCCGCGGCTCGTGGCTGCCGACGACCAGGACCAGCGGCCAGGTGCCGACCGTGAACCGCAACCGGGCGGCCTCGATGTCGGCCGGCGTGGACTCGACCGCCTCGACCGGCAGCACGACCGGCGTGATCTCCGGACCGGCGATACCGGTCGCGGCGAGCATCATGCGCCAGCCCTCGTACTCGGTCGCAGCGGCACCGGAGATCGGCGCGAGCCGCACCCCGTGCCGGAGCGCGGCCAGGCTGCGGGCGAATGCGTCGCTCATGCCCGGGCTGGTCGTGTCGCCGGACGTGACGGGGATGAGGTCGAACCCGACCGCGCTCAGAGGGCTCCGCGAGTAGAGCGCCAGCGCACGAAGGCGGCCGGTCCGCTCCTCCTCCGCCGCGAGCTCCGGCACGACGTAGCGAGCGTTCCACGGCACGACCACCGACGGCTCTGCCGTCGACGGGAGGTCCTCGTCCGCCGCCTCGGCCCGGAGGATCCGGTCGAGCTCTACGGGGGTCAGGTCGCGGACCGCGTCGAAGTCCTGCGTCCACGACACCGGCAGGACGTCGTGCTCGCGCAGCCACCGCCGGGTGGTCTCCCGCACGACGCGCTGGATCCCGGTCATGAGCGTCGTCGACGCGGTGTGCGCGACGTCCACGACGACCGTGCCGGTCACGACCCGCACGGCCCACCCGGCGCTCTCGTCGGTCGTCTCCTCGACGATCGTGCGCACGACGACATGGCTGTCGAACTCGGCCTCGCGTGCTGTCTCGACGACCGTGTGCACCTCGGGAAGGCGTCCTGTGAGGACCGTGATCGCCAGCCACACCTGAGCGTGGTCACGGATGTCGACGAGCTCGCCGAGCACCCGCTCGAAGGACTCGAGAGACCAGGGGGCCACCGAGGGAGCCGGTCGCTCGAGCGCCGTCGCGAGCAGCGGCAGGCGCGAGCGCCAGGCGTCGACGTGGGTCTGCGGGGCGGCCGACGACCTCGTGGCGCCCGACGGGCGTCGGAAGATGGTCACGTGGGGTCCTCAGCTGTCTCGTCGGTCATGAAGTACTGCCAGAGCTCGCGGGCGTAGTCGTCCCAGGTACGGCGCGGGCGCCGGCGGGCCTCGAGGGCGAGCCGTTCGCGCAGGTTGGCGTCCGTGACGAGCGCGCGGAGCTTCTCGGTCACGTCGTCGTCGTCCCGGGGATCCACGAGCAGGCAACCACCGTGCTGGGCGATCTCGGCCTGGCTCCCGAACGACGAGGTCAGGACGGGGGTACCGACCGACAGCGCCTCGGAGACGGGCAGGCCGTAGCCCTCGTGGAGCGAGATGAAGGCGACGACGTCGGCCGACGAGAGCTCTTCCCAGAGTTCCTCCTCCGAGACCCGGCCGAGCGGCGTGAACGGGTGACCGTGCTCCGTCAACCGGTCCATCGCGGCACTGACGACGTCGTCGGACCAGCCTGCGGAGCCCATCATCCGCAGCTCGAAGTCCAGGCCGGAGTGCCACAGCCGCTCGGCGGCGTGGAGCAGGGTCCGCTGGTTCTTGTGCAGCTCGCGCGTGCCGGGTACCAGGACGACCGGTCGGGAGTTCCCGGGTCGCGGCTCGGTCGAGTGCGTCGACGGCGGCGACGACTCCGGCAGGAGCACCTCGCGAACCTCTGGGCCGGCGATGCCCTGAGCCCCCAGCGCGTGGACGAATCCGCCGTACTCGGTCGCGGCGGAGGCGCTGATGCCCGCGACGCGAGCGGAATGCTTGACCACCGTGAGCTGCGCCGCGGCGACGGTCGCGTCGGAGAAGGGACGCATGTCGGCGCTCGTGATGGGGATGAGGTCGTAGCCGATCAGCATGACGCGGTTGCCCGACCAGCGGGCGAGAGCGGTCATGACCGACGAGGCCCCGGGGCTGGGGACGTCGGGGAGGACCACGGCCGTCCGCCACGGCACGACGAGACGATGGCGGAAGGCCAGCTCCTCGGCGAGATCGGTCACGGAGTCCTTGCCGAAGCGCAGCACCCGAGCTCGCTCACGCGGGGCGAGGGCACGGAACGCCGTGGACTCGTCGATCCACGCGACCGGGGTGATCCGGTGGGACTCGTCCCACCTCGGGAGCGTCTCGCGGACCACCCGGTGGATGCCGGTGTGGAGGTCGTTCCGGGCCGAGTAGTCCACCTCGACGACCGGGTGGTCGGTGACCACGGTCATCTCGAGGTCCGGTCGCGCCTCGGCGTCGTCGAGCGCAAGGGTCAGGAGGGTCGTCTCGACCGTGGCGCTCGCGCCCGGGTCGAGGTCCAGGAGCCGGGCCAGCGCGAGGAACTCGTCGGGTGACGGGAACCGTCCGCGGACCGCCGTCAGGAGCAGCCAGGCGACCTCATCACCCCCGGGGCCGCGGCACGCCGTGACCAGCGCGGGCAGGATCTCGGCGCTCGCCTGGCCCGGGCGAGCGGGCGTCCCGTCGAGCACGGGCACCTCCGGGCCCAGGACCGCGTGCGCTGCGGCGAGGAGCCGCTGGTCGAGGGCTTCCAGACGCTCCCGGGCGGCGGGGGGCAACGAGTACTGCTGGTCCCTCATCGGGCCGTCTTGAGTCGGGAGCCGATACGCCGGACGAGCCGGAGCGGCCTGGTGACCCGCCACGAGAGGGTGTGTCGCATCGCCTCCATCTCCGCGAGCACCGCCTGGTCCGCAGACCTGTCGGCGTCGCGGCTCGCCTGGGCGGCCGCGACGGCCGCCCACTGGTCGAGGGCGGTCTGTCGCCAGTGGAGCAGCTGACGCGTGAGGTCGTCGAGCTCGGCGGTCCGCTCGTTGATCTCGATGCGGGCGTCGATCAGGATGTGGTTGACGAAGCGGTCGAGCGCGCACGCCGGGTACTGGAGCTTCGCCTTGAGCTCGGCGGCGTGCTCCTGCGCGACGTAGAAGCGGGAGACCCCGTCGAAGAGGCAGAACTCGTACCCTGCGGCCAGGAGGTTCGGCTCCCACTCCGTGTGGGAGGGCGTCGTGGAGTTCGGCAGGGTCGCCTCGACGACCACGACCCACGGTCGCCAGACCGTGAGGTCGATGCTCCGCAGCGCGTCGGCCTCGGCCCCCTCCACGTCGATCAGGAGGAAGTGCACGTCCTTCTCGGCGTATCCGTGCGCGGCAAGGAGGTCGTCGAGCCGGGTGGTCTTCACGACGATGTCCACGTGCTCGATGCCAGCGGCCTCGTGCTGCTCGCTGATGCTGTCGTCGAGCGTCGACAGCCCCGTGTCGGGGATGACGTGGAGAGTGATCTCCTCGACGTCCTCCGAGGTGATGGCCGCCTGGACCTGGATGTCGCGCGGGCGGCTCTCGCGATGGAGCTCCGCGAAGTACTCGACGGGTTCGACGGTGATCCCCGACCAGCCGCGATCGTAGAACGCGCGCGTGACCGAGTCGTGCGTGGGGTGGTTGGCTCCGACCTCGACGTAGCGTCCGTCGGTGACCGACTGGAGCGCTCGCCACAGGACGACGTCCTCGCCGTTCTGGGCATAGGAGATGAAGGGTGCGTCCGGCATGGCGCCATGGTAGCGGTCGGGTGGAGAGACCGGACACATCGCCTGTGAGCGGCCGTCTCCGGGTAGGGTGACCTGGTCCTATTCTGTCGACTCTCTTCGAGGAAATATGCCACGCGCGCTGATCACCGGTATCACCGGCCAGGATGGCCTGTACTTGTCCGAGCTCCTGCTCAGCAAGGGCTACGAGGTCTACGGCCTCATCCGCGGCCAGAACAACCCCAAGCTGGATCTCGTGCGTGAGACGGTCCCCGACGTCAAGCTCATCACGGGTGACCTCACGGACCTGTCCTCGCTCATCCGTGCGCTCGAGGTGTCCAAGCCTGACGAGGTCTACAACCTCGGGGCCATCTCGTTCGTCGCGTACTCGTGGGAGAACGCGATGCTGACGAGCGAGGTGACCGGCAAGGCGGTCCTGAACATCCTCGAGGCCGTGCGCCTGTACTCGCACGACGACCCGAGCCGCGTGCGCTTCTACCAGGCCTCCAGCTCGGAGATGTTCGGCAAGGTCCAGCAGGTGCCTCAGCGTGAGTCGACGCTCCTGTGGCCTCGCTCGCCGTACGGTGTCGCCAAGGTCTTCGGGCACTACATGACGATCAACTACCGCGAGTCCTACGGGATGCACGCGTCGAGCGGCATCCTGTTCAACCACGAGTCGCCGCGCCGTGGACCCGAGTTCGTGACGCGCAAGATCTCGCAGGCCGTCGCCCGGATCAAGCTCGGTCTGCAGGACGAGCTGGTGCTGGGCAACCTCGACGCCAAGCGCGACTGGGGCTTCGCCGGTGACTACGTCGAGGCGATGTGGCTCATGCTCCAGCAGCCGGAGGCCGACGACTACGTCATCGCGACCGGCGAGACGCACTCGATCAGCGAGTTCCTGGACTCCGCCTTCGCGCACGTGGGCATCGAGGACTGGTCGGGCTACGTCAAGCAGGACCCCCGCTTCATGCGTCCCGCAGAGGTGGACCTGCTCATCGGTGACCCCGCCAAGGCGCAGGAGACCCTGGGGTGGGAGCGCAAGGTCGACTTCCCCGGGCTCGTGTCCATGATGGTGGAGAACGACCTGCGCGAGCAGTCCGTCCTGGTCGGTCGGTGAGCCGATGACCGTCGCTCTCGTCACAGGACTCACCGGGCAGGACGGCTCGTACCTCGCTGACCGGTTGGTGCGCGAGGGGGCCGAGGTCCACGGGTTCGTCCGGCCGGGAGCGGCGGTCACGGAGCGCGCGCCGTCAGCAGGCGTGCAGGTTCATGAGATCGACCTTCGTGAGCACGCCCGCATGCAGGACCTGCTGTCCGAGATCGCACCGGACGAGGTGTACAACCTCGGTGGCATCAGCTCGGTCGCCTACTCGTGGGACCACCCGGTCGACACGGGTCTGGTCAGCGGGATCGGCGCCGTCACGCTCTTCGAGGCGGCCCATCGGTCCCAGGAGCGTTCGGGGCGCACCGTCCGCGTCGTGCAGGCCTCGAGCGCGGAGATCTTCGGGACTCCGGACCGCACACCTCAGGACGAGGGCACGACGATCCGTCCTGTCTCGCCCTACGGTGCCGCGAAGGCCTACGCGCACCAGATGGCCGCCGTGTTCCGGTCCAGGGGCCTGGGTGTCTCGAGCTGCGTCCTGTACAACCACGAGTCCCCTCGGCGTCCGGAGACCTTCGTCACCCGGAAGATCACCGCGGGCGCAGCTCGTATCGCGGCGGCGGGTGGAGGGGTCCTGGCCCTGGGCAACCTCGACGCACGACGTGACTGGGGATGGGCGCCCGACTACGTCGACGCCCTCGTGCGGGCCGCCCGGCACCATGAGGCCGACGACTTCGTCGTGGCGACCGGTGAGGCGCACTCCGTCGAGGAGTTCGTCCGTCTCGCGTTCGCCGCCGCGGGCGTCGAGGACTGGGAGTCGCACGTCGAGATCGACCCGCGCTTCGTGCGCCCGGTCGACACCGCCGTCCAGGTGGGTGACGCGTCGAAGGCCCGTGAGGTGCTGGGCTGGAGCCCGACGACCAGCTTCAGGGAGATCATCGAGAAGATGGTCGAGAACGATCTAGCAGAGATTCACGGAGAGGCCGCACGATGAGAGAACCGACTGTCCACGAGGGGGTCGTGTCAGTCGTCCTTGTCAACTACAAGGGTGCCGAGGACACGATCACGTGCTTGAAGTCCTTCGACGACGTCGACTGGCCGGCTGAGCGCCTCGAGCTCATCGTCATCGACAACGACTCGCAGGACGGGAGCGCGGAACGGATCGCTGCCGCGGTTCCCCGTGCCAAGGTGATCGAGTCGGGGGGGAACCTCGGGTTCGCCGGTGGGTGCAACCTCGGCGTGGAGCACGCGA